>JANQAC010000002.1:655833-958750 GCA_024707255.1 Asticcacaulis sp. | reverse complement strand
CGCCCAGACGCGCCTGCGCACCATCATCGATCGGGTTGAGAGACTGGAAGAGGATAAGACCCAAATCATGGGCGATATCAAAGAGGTATACGACGAAACCAAAGGCGAAGGGTTCGATGTCAAATCCTCCGCAAGGTCGTGGCCCTGCGCGAAAAGGACAAGCTGGTCCGTGAGGAAGAAGAAACGATCCTCGACCTGTATCTGAATACGCCTTCCCCGGCCGGGCTGGTGACGGCCACCTGTCGAACATGGCGATGCTGGAATGTCTGCGCGGCAAGATGGGAATGGGCGCAACGGTTCACGGGTTTAGATCCACATTCAGGGATTGGGCGGGGGGACGAGACAGACCACCCGCGTGAGATCGCAGAGGCGGCGCTTGGCCATGTGGTTGGGGATAAAGCGGAACAGGCTTACCGGCGCGGTGATGCACTGGAGCGGCGGCGGAAGCTGATGGACGATTGGGCCGCGAGGCTGGAAACCTGAGCCGATTCCCTTGCCTTGTCTCTGCATATGGGGTATAGAGATTGTTCCGCTTGCTGAGTCAGCATGGTTTCACTGGGGCCGTCTATAAAAAGGGCTCCACCAAGTTTCGCCAGTGAATGGCGTCCGAGCCAATGGGGAACCCCGCTCGATCAGCCCTTTGTCAGGGTGTCCAGAAATGGACGGGGTGACAGCCGGAAAGACGGCACATGAAGTCTGAGGCTCTGCGGGGGGAGAATGTGATCGGGCCGGATTGTTCGCTGCAGACGAAATTACCAGATCGCACGACGGAGGGTTCGAACCTCCCAAAACGCCACCATGGACGCGCCACCGATCACCCGCAAACCCTACCCTATTCCCCATTCAAAAGCAACGGATTCCTTGCCTTTCCCCACCGTTCAGGTATAGTGGAGAGATGGAAACGTTCATACTAATATCACTCATGCTCATTGGATTTGCCTTTAACATGGCATGGATGAATAGCGACCTTCTGCCCAGTTTTCCAAGGCCGTTCGCTTGGGTGCGACGATCCATTGTGGCGTTTTCTGAATGGATGGCTCGTTGATTTCTGACGGGTTGAACTCAGTATAGTGGAGAGATGGTCTATGCACCCTTTAGGCCGAGCATAATTTTTATCTGATCGGCGAAGAACGTACAAAGCGCCGCTATAGCAGCACCGACGCCCATCACCCACCACTTGAAGGATTCCAGATCATTGACGCGCTTTTTCAATCGCTCATTATCTGACTTGATATCTTCGCACTCATCTTTCAACTGGCTAATCATCAGCCACATCACGTCTACGCTTGGAACGCCACCGTATGCGGAATCTCGCCCCTCGCTCATTTAGCACCACCAATCCGATGAGTGCGCCAATGACCAATATGCCCAAGCATATGTAAGCCTCCAAATCGCCTCCAGACATGCCGTATGCTCCAGCCCGACACTATCGCCAACTGAAACAGGAACAGCACGTTTAAGGTCAGGTAATATTCAGTGAAAAAGGTGCTGTGCCATTTCAAAAACGCGAAGTGACAGGTGAGCATGGCGATGTAGCTAAGAACCATTGGCCATTTAATGAGGGTGGTTTTCGGGTGGCAGTTGAAGACGCCGGCAACAAGGACTAGTTGGGAAAGATCAACAAGCGCATTCCAGCGGCATAAGACCGGAGGCGTGAAGGCGCCATAGATGACATTCGAGACACCGCACGACACGATCAGGATAAAGGCGATCTTTTGCAGACCACCCGATCCTGACAATATCGAGAGGAAAAACGTCAGCAGGGCGAGCGCCCCGTAGAACAAACCCCAATCCACAGAGTTATGCTCCACCTGGCGGAGGCGGTGGATTATCCTTGCCTGTTCCGCCAGAAAAGGCGATTACACCGGATCGCAAGTTTTCCGGCTCCACAAGCTCAATGCCGAACGCAAGGCGAAGATGGTTCAGCTTGTCATGCAGGATATCGGATTGCGGATACCAAGAAGCGCCGCAGAAACCTTGTAGACCTCAACCCACTTGCCAGCCGGGACGCTTACGGTTGCGGGATAAACAATGGTGGCGCCTGTACGCGGGTCAACCATAGAGCCGACGCCATTATCCATGCCAATCGTGATAGCCCCGGCGGCGTATAGCATGACCGCCCCCTTATCAAGGGCGTTCGGTGACGGAAACAGGTAGGCGCCCGCCGCGCAGGAATAGCGCTTGCCCCGCGCATTCGTGAAATCGAACGTCTGTGCCGTGATCGAACCGCCGTCTGTGTAACCGTCGTATAGATCCGCGTTATCCGATGCAACAGCCCACGTTCCGTTATAGACCAATTCGACTTCACGGCCTGCGGCGTCAAGCGCGAGGGTCGTAACATAGGCGTTTGCCGCCGTTCCGATCGGCCCCTCAATACGGATATTATCGCCGGAGACCGTTTCGATAGTGACGCTTTGAGTCGAAACAGAATTGACATAGACATGAACCCTGGCGCCGATCGTGGGGGCGTCCGCAATCTTGATATGGTTCGAGGCGGCCCGAATAATGGTATTTTCGTAATCAATCGGCTGCAGCGTATAATCGGCTGCGGCGGTCAGATTCAGGAATCGGCCGCCCGTTACGCACACCTTGTAAAGACCGCTTTCCGATGTGATTTGGTACGTTCCGTCCGTCAAATCAACGTAGTAATAATTGGCTGAGCCGGTCCCGTCGTCATATTGGGGCGCGCTTACCTGACCCGTAGTAGAGCCGCCGTAAACGCTCTGAATGGCCTGGCGGGACAAGAGGCGAGGTGTTCCGTTCGTCGTGGAAGTGCAAACGGTGGGAAGGTCCACCGCGCTCAAAATAGGCGCCGCATTAGGTAGGAACAGGCGTGTCGAAGCGGAAACGTTAATGCCCCCTGCGCCGCGCAAGTTATCGGTGCCGAGAAACACGTCAACTGGAGTGGACGGCGTACCCGCCGTAAGATCGAATGTTGCCCCGGCGCCCGAACCACCCGTAACCGTCGCGCCGGTGATGGCCGGCAATGCTTGATACCGCCCATCGGCGTTGTTGGTAACCCCGGTAATCACCCCCCCGCTCACACTCGTGACTGTCAAGGTTCCAGGCGTTTCTATGTCCGGGTTTCCGTAAGTGCCCCCGACCAGAGTTAACACATCAGACACCGTATACCCAGTGCCGCCTGAGTTGATTGTGGCGGACCCGATCGTAAATCCGGCATATTTTAAAGGCGGTGTAATGACCTCCGGTTCCATATATTCGCTGACTGCGGATTGAACGCCGATCGGGCGCCCAAAGTTCATGGGGCTGAAAATAGCGGCCGCCGCGCGTCGGCCCATTTCGTCTTTGGCTGCCCCGCTGTAGTGCGCGGTGTTTGCGGAGCCAGGCTCACGTATCAGACCGGCCGATGACACGATGGCCCGGTTACCGTTTGAACGACGCAGCCATTCCCGAACCTTCATACCCCCGGTACTGGTTTCTGCCGGGCCGTCGAACCATTGACCCATTTCGGCATGAAGATATTGCGTGTCGGGGCCGACAATATCGTCATACGTCCACTGGGCCTGAAGCGCGTCATAGCCGTCATTCCATTGCGTCGTGGTGCTGTACCCCGTGTCCTCGGTCGTGGAATCGCGTTCTCCCTGAAGTCCGTACACCACATCAACGGGGCGCGTCAGGCTGGACTTCGAGACAATATCCAGCAACTCAACGTAGCGGGCCGAGGCCCTGCCACTCGCCACCCATGCCGCCAGCGTTTCGCCACCAAGGGAGTTGATCAGGACGAGGATTGGCTGTGATGCCGGGATATTGTGGGCCTCGCGGTATTGATAGGCAAATTGAAGCCCCGCCTGCGCCTTGTTACTGAATGGCGCGGCGCTCCATGAAGTGAATAGAGCTGGTGCCGTCATGCCGTAATAGATGTAATAGGTGTTGACCGGAATCAGCGTCTGGTCGTTGCCTGTGGCCAGAATAGTAGCGTTTGACTGACCCCAGTTCAGGATGACGATGGTGTCAGTAGATCCAAGTGGGCCGACGCGATCATCCAGATACTGGAGCGGCACGGCCTCTAGTGGGCCTTGCGGGTCGCCATAAAGTTCAAGCGGTCCCGTCATCGTTCCGCCGGTCTTGAGCACAGCCTCTGATGTCAGATACGGCACGACTTGCAGGGTCGTTTCACCGCAGCACAGATTGACGGTTATTTCGCAGCACTCATCCTTAACATCGGAGCCCCAGGGCCACGACAGGAATGGACCGCCGTCTATCTTGCGTGTTTCGTTGTCAGGCGTGAAGATGACGAAATCGAAGTACATGACTTTCGGTTGCGTCGGGTCACTATCCACACCAAGCGCCGCAACGTCCACAGCCTCAATGTCAACCGAAAAGGCGTTGTCTGTGATGATCAGACGGCTGTTGTTCTCGTTTGGTGTCAGAGTAACGCTCAGCAGAATGGTGCCGCCAAGAGCATCGTAGATGCGAAAAATACCGGTATACCCAGACAGGTCTGTTCCCATTGGCCAGACATATGAACGCACAAACTCAGCATTTCGATAGGCGTTAAACTTTGACATAGAGCTTCCATGAAAAAGGCCCCGCTTGTGAGAGCGAGGCCTGTGTGTTAGTTTTTGGTATGCGGTTTATTCAGTTTTGCGGTGCGGGCGTGATCGTCTGGATACGGGCGCGGTCAAGCGTGCCGCCGCTTACCGTAGGAACTTCCGGTAGTCTTTCAGCCGCCTTGCCGGTCAAGGCATCTAGGACATTGAATTGCGGGCCACGACTCGTCCAATCAACAGGGCCTTTTTGCGCCTGTAATAGCTGGTCGATTTCCGCCACTTGATCCCAGCGCCCGTTTGCCACAGCGGAGGCGCGAGAGCGAGCAAGGGCAGACCTCCCCGGCGCATCTGAAAGGCCAGTCAGCGTCTCCTTATTGACCGGAAGCTGTGTCGCGTAATCATCACGGTATAGCGATTCCGCGTTGCGAGAGCGAAGTGCCTTGGTATCGTCAACAAATTGCTGCGTCGTGCGCATATCTGGGTGCAGCCGGTCGGTCAGGTTTTGTGCATTGTCCTGTAGATTGGCCTCGATATTATTGCGATATGCCTTTGCCGTTCCGCGCGCGACAGGACTGTTCATGGCCGCGCCGCGAACCTCAGCAAGGGTTGCCTGACCACCAGTTGGCAGTTTTGAGACGGCATCCAGCAGGGAAGGGCTTGATGCCCCCGTGGCCTGCCACTCATTGACGATTTGCGCCACCTGCTCAGGCGATCCGCCGTCACGCTTAATTGCCGCCGCGAGGGTCTGCTTGGCCTGATAGACAGGGTCAAGCAACTTGCCGCCGGTGGCCTTATTGGCTACCCTGACAATGGGGCGAAACGGCGTTTTAGCCAAGCCCTCAGCGAGGCCAACGCCCTCACCCACCACCTTGCGTGCGCCTGACGAACCGCCGCCGGGAACAGCAAAAGTCAGGGCTTGCGCAGTTGCATTGCCCAGACGATCTTGCGTGGCGCGTTCAGTAATCATGGGCCGCTTAATCTGTGAGATAGCCGCAAGATCGGGCTTTCCGCTGGCGTCGGTCGGAACCGGTGACCAGGGGCCAGCGCCATTGAAGCGGTATACCTTTCGGCCATTCTGGGTCTGAACCTCAATAGGCGCATTGCCTTTGCCGGTAACGGACTTGCCACCAGTCAAGTTGTACCAGCCGCTCCCGATGGCAGCGCCAGCCGCATTTGTGAGGTCTCCGATTAGGTCAATACCGGCCTTCCCCCGCTGCTAGTGCGCTAAATTGCTGGCCCCTCATGGTTTTTGACGGGCGAGAAATAGCGGCCATGAATTCATCGCCAGCACTACGGGCCCTTGGAGGCTGCACGGACTGAGGCGTGGATTGAGAAGATGGAGCGTTACGAGCAGGAGCCGGCATGGCTGGCGGGCCATAATGCTTACGCATAGCGGACTTCATGACGTCGGGAGGCGTGCCGTCTGGAAACTCAAATTCTTGTCCATCAGGCCCTTGAACGGTCGTCGGCATTATTTGAAATCACCAGTTGCGGGGTCATATACAAGCTTTGTAGACGCCTTCTTGGGCGGCTGAACACGAGGAGTGGTCGCCGGTGCGGCCTGTGGAGATGTCATGGGTGCTTGGCCAGTCAAAGCGCGAACAAGGGCGCTTGCGACCTGCGGGTTTGGCGCGTTCTGAATGGCATCAAGTTGCTGCTGAAATGCTTCAGGCGCGCCGTTTAGCGTGCCATGCTGTTGAACCCATTTGTCATAGAAAGAGACGCGGGCCCGATCCTGTACCGCCTGATTATGGAGGTTATCGATTATTTTGGCGTTTGCTCCGCCGAATTTATCAATTGATGGCAGCCCCTTCCGGAACATTTCAACGTCTTTATCTGAAGATGAGCCAGAGCCGGGAACGCGTTGCGTGGGCGCAAGGGCGGACGTGATGCTTTCCATAGCTTGTAAATTGGGGCCGTTAAACCAGTTTAGCGGATTAAAGCCGCCGCCGCCCCGTCCAAAACCTGTGCTAACTTGCTCATTAAGCTTTCCAAAGCGCTGGACCTGCTGATCAGTGTTGCTTGATTTTATTGCCGTGTCCCTGAGAGCATTCATCTGCTGCTCTTCCTGTGTTGACAGGGCGACAGGTTGAGGACCGGCAAGCGCCTGCCATGACCCGGCGCGGTACACGACCTTCTCACCGGTCCGAGGGTTTGTGGCCGTTTGGCCTTCTTTGATCGCCATTTTTAATCCAGTACAAAGCCAGAGGGGGGCGCTTCGGAACTACCGCCGCGTACTCGCCTGGATACGGGTCTTTGGGGCGCATAAGGCTGCTTAGCTCTGGCCTGATAATAATCGCCCTGCGCGTCTCTCAGCGGGACATATGCCCTTTGTGCGTCTATCTGCGCCTGAAGCAGTTCGGCGCGCTTGGCGGCATATGGGTCTGTGCGCAGGTCCGCGATTTGCCCCGTCGAAGGATCGAAACTGCCAAAATTGCCGTCGCCAAGGTTCACACCTTGGTATTCCTTCGTGGGATGGGCCATTTGATAGGCCTTGACGATGTCTTCGGTATCAATCCCCGCCCGTTGCGCCTCCGTAATTACGGGCAATAACTGATCCCACGAGATTCCATGCGCCTGCGGTTGCGTCGGGGCTTGTGGCGCGCCCCGCGCCTGCCCTTGAATAGCGGCAGCGAACGGGCTCAGGCCCTGGGTGTCAGCGGGAGCGCCAGCGACAGTCGGCGCTTGAGGTGTGAGGACGCCAGCCAGTTTCTCGTAGACGGCATCTTGAGCGGCCTTTTGGGCCAATGCGCGCTGTTGAGCCTGGTATTGGTTCAGGTTTCCGCCCTGCTCGTGCCCAAGGCCAGCACCAACGTCTTTCAACGTCGCGCCAAGGATACTGAGGCCCTTTTGCCACTTCTCTTTATTGCCTCCAAACAAGCCCATTAGATAGCCCCGTAATTGACAGCGTAAAAGCCGGATGGAAGGCGAATGGCAATGTCCATATTTTCTTGCGCCATGACGCCTTCATGCACAATATCATCCCACAGGTATTTAAACCGATACCACTTGCGGCCATGGCGCTCTCCGATAGGCACGATGTCATGTTTCAGGCGATGATCGGACAGCGCCATAAGCGAAGCTGCCCCAGAGGCCGCACTACCAACACCGCTAAGAAGCCCTGACCAATCTATAGGCGCCTTTGTGGTCTGAGTGCCGTTCGTGGTCTGCGTCGTGCCCTGCGCTATTTGTGCCAACAAAGCCTGAATGGCCAGTGGGTATTGGTTTTGAGCAGAATTCTGACCCGTCGCCGTCTGAAGGGCCTGGCTGTAGTTTGCCTGATTAAGGCCCGCTATGGTTTGCTGGTTGTTCAGATCGAATTGGCCCTTGGTCAGAGCGTCGGCTACAGATTGCCCGCTGCCGCCAAATGCGCCGGATCGAATGGCCTGATCCTGGTTGCCGTTTAGCGCCATTTGCTGATTTTGGTTCGAGCGGGCAAGCGTGGCATCGATGACAGACGAGGTGTACGGATTCTGGTATTGATCAATCTGATCGGCAGTTACGGGGCTATACGCCTTCGGTAGGGATGCGCTGGCCGATTGGAATTGCTGAACAGCATACGGATTTGTCGTCGTGCTGTTCGTGGTGGTTTTTGTCTTACCGCCCATAGGTTTTCACCGTGTGCCCATCTTTAAAAATGTAACCATGTCTGGAGAGAACGCGGGACCAGCCGCGACGGCCTGATATGATCAAGCCTTTGCATTCGAGCGCTTCCGCGAAAGCCTCCACTGACAACAACATCTGGAGTAGTCCCCGCAGGGTGCCTCCACATTGCCAGATATGCAGGTAACCAGCGTCCGTCACTTCCGTAACGCCGGCAGAATCCTCATTGACCCATAAATGGGCCGTATTGCCAAGCAACCGCTCGTAAACTTCCTGTTCGTCGCAATCCATGAACGGCAAAAGCCGCCTAGCGTGTTCCCAAGGCGTTAAAGGGCGGTCCACGTCACCACACCAGCCGCGACACCGATAACGCCACGGTCTCCCGTCACGCTGTCCGTCACGATCAGCCGCTCATCACCGGCAATTTCAACGTCTTGGCCCTTCTTGCGATTGGATTGGTCCATTCGGTCGATTTGCGCCCGCGTCTGGCTTTCCTCGGTCTGCGAGTATTCCTTTTTCGGTTTCGGCAAGCTCATCGGGTCGCTCCCGTCGCAACGCCTTCAAGGCGCACAGTGCCGATCTTGAAGTCAGAGCCATTTACACCTGTGAATTTTACCGACACCTGGCGCGCGACCATCCGAACCGGGGTGTCCTCTGACAGGGAATATGGCCCAAGCACCGTTTCAGCACTCATCGGATAAAGGCGCGTGTAAAACGTCGCACTCACATTGCCCAGAACGCTTTCATCGGGAACCACCCGGCGCACCATGATCAGGTTGTCGCCGTCGCCTATTTCAATCGGGCCGGTCTCCGCAGTTGGCGTAAAACTGCTATGCGTAAAATCGCGCTCCTGATCATACACAATGCCGTTCTGGGCCACCATCATGGGGTAAAGAAACACACCGCGATCCACAGCGCTCAGCCGCTTAAGGCTCGTCCCTATGGCCCAATGGTTTTCCAGATAGTTATAGATGATGTAACGGTTTATCTCGTTGGACTGAGCCGAACAGTAAAACCACCAGACCTCGCCAAAACTGGAATTGTGGAAAGCCTGAACCTTCGACGCCTGGATTTTGTTGAAGTCGCCAAAGACATAGTTTTGAACATCGCACGGCAGTGGTCTGGCATATCCGTCATAGGCCCAGAAACCATTCTGTCCCATCCAGAAGACCGATGATTGAGCCGCTACGGCACCCCGAATTGACACGACGCCGCAGTCCGAACCGCGCTTCTCGTAGCCATATACAAAAGGCTGACCTATGAAGCTTGCCAACCACACATCAACATCGGTAAACAGAAGCGTACCGCCATTGATGCGCAGGCCGCAGATCAGTGACCCCGATGTCTGCAATTCCTGCCGGCGCGCGTAATTCGTGACAGTCTCAGTCCAGTCGGTTTCATCGTTTACGTCGCTATTCATGACAAGGCGAGGGTTGTCCGCCGCACCCAGCGCCATGATGCTGTGTTCCGCCGTGACCACGAGGGCATTGGCGGTCGGCGCTCCGGTTATTGCCGCCGCTGGCGTTCCGGTGTCGAGTTGCCATTCGTAGATGATGCCGTCCTCTGCCATGACCCCGACAAGATATTGTCCATAGGTATCGAGAGACCAGACGGACGCCGGAAGCACACTGTAGGACGATCCTGAACTTGCGCCGTATACCCCTGCCCCGTAAACACCAGACCCATAACCAGCGCCTGTTTCCGCGTTGGCTCGGCCTGTCGTGAACCCAACAGGGGTGATGTCCGTGAGCGCGCCAGATCGGCTCATGACGTAAAGCTTTTGCTCAGTCCCTATCGCGGCGTGTGGCGACTTGGCATCGTCGCGCCAAGCAATGATGGCCCTGCCATAGCCCGTTACCGCGCTTGTAGAATGCGCAGACCAACCGCCAATAGGGCCGAACCATCCAGAGTACCAGCGCATAAGAGCAGTGCTGTAGAACCTGCCCTTTGCCTTATATTCCGTGCCGGTCCGAACCACGCCCGGCGGTATATCGAGCGTATAATACATTACAGCTTAATGCAGGTCAGGTAGACGCCATGAGCAGGGTAAAGATCAGTGCCCGTGCCCGCCGAGGCTGTGGTGCCGGTGAAAGACGAACCGCCCGTCGATGCCGCTACAAAACTACCGCCGCCACTGGTCTGCCGCAACGGGATATCGTGGGTGTGTGCCGGTAGTTGCTGAGCCACTGTCGCGCCAACGGCGCCGGTTGTAGCGGGCAGATAAGAGCGCCTGAACTTGCCGGCCTGCAATGTCATGGTCAGGCGCTTGTGAGCCGCCCAATCGGTTGCCGCATCTGCGCCGCGCGAGGACGCCCCTCCAGCCGATGTCAGCATTGGCATCAGGGTATCGTCGAACTGTCCCCATAGCAGGGTAAAAAGCGTTTCAGCCGCTGCATTGGCGTAATCTGCCCCAGATGACGCATCGCCTATGGTTCCATTCAGGACGGTCCAGCCGGTCGGCGCAGTCGTGCGCAGGAAATCCATGACCGCGCCTGTCGGGGCGGCGACGGTCGCAAGCCCCAGAGCCGATGTCGCATCTGCCTGAGCTGAATCCGCTACGTCAGAAACGTTCTTTAGGTCAGTATCCTGCTCACCGAAAAGGGTCGTGAGCAATACGCCCCAATTATCCGTATCGCCGCCGTTGTCGGGATAATCCCAGCCATAATTCGGTGTAATACCCATGACTAGCCCTTGAACTCGCTGTAAGCTTCGTCCTCAAGGGAGGTCCGCTTGTTGTTGTCGATGAGGAATTGCACCATCTTGACGACGCTGTTTTCAAACAACTGCGAGCGCTGATCATCGGCCATGTAAGGCGCAGCGTGCATCAGTGCCGTGTAGAGGTACAGTTCGGGGTGATCCTGCAAAAGCCAGTTTGTGGTGGCCGAATTGGTCAGGGCCGGTATCTTGGCGTAGTAGGACAGCAGGTAGGTTTTTGAGGCCGAGGGGATGGGACAGACCGCCATGTCAGAGCCTAGTACGGCGTAATATAGGGGCTCACCGGGTGTAGACTGCCTGAGACGCATGGCCTTGGCGATGTATTCCGGCGGCTGCGCAGTCAGGGTCTTCGTGCGGTCTGTCAGGGCGGAAATATAGAGGATGGAAAGCAGGTCATCCGGTAACGCCGCTCTATCCTGCCCTGAGTTAACGACAACTTCATCCGTTGTGATCATGCGGCGGGTGCGGAGAATGCCGCTCAGAGTGCCCTCAGCCAGGGTGATAAAGTCGGTGACGCGGGCTGTCAGATCGGGGCGCGCGATATACGCCAAGATCGCATCCTGCAATGTCGAGTAGCTGTTAATGGCCATTTACGTTCCTATTCGCCGCCGCAGGATTTGACTTGCAGAGGCCCGCCGAAAGCGATGTCCTGCGCTTGATCGTTGATCTCTTCGATGATGGTGTTGAATTTGTTCTGCCAAAGCGGGCCGCGCGGGTCTTCCTCATACCCGCAAGCCTCCACCAGGGCGCCAAACACGTAGGCATCCGGATGATTGTCCAATAGCCAGTTGGGGCCATATTTGAGCGCATCCAGCTTGGTCCGGTAGCGCATAGTCAGTGTGGCGGCATCACTTGGTCCGGGCCAAACACACAGGTTGCCTGCGCTAATTGTGAAATATTGCGGATAGGGTCCACCGGTCGTGCGCAGGTCGAAGAAGTCTGATGCGGGCTTGTAACGTAGCGCGCCGCCGGAGGGGCCGGGGTAGATCAGCGACACCATTCCGTTGAAGTCGTCAGGCAGGCACGTCTCTGAACTCGACAGGGTGATAGATGTCTTTTTCACCAGATTGACATTATCGCAGAGTAGACGATTAAGACGATTTTCAGCGAGCGCGATGAAGTCGGGAATGTATACGCCAAGATCGGGTCGGTTCAGCCATAGGGCTATGCTCGCCTGAACCTTGGCATATGAATCAATGGTCATCGAATTGAGCCATCCTGTTGCAGGGCTACGCGCCCCCGCCTGTGCGGAGGTATTGGTAATCCAGGTCATTCATTTTCTTGACTAGGCGGTCGTTATGCTCAGGCTTCTGGCAGTCCCAGCCCTCTTCGACCATCCACTTGATGCGGACGCCTTCGGGAACCGACATGGCGCGAACCATGTTGCCCCCCATCATCTTGCCGCCGGAATGCGCGCGGGCCTCGTGGTTATGATCCAACGCGCCTTTGATATCCGTCATTTCGGTTTCGTACTTCACACGGCATGTTCCATCAGGCTCAAACCGCACCCACCGCTTCGTTCCACCTATCAGGTCGGGGAAACGTACCCATCCGTACTCATGGGCCTCAGCCATTGTTAAGCGGCCTTCGCAGGCTTGGCGATATCGACGTAGTGACGGAAGCTGCCGGCGTGATTGTGTTCCGGCTCTCCCGACATGAGCGCCTCCGCGATGCTCTTGGGAAGGTCAATCTCTTCGCCCTCGGCAAAGAACTCCTCACCGTCAGTTGCGTTGTGAACGCCAGTGCTGATCTTGCCGTGGCCCTGCTTTGTCACGCGAACGCGAACAGTAGGCTCAGCCTCTTGGGGGCCGGTTTCGATCTCTTTTTTAAAGACGGGCATCTAATTCTCCATGAAAAAAGGCGACCCCCGCAGGAGCCGCCTCAAAGGTGTTTGCTCACTCAGAGCGGTTAGGAAAGGTCAGCAATAAGGGCCGAGGCCTTCTCGTTGCGCGAGATCAGCGTGGCTTCTGCCACCAGTTGCTTGCGGTCGGAGTCACCGGTCTTGGCCAGCGGTGACGTATCGAGCGGCGACAGGTAGGCCAGTTCCCAATACGACGGGTCGATGATCAGCACGTCACGGGTCAGGCCGAACTGAACCGGAACCGTCGTGATTTGACCGAAGTCACCGATGTAGGTATCAGCCGCGCCGACGATGGTAGCCTGACCGCCGCCTGCATCCTTGCGGATATCGGCAATGCCAGTGAAGCCAGAGAAGACGCCCTTTTGCGTGGCGCTCATTAGGGCCAGTTTCGGACCCGACGCACCATTGGTGAAAGCCGAGGCTAGAACAGTCTTGAGCAGGCTTTCGGTAAAAGCACGTTGCGTGCCGTTGGTAGCCGCGCCCTGACCCCCGGAGTAGGAGCCGGACGAACCGCCCGCGCCGCGCGAGACGTTTGAGGACATCCACGCCAGTGCACCGGCAAGTTGCGGCGCCGTCGTGTCATCGCCCGTGATGGCCGCGAGATTGGCCAGCAAGGACATTTCCATATCGTTCAGCAGGTTTTCGCCCTTGTAGAGCACCTGGAATGACATTTCATTCGGACGGCCGGCAGAATCCACGACTTGCTGAGTGCGAGTGACCGACGCGGCTTCTTTGAAGATTTGCGTGCGGTTGCCACGACGCAGGGTCGTGATAGCGGCCGTGGCGGTCGTGTCGTCACCCTGAACGTTCTTGTTCGTGGCAACGGGCGTGCGCAGAGTCGAAGTCTGCCATTCGGTGAAAGTGGCCTTACAGGTACCCTTTTTGATGTTTTCCTGAAACGGGCGCATGGTCGTGGCGATCTTATAGATCACATTGGCCAGGTCTTCGCGGTTGCCAACCGCCTCATAGGTGGCGAAGGTATTAGTGGGGAATGCCATTAGACTAGAATCCTAATTTGGCAATCAACTCCGCTGCGTCATCAATGGAGCGCGTTTGCGCGAGCCGATTGCGGGTCTCTTGGACCGCTCGTTGGGTTGAACTGCTCGCCGGACGACCGCTGCCTTGTGGCGCGATCTTTGCGGGCTGTGGTTTGGGTACGGGAGCGGGAATGGGTTTGGCCGCAGCCTTGGCCATCATCTCGTCGTACAAACGGGCCTTGTTCAGGATTACGAGCTCTTCCGCAGAAGCATCCTTCAGCGCCGCAGCGGGGATGCCGGTCTTCGGAAGGTAATCACCAAGGGCCGTCAGAATGGTTGGGTCTTTAGCCAGATCGGGTGCGATTTGGCTCAGGCGCTCAGCCTGTTCGTTCACGAAAGCCTCTTGAGCGGCGCGGTCAGCCTCAGCCTTTACCGCGATCTTCTGTTCAAGCTTCGTGCGTTCGGCGTGGATTTGAGCCTGTAAGGCCAGGTATCCCGCCGGGTCTTCCCGTGCGTACCTTTGCAGGTCTTCCGGGTCGTAATCGTGCTTGGCGTTGAATTCCGCGATCTCGTCAGGGATCGAAGAGGCCAGCTTTGCACTCAGCGTCCGCAGACGCTCTACTTCGGGCTTAAGCGATGATACCGTTCAGCGCCTCATGAAGCGCGGTGAGTTTCGGAAGGTCAAACAGGGCGCCTATACCTACGCTCTTGCCCGTGAAGTGCGCGACTATGCCGAGCGCCTGGCTGATCAGGATAAGCGTAACCACGCCGCGTAACCGCTACATGCCGCCCGATCCCGCATTCCAAAGTGGGGGTTTGCGAGGGGGTAGAAAGCTACAATAGAGTAAAATGATAATAAAATCAAGGGTGAATGGCGGAGACGCAGGGATTCGAACCCTGGGTACCCTTTTGGGGGTACGCTCATTTAGCAAACGAGTGCCTTCAGCCTCTCGGCCACGTCTCCGTTATGGCTGAGTTAGCGTATTCGTTTTTAAAAGGCAACGCCGTTTACAAAAAAGGTACACAGCTTTGCGCGACAGCCATCAAATCCTTCCCGCGTGAGCCATTTCAGGCGCGAAACCCCGCCACTCCGGCACCGGACTTGCAGCCCGTTACCGGTCCGTCCCGCACCGGAACAAGAAAAAATCAGGAAAATCGCCGCCTGTTAACTGACGCCTAAGCCAAATGCCGTAACCTCGTCCCAAGCCTAGAACAAGCTCGAAATCAGGTCATGAACGCCGCCCTCCCCCGCCAAACGCTCGAAGATGCGACCTGCCTAGATGCATTTCCCGACGATCCGAAAGATCGCAGGGGACCATTCCGGCCGGAAAAGCTGGTTTCGGCGCGCGAACGGCGCAGCGGCGACATGTTCGTCCGCCTGTTCCGCGGCATCGATTTCCTGGCCCTGGTCTTCTTCGCCGTCGTCTGCGCCCGCTCGGTAGCGCCGCAAGGCTTCTTCACCAGCCCGCTCGGCAACATCCTGCCCTTTATCGCCACTACGCTCGGCCTCTACTGGGCGCTTTATCTCAGCGGTCTGTACCGTTTCGGCCGCAATGCCCGCGTCTCGATCCATCTGGTCAAGCTGGCCCTGGTCTTTGGCGCCGGTTATCTTCTGGCGGATTTCCTGGCCGACTTTTCGATAAACGACTACGCCGTCACCGCCGCCGTCCGTTTCTGGATGACCGTCACCCTGGTCTATTTCATGCTTCAGCATCTGTTGTGGTGGAGCCTCGTCGATCGCTGGCGCCGCCAGGGCAAGCTGATCCCCAGCATCGTCATCGTTGGCGCAACCAAACACGCCGAAAAGCTGGTTGAAGCGGCCCTTGAGCAGCGACATGTCAATATTCTTGGCATTTTCGATGACCGGCTGGCGCGCACGCCCCAGGCCGTCGCCGGCGTGCCGGTGCTGGGCGATGTCCAGTCCCTGCTCGGCCACAAGATCACCCCCTATGTCGACCAGATCGTCGTGGCGCTCGACACCTCGGCCAAGGCGCGCGTCAAGACCATTATCGAAAAGCTGCGTAGCCTGCCTAACGAGGTCTCCCTGTTCGTCGACATGGACGGAAGCAATGCCACCAAAGCCGCCTGGTCGCGCGTCGCCGATATTCCGCTGGCGCGCGTTTCCGGTATCTCGGAAGACGACCGCAAGGCGATGGTAAAGCGCGCTGAAGACCTGGTCATCGGCACCCTGGCCCTGATCATCTTCTCGCCGCTGATGCTGGTCATAGCCCTGCTGATCAAGCTCGACAGCCCCGGTCCGGTCTTCTTCCGCCAGCGCCGACACGGCTTCAATAACGAGGCGATCCGGGTCTGGAAATTCCGCTCCATGTATACCCACCTGACCGACCATACGGCCGCCCAGCAGGTGACAAAGGGCGATCCGCGCGTCACCCGCATCGGCCGCTTCATCCGCAAGACCAGCATCGACGAACTGCCGCAATTGTTCAATGTGATCCGTGGCGAGATGTCTCTGGTCGGCCCCCGCCCGCACGCCATCGGCATGAAGACCGGCCCCGACGAAAGTGCGCGCCTAGTGGCCGAATATGCCTGGCGCCACCGCATGAAGCCGGGCGTCACCGGATGGGCGGCGATCAAGGGTTCGCGCGGCCCGCTCGATAATGCCGAGGACGTCCGCCGCCGCATCGGCCTCGATGTCGAATATATCGAGCGCCATTCGATCTGGTTTGATCTCTACATCATGGCCATGACCATTCCCTGCCTTCTGGGTGATGCGAAGGCGGTTCGCTGATGCTCACAGCCTTCGCTTTCTATTTTAGAAGATACCTCGCAAAGGCTCGGGCGGGCGCTTGCCCTTGCCGAGGCACAAATGCCTCGGAGGCTTTCTATGTTCTCTAAAGGTCTATGGGGCTATCTGCCCGCCAATATCCTGCAGGGCCTGATCGGGTTCGCCACCCTGATGGTGTTCACGCGCCTCCTCTCGCCGGAGGATTACGGCCGCTATGCCCTCACCTTCGGTATATCCAGCCTAGCCCAGACCCTGTGCTTCACCTGGATCGAAGCCGCCATGGCGCGCTTCTACCCGGCCGAATCCCGCAGCAATCCTGAAGCACCGGAGCTTTATGGCACCGTTTATCGCCTGTTTGCCGTCGTCACCATCGTCTTCGCCCTTGCCTGCGCTCTTGGCCTGTGGCTATGGCCGGTATCGGGAGACGCCGATCAATCATTGAAAATGGCCATGGGCTTAGGTCTCGGCTGCGTGGTCTTCCGCTCGCTGATCAAGCTGGTGCAGGAACAGCGCCGCTCCGAAGGCCGCGTCGGGGCCGCGTCAATGCTTGACATGATCCAGACCGCTGGCGGTTTTGGCCTCGGCATCCTGTGCGCCACCGCCGGACTGGGCGGCGCATCACCCGTGGTCGGCGGCGGCCTGATTGCCCTTATGTGCCTGCCCTTCGTGGCGCGCGAAGACTGGGGCCGCGCCCTCAAAGGCCGGTTCAGCGCGGAAAGGGCCCGCGGCTATGCCCATTATGGTTTTCCCGTTTCGGCCAGCCTGATCCTGACCCTGGCGCTCTATACGGTTGATCGCTTCCTGATCGCCCATTTCCTCAATGAAGCCGAGGCCGGCGCCTATCATGCCGGCTTTTCGCTGGCTTCGCGCATCCTCGATGTTCTGTTCATCTGGTTCGGCGCCGCCGGTGGTCCAGCCATGGTCCATGCGCTGGAACATGGCGGCATAACCGAACTGAAGGCCAATGCCCGCCACCAGATCCGCACCATGGCCTTTGTCCTGTTCCCGGCCGTCGGCGGCCTGATCATGGTCGCCCCCGCGCTCGGCACGCTGCTGATCGGCGAAGGCCTGCGCGCCGATGCCCTGAGCGTCACCCCGCTGATCAGCCTGGGCGCGCTGTTCTCCGGCCTCGGCACCTATTATTTCCTCCAGGCCTTTACCCTGGCCCGCAAAACCCGCCTGCTGGTGGTCGCCATGGCCGTGCCCGCGGTCAGCAATATCGTGCTGAACCTGACCCTGATCCCGCTGATGGGCCTGATGGGTGCCGCTCTGGCCTCGTGTCTCAGTTTCACCCTCGGCCTGATCGCCGCCTGGGGGCTGGGTCTGAAAACCCTGGCCCTGCCCGTGCCCGTGCTCGATCTCGGCAAAACCCTTGCCAGCGTCGCCATCATGATGGCGGCCGTGGCACTGGTGCCGGATACCGGTCTCGCCATCATCGACCTGGTTCTCAAGGGCCTGGCCGGCGTGGTCGTTTATGGCGCCCTCGCCTGGGCACTGAACCTCAACGATATCCGCGAACCGGCCCTCAAGGTCATCGGTCGCTTACGCGCAAAGGTGTTCGCATGAGCCAGCCCTTCCGCAACACGGCTTTCACCACCGTAACGCCGCGCCTGTCGGTGCTGATCCCGTTTTACAAAGAGTCGCCGCTCTCCCTGTTGCGCGCCTTGTGCAGCCGCACACCTGAAGCGCTGGAAATCATCCTGATCGATGACGGCTCCGGCATGGCGGACATCACCGCCGAGGTCAGCGCCTTTATCAACCAGTCCCCGCTGGCCTGCGAACTGATTACCCTGCCTCATAACGAAGGCCGGGCGCGCGGCCGTAACCGGCTGACCACAGCGGCGCGCGGCGACTATTTCCTCTTTCTCGATTCCGACATGCTGCCCGATGATCCCGGCTTCCTTGATCGCTGGCTCACTGAGGCCGATAGCCAGTCCACGGTCGTTTTCGGCGGTTTTTCGCTGATTCAGGCACCCGATACGAAAGCCTTCGCCATCCACAAGGCCATGGCTGGCCAAAGCGATTGCCTGAGCGCCGCAGAACGCGCTGAACACCCGGAAAAATACGTCTTCACCTCGAATCTGCTGGTGCGGCGCGATGTCTTTGCTGCCGAGACCTTCGATTCCAACTTCACCGGCTGGGGCTGGGAAGATACCGAATGGGGAATGCGCGTGGCGGCCCGCTACGGGGTCGGCCATATCGACAATACGGCCACCCATATGGGCCTCGATACGCCCGAAACCCTGGCGCGAAAATATGAACAATCGGTCGGCAATTTCGCCCACGTGATCAAAAAGCATCCTCATGTGGTCTCTCAATATCCGAGCTATAAAGCGGCAAAAATATTGAAAAAAGTCCCATTTATGAGCGCCTTTCGCCCATTGATCAAATGGGCTGGCCTGACCCCGCTCCTGCCGGTCAGGCTGCGCGCCTTCGCCCTGCGCCTTTACCGCGCCGCCCTCTACGCACAGGTGGTCTGATGACCGAGATATATACCGCCGACAGTTCCTTTTACGGCAAGCTGCGCCGCCGGCTGGCACGCTTGATCTATACCCGTCCGGCGCGTTTTGAGGGCCTGGCGCGCCCCCTGCTGACGGTCAGTTTCGATGACGCGCCCACCTCCGCCGCCCATGCCGGCGCGGCCATCCTGGAAAAATACGGCGCGCGCGGCACCTTTTTTATCTCGGCCGGCCTCTCCGGCAGCGACAGCCATCTCGGCACCTATACCACCGAAGCGGAAATCAAGGCGCTTCACGCCGCTGGCCATGAAATTGCCTGTCACACCCACAGCCATCTCGATTGCGGCCGCGCTTCGGCGGCGGAGATTGCCCTCGATCTTGACCTCAGCGCTAGCGCCTTCCGCCAGATGGGCCTGCCACCAGCGACCACATTCGCCTACCCCTATGGCGACGTGTCCCCGCAGGCCAAGTCGGTGCTCAATGATCGATTCCTCGGCCTCGCGCGCCCTGCATCATGGCTTTGTCACGCCCGGCACGGACCTCAACCAGGCACCGGCGGTCGGCATCGAAGGCCCGGACGGCGAACAAACCGCCGTCGACTGGCTGATCCGCGCCGAGGATGAAACCGCCTGGCTGGTGCTCTATACCCATGATGTCCGCGAAAATCCGTCGGCTTGGGGCTGTACGCCGCAAACGCTCGAACGTCTGATCGTCCGTGCGCTCGACATGGGGTTCGAGATCGTCACCTTTGCCGCAGGTGCCCGCCTGGCTTCGGGGCAGACCGTGCAGAAGACGAAGGCTGCTTAATCCAGCGGCGGTTCCCACAGTTCGATTGGATTGCCTTCAGGGTCGTAGATGCGGGCAAATTTGCCAGTTTCCGGCGTGTCCCAGTCGGCGTTTGTCGTGACCTTTATGCCCGCGTCGCGCAGGGATGAAATCAGCCTATCCAGTTCCGTCACCCGGAAATTGATCATCCACTGCTTATCGAGCGGGAAGTGATCCGCTGTGCGGCTGAAGGGCATGAACAGGGTCGGCCCCGGTTGCGGCACCCAGGGCGCGGCAAAATTGACCACCACGCCCAGATGCTTGTCATACCAGGCTTGCAGGGCCTCAGGATTATCCGCCCGAAAGAATACGCCACCGATACCCACAATCGACATAAGACCCTCCAAATATCGCTAAAGCCAGGCTATTCTATATGTCGATATTTCACAACCGATAGCGGTAGCCTGTAAAAAGGGCGCCACGCACCTAAACGGTGCGATAACCCGCCGTCCAGCCCATCCGGTCAATGATGTATTTGTCGACACTGAAACCGTCGGGGCTGTCCTTGAAGCCCGGCAGGTTCAACGCTCGCTCCTTCGCCCGTTCAGCCAGTTCGCGCGACGAGAAGACACCCAGAAGCTTTATATCTTCGTGATCTTCACTGACCCGGCGGGTATGATGCAGAAGATAGACCTGATCCATGATGGCTCCTTAAGATATCCCTCTTAAATTTACGCGCACACGGTAAAGGAAAAACGAAAGTGGGCTGGCCTGGATGCCGGGTGTACAAACCGGAACGTCAGGCGTATTTTGTTACCCATAATCAAAAGCAGGGGGAATCATGAAACGGCTGCTCACATTAATATGTCTTGGCTTGATGACGGCAGGCCATTCATGGGCAGACAATCCGGAGTCGAAGCCGGACACGCGACATATGAGTACCAAGCAGTTGCAGACACTTGTCCTCTCTCAATCAAAATCTACACCCGGCAGAACCTATGTGAAAGCCAGAATGCTTGCCACGCCGGCCTCCGAAGCTAAGCGAAAATACTACCCGGCAGCGGCAAAGGCGGTCGGACAAAAAGGCGTAGCTCTTGCGGAGTGCCAGTTCGATCAGATGGGAAACTTAATAAACTGCGAGAGCATGGCAGAAGAGCCGCGAGGCTTTGAATTCGGCGAGGCAACCGTCACTCTGGCGCAAAAATATTTCACACTCGATATGCGTGACCTGCATGCGGATTCCAATAACAAATGGGTAAAGATCATGCTTTGCTGGCCTAACTGACAGCAAAGCGGTTAACGCGTAATCGCCTGCCTTACAAAGTCCTTCGCATCCTCATCCCGTGGCAGGGACAGTTTCACCAGCACCATGACAAACAGGCTCCAGCGAAGGTCATTCCAGCTCAGGGTGATACTTTCAGTCAGGGAAGACAGGCTGTAGATACCGATCAGCGGCAGGGCGAAATAGCCGCCATCGCCGCGCAACATACGGTAAAGCCCCTTCAGCCAGGTTTCGGTGAAAACCATCGCCCAGAGGCTTAAGCCCACAATCCCCATGCCGAGCCAGGTCTCGAACCAGCAGGAATGGGCGTGATAGGCGCGAAATCCGGCCACGGCGGTGATCTTGGCCAGCGGCGCGTAATCGCCCTCGTCCGTCCACACCACGCCATAGCCATAGCCCAGTTTCGGCCGGTCCTCCATCACCCGCGAAATGCCGTCCCAGATGAAGGTCCGGCCGGTCAGGGTGGCATCCTTGCCAAGCAGCAGATAGAGCTTTTCCGGCGCGAACAGCACCAGTCCGGACAGGGCCAGCAGGACCGTTACCGCCAGCCAGGTCAGCAGGATACCCAGCACCGGCCCGCGCCGCGCCAGCCAGATGAAGCCAACCCCGCCCATGCCCAGCACCAGGCAGACCAGCGAGGTCTTGGAGGTCGAAAGCACGGTCAGCAACACCATGCCCGCCGCCATGATCCACCAGAAGACCTGCCGGCGGGGATTATGCAGGGCCGCCGCCGCGGCCGCCACGAAACCGATGGCCATGCAGGAGCCGAGATTGTTCTTCTCCAGCCACATGCCGCGCCAGGCGCCGGGGAAAAGTTCGTGCATCACGCCCATTTTCGGGATGAAAATGGCCAGGAAGGCCGAGCCCAGCATCATGACCGTAAAGGCCAGCGCCACCACCTCGGTCAGTCGCGCCCAGGAAAAGCGCGCCGCCAGCGCATAGCCGGCCAGGACGGTGAACGACAGGGCCACAAAGCGCCGCAGCGTACCAGACGGATCGATCGACCAGAAATACGAAAGGGCGCACAGGCTCACCAGGCTCAATATCAGCGGCGTCCGCCACAGGGCGCTGAACATCTGCCGCCAGCAGATCAGCGCCAGCCCAAGGCTCATCAGGTAGAAGGGGTAATAGAAATTACGAACAATCAGCCCCGCCGCCGCCGATTGCGCGCCATAGCCAAACAAAGGACACAGCCACGCCTGCGAAAAGACGAACAGAACCGATGCGCCGAAGACGAGAGACAGCCAGTCATCGCGCCAGTCCGCCTTCACACCGGGCCAGAAATCGGAGACCGTGCCCCCGATGTCCAGTCTCACAGGGCCGCCAGCCGCCCGAGCGGCCGCCTCACAGCCCCGCCCACAATCCGGCTGGCATTATTATAGACCATGCCCAGAACCCGGCCGCCAACCTGCTCGATATCGTTCTTCAGATCGATACGCGCCTGGATATCGCCCTCACCTTCGCTGACCACCATGATCACCCCGTCCATCAGCGGCGCCAGTTGCAGGGCTGTGGTTGACCGCGCCACGGAGGGCGCATCGACCACGATCGTCTGGGCGTGCTGCCGCAGGGCTTTCCAATAGGTCGTCCGGTCGAAAATCCGGGCCTTCTGATCGGGGGCCAGGTTCTTGTGACGGAAGCGGGTCACCCACAGCCGGCGGCCAAGAAACGGCCGTGCCACCAGGTAATGCGCATCCGTTTCGCGGCCCGGCGGCGTCACGGTGAAAAAGACCGAGCCGTCAGGCGTGGCCTGGCTGAGCGCCCCCGGCGGGCCGAAGCGCTCCGTATCTTCCGTCAGGGCCCGCATCTGGCTCTGCTGCGCGAGGTCGGCATCCACCAGCCAGACCGGCTTTTTGGCGAAGGCGGCCTCGCAGCGGGCATATTCCCGCGCCACGGTCGAGACACCCTCGCCGCCACAGGCCGAAACAAACATCAGCGCCCGCCCGCTGGCCGATTGCGGCCGGCCAAGCGCCGACATCAGGTCAGCCATTTCGCGTGTCAGATCAACCATTGACGCCACTCATGCCACTCATCACGCCGCCTTTGTTTTGGCCTGGGCCAGCACCGGCAGGTCCAGCACCTTTGCGGCCATCTGCGCATTGGCAAACCCCTTGCGCGTATAGACCCGCAGCAGGCCCGCGCACAGGGCGGTGAAGCCGGCGAACAGGAAGCTCAGGATCAGGATAATCCGTTTCAGGCTCTTGGGCCGGTTCGGCATTGACGCCTTCTCGACCACGCGCACCGTATCGTCGCCCGCCTTCATTTCCTGTGCCGCCTCATTTTCCTGAATGCGCTGGGTGAAGGTCTTGATGCTGTCGCGCAAAGCACTGCGCTCAGTGGCCAGCGTGTTATACTCGGCCTCCAGCCCGGCCAGCCCCTGAAGCTTGCCCATCACCTGCCCGCCCTGCTGTTGAAGCAGGCGCATCCGGCCGGAAATCGACGCCATGTCGGCCTCCAGGTCGAATTTCTGGCCCATCAGGCTCTGATACAGCGGATTGGCGCCCAGCTTGTGCGTCGCCTCGCCGATTCCCTTGCCGCTGTTCATCATGGCCTGGAGCGAAGCGATCTGCGCGTCGATATCCTTCACCGGCTGGGCCGTTGGCAGATAACGCGACAGCAGGTCCTGACGCTGCTGTTGCAGGGCGAAAATCTTGCTAGGCACCGAAAGATCAAGATCGCGCTCGATGCTCATTTCCGGGTTCAGGCGCGCCAGGCTGGCCTTGACCTCGGAAAGCTTGGCCTGATCGGTGGCGTACTGCGTCTGGGCGGCATAGAGATCGGTCGTCACCTGGTCGTAGATCTTGGCATAGGTCGCCTTGGCGGCGTCATAATCGGCCACGCCATTCTGCGCCAGGAACGCCTGATAGGTGCGGTCGGCTTCGGCCAGGCGGGCGTCGAAGCTGTCCTTCTGCTTTTGCAGCAGGGGGCCGGTCTGGTCGGCATAGACCTGCTGACGATAGGTCAGGTATTCGTCGATCAGCGTATTGAGGATCAGCGATGCCGATTGTGCGTCCTCATGCTTGAAGGTCAGGCGCACGACATTGTTCTGCGGCGCGGTCGAGGCTTCAAACCCGACCTGAAGCACCTTGAGCGCCGCCGCATCCGCTTCCGCGCGCGCAGCATCCGTTTTCGGATTCCACAATTCAGGCGATGACGGCAGGATGACCTTGTAGCCCAGCTTGGCGATGACATTGCGCTTCAGCTCGGTGGAACTGAGGATTTCGACTTCGGACTGCACCACCTGATCGATCGTCGCCGTGGCGCCGCGCGCCGCATCACCGGCCACCGGCTCGTAGACATAGTTCTTGCCAAGCTGCATCAGCAGGCTGGCCCCGGCGGTATAGCTGGAAGGCATGGAAAAAGCCGCCATCAGCCCGACGCCGAAAATGACAGCAAAGACAATGATCATCAGCCACAGTTCGCGGAACAGCAGGGCGATGATATCACCCAGGCCAAGCTGCATGACGCGGCTGCCCCCGCCTCGGCCCGCTTCCGGCTGACGCTGGCCCGCCGGGCGGCGCAGAGGCACGACCCGGTCGCCGTCATCGTCCCACACGTCTTCGGTGCGCATTGAGTCTCTGTTCCGTTGCGAAAATTCAGAAAAATTTCAATCAGTTGCCTGCGCGTCGCACAGGGCAAATGTTTGATATTTTCTAAATTAACCGACCGGGCGTTAACGAAGGTTTACCATTTTTCACCTTATTCAATAGACCGCACATTCCATACTGTACCGCACGGATTCGCCGCTCTCATGGTCACACGCCGCTCCTTAATGACAGCCGGTTTCGGCCTCGCGCTTGGCAGTACTTTGGGCAGCATATGCTCGGTGCGTACCGCCAATGCGTCTGAAAAAATGCCTGAAGCGCCGCTGATCGGCTTCGCCCGCTGGACCGATGACGAACCGTTTTACCTGCTCTATCCGGGCGACAAGCTGGAGGTCAGCGTCCCCGGCGCGCCGGAACTCAGCCGCCAGACCCAGGTGGGGCCCGATGGCCGCATCACGCTCGGCCTGATCGGTCAGGTCATGGCCGCTTACAAGAGCATCCCGCAGCTACAGGCCGAAATCGCCCGCGCCTATGCCGGAATCCTGCGCGATCCGCAGATCACCGTCTATCCGGGAGAAACCGCGCCGATGCGTGTGCTGGTGGGCGGAGAGGTCAGAAATCCGGGCTGGGTCGATATGCTGGGCGATATGGACGCGCTCCAGGCCACCATGGCCGCCGGCGGGTTCACGCA
The DNA here is from genome assembly GCA_024707255.1 of Asticcacaulis sp. Lineage (NCBI taxonomy): Bacteria > Pseudomonadati > Pseudomonadota > Alphaproteobacteria > Caulobacterales > Caulobacteraceae > Asticcacaulis > Asticcacaulis sp. The sequence goes on along the minus strand of JANQAC010000002.1, from coordinate 933,595 downwards.
TGGCGCCAAGACGCACCAGGTGATGATCATCCGCCGCGGCCGCAACGGCGAGGCCATGCGCCGCATTATCGACCTGCAGGATCCGCTCAAGGGCAAGGGCCAGCTTGTGGCGCTGCGCCGCTTCGATATCGTCTATGTGCCGCGCACCAATATCGCCGAGGCTGGCGTCTTTATGGAGCAGTGGGTCAATAACCTGATCCCCGGCGGCATACTGAATTATTTTACCTACCGGACGTTCGGCAATTAGACCTGCGTCCGCAAGCTTACCCTCACAGCCTATATTCAAGTTCATATTTCCAAAATTCATACATTGAATTTTGGCAAGGCCGACCGGCCGCCGCGCACGTTTGCGCGTAAGCCTGCGCGGCGCCTGAGCGCACTACACAAGAAAAGATCGGGATTATGCCGCGTAGCCGATGCGGCCGGCGTCAAGCCACTGGCGGGCGGCCTTTTGCGCTTCGGCGATATCTTCGCGGTCCATCTCGCGCGACAGTTCCTTGCGATAGACCTGAGCTTCCATCGAGCCACGCATGGCGGCCAGGTTGAACATCATGTGCGCCGAAATCAGATCGACGGGTGCGCCGCCCTGGCCGGTGGAATACATCATGCCAAGCTGGAACAACTCTTCACCGCCCATTTCGGCGGTCGGCAGGGGGATGGACTTGAACTCGACTTCGTTGGTGATCATCGTATTGATGCCGCGCTTTTTGCGCGTCTCCGTTGCAGTTGATGACTTTAGTTCAACACCCCCAAATAAAATTAAAGTTAACATCGACGTTTAGGCTAAATATTTTGTGTAAATACGCAATTAATATTAATTTTTATGTTAACATATTCGAACATAAACATTAAACTATGATAAATGTATAAGTAATTATTTAGATTAAATCCATAAATACCTATTAATTACTGCATTCTTGAAATCAAAACGGCGTTAATTCGATAATAAAAACATCAATTAACTCATCCGCACCATCAGTTCAGGCACCCAAATAAACCGTCTTTTAACGTCGGAGTCTGGCCACAATCCGTCTCAACCCTGACATGTTTTGTTCAGCTTCAGTTCAGGGTCATTCTGTCATAAAGGCATCAACGCGATAATTTTTATCGCCGCGCGTCTCAGATCCGCATATCCTGTCGTTTTGGGGATGATCTGCATAGACAAGTGAGGATGAAAATGAACAGAAAGTTGGCCAACCTGGCTGTTTCCGGCCTGGCGCTTGTGCTGATGACCGGCGCGGCCATGGCGCCCAGCTTCGCCGAAGCCCGCGACCGCGACAGCAACAGCGGCTTTAACCGCGGCGGCGGTAATCGGGACAATGGCGGAAACCGCGGCGGCGGCCAGTCCAGGAACGACAACACCAGCAATCCGCCCGCCCCCGTGGCTCGTCCCGCGCCGGCCGCCCGGCCTGCGCCTGCGGCAAGACCGGCCCCGCCCGCCCGCAGCAGCGGCCAATCCTACAACCGTCCGGCATTCAACAACGCCCAGACTTCGAACAGCGGCATGAACCGTCAGCGCCATAATGACAATGGCGGCTATCGCGGCAATGATCGCCCCTCCGGCGGCAATGCCGGTCAGTGGCAGGGTGGCAATCGTCCTGATCAGTCCGGCGGCGGACGCGATCATGACTGGAATGGCGGCAATCGGCCCGGACAGTCAGGCGGTAATGGCGGCGCCCAGTCCGGTGGCTCCGGCAATCATGGCGGGAACCATAGCGGCGGCTCCGGTGGCAATGGCGGCTGGAACGGCAACCATAATGGCGGCCGTGACAACGATCATGGCGGTCGGGATAATGACCACGGCGGCAGCCATAATGGCGGCGGAAGCTGGAACGGCAATAACGGCGGCAACTGGAATGGCGGGCACACTGGCAGCCACAACGGTAACTGGAACGGCGGCGGCCGTGACCATGACTGGGACCGCGACCGTGATCGTGACTGGAATCGCGGCCGCGACCACCATTTCGATTATCGCCGCGATCATCGCTTCAGCGGCTATTCCGGCATCCGCTTCGGCTACTACTTCGCGCCGAGCTATGGCTATTACCGCGTGCCCAACCAGTGGTATGGCCACCGCTGGACATCGGGCGAATACCTGCCGGACTATTTCTACGACTACCGCATCTACGACTACCTGTCATACGGCCTGCCGACCCCGCCCTATGACTGCGCCTACTTCTTCGTCGGCCGCGATGTCGTTCTGGTCGATCTGTCGTCAGGCGAAATCCTGGATGTCTTCTACGACGTCTACTAAGCCTCTACCCTGAACGACTTTTAAGCCCCGGTTTTCCGACCGGGGCTTTTTCATGCCTGCAGGCGATTAAAGCCAAAAATATAAGCGCTCTTTATATATCCGCCTGAAACAGGACATTCCGCCCTTACTTTCCTGCCGCATTGACGCCCGAACGCCGCCCGAGACTGCCGGCACTTCAATTAATCGCAGGAAAGGCGAACCCATGTTGAAATCCGTACTCCAAACCACCGCCATCGTCACCCTGGCCGCCGGCCTCGGCCTGTCGCCGCTGGCCGCCAGCGCCCAGATTCTGGGCGGCAGCGGCAACCTTAGCGGGTCCGTTGGCGGCGCTGTCGGTGGCCTGACCGGCCAAGCCCAGGGCAATGCCGGCCTAGGCGCCCAAACCGATCTCGGCGGCGCCACGCAAACGGTCGATGGCGCGGCCGGAGATATCCGCCGGGACGTCGATACGCTTCACCGCCAGACGAATGACACAGTCAGCGAGGCCAAGGGTGCCGCCCGCGTGGATGGCGCTGCAAACGCAACCGGCGGCCTATCCGCCAGCCCGGACAGCGTCGCCGGCCAGGCTTCCGCCGACGGCAATGCCAGTGCCCGGGTCAATCCCGGCGCCGTCACGGGCGCGGTCGGCTCCACGGTCAACACTGTCCGCCAGGATGCCCGCACCGTCACCGGTCAGGTGAAGGATACGGCAGCCGGCGCGGTCAATGCCGCCGGCAATACCAGCGTCAGCGCCGATGCCCAGTGCCGACCTCAAGGCTGATGTCGAAAATAAGTAACCTCAAGAGGTAATCGTCATGAAATATGCCAGAACCTGTATCCCGGTGGCCGTCCTGTTGGGCGGCCTGCTGTCCCTCTCCGCCTCGGCGCAAGATGCGGCGGTCGTCCCCACACCCACGGGCCCGACGCAGGAAAAGACCGCTCCGCCTGCACCCGGCACGCCCGAACACGCCGCCCAACTCCAACGCGAGCATGAGCGAGCCGTGGCGGCGGGCGATCATGCCAATGACCCGCTGAACCCGGCCAGCAGTAATGCGCTCAACCAGCAGGAAGCCGCCAAGGCGGCCGCCCTGGGCAACGGCCCCGTGCCGGCTGATGCGATGCCGGCGGATGCCATGACCAGCTCCCCGCCCCTACCGGATACGCCACCTTCGGATCCGGCAGCAACGCCGCCTGTGAATCCCGATCCGGCCATGATGCCTCCGCCCGCCGACTCAGGCCCGCCATCGGCCAGTGATCCGCTCACGCCCGATCCGGCGACTGTGAAATAACAGATGTGCCCGTCAGGCCAACCTGGCGGGCACAGGCTTATAAGCAATGCATTACGATCAGCACGGATAAAAATAAGGATTAAATAAACAACCGTTAAAATTCGCTAACTTTCACAAATACACCTCAGAGGCGACAAATTTGCGCCCCAATCTTACAGAATTTTCACACCTGTCGAAAGCAACCCCTCTCTGACGAGAAGCTTCGGCGTTTACAGTTTTGTATAAAATTATACAAAACTTCATCAACCCAAGTAATTCCTCCCCTACAGAGAAAGTAATTACCCATGAAAGCTTCCGTTCGCATCATCGCCGCCGCCGGTTTTGTCGCTGCCCTCGGCGTTGCCCCACTGATCTCCATCGCCCAGGAAACCCCTGCCGCCGACGCCAGCGCCGCCACGGCCACCGCCACGACATCGACCAGCGTCTCGGCCGATGCCTCGACCACCGCCTCCGCCTCGGAATCGACCTCCACCTCGGTCGCCGCCGACGGCACCGTCACTGCCACGTCTTCGAGCAGCGAATCCAGCAGCACCTCCAGCGCCGGCCAATAAGCCACGCCGATAAGCTGCCAATCAGATCTCCCGGCCTTATCCCCCCACAGGCCGGCAGATGCGAAAAAACCCCCGGTGCCTGTGCGCCGGGGGTTTTGTTTATCCATTGGCAGATTTCTGCGTGGCGATGCGGAACAGCGCGCCCCAGCTCAGCTTGCCACCGGTCAGCGCCCCCACCTTGAAAGCCCGCCGCCCGACACTGATCATGATCAGCCCCACCACGCCCATGCCGGCGAGTGTTCCGGCGATCTCATACCACGGCAAACCTTGCGAAAGCCGCAGCGGCATCAGGAACGGCGTGAACAGCGGGAACCACGACATGTACTTCAGCATCGGCAAGTCCGGCGAGGTAAAAGCCACCTGCATGGTGATCATGGGGATCATCATGATCATGGTCATCGGCCCGATGATCGCCTGAGCATCCTTCTGGGTCTCGCAGAAGGCCCCGATCGCCGCGAAAAACACGCCGAACATCAGATAGCCGCCGAGGAAATAGGCCAGCAGCAGGGCAATGTGCAGAGGGCTGAAAACGGCGGTCAGCGCCCCCATGACATCGCGCACCGTCTCAGGCGGCAGGTTGCTGATGCCGAACGAGGCCACCCCGAACGCCGTCAGTCCCCACAGCCCCCACACCGTCATCAGTACCGCGGCCACGGCCAGCACCTTGCCGATCAGCAGACTTTCAGCCGAGGCCGAGGCCAGCAGCACCTCCAGCACCTTGCTGGCCTTCTCCTCGATCACCGAGCCCAGCAGGATCATGGACGACGAAAAAATGGCGATCCAGGTCAGGTAGCTGATGGCAATGCCGATGAACTTGCCGCCATTTTCGCGCACACCGGCGGCCAGGTCGTCCTTTTTCGCACCCGCCGCACTGGCCGGGGTCAGGCTGATAATATCAGCGCGCGACTCGCGCATATCGTGCGCCAGACCATGATCAATGCCGTGCATCCCCGCCAGCTTGTAATATTGCAGGCCATGCAGGTCCCACAGGATCTGATCCTCCACCCGGCCCTTGTGGCCATCCACCGACCAGAGCCGGAAGTGCAACTTATCGCCACTGTCTGTCGCCACAATGATCGTGCTGGCCGGCCCCGCCGCCAGCGCCTGCGGCATCTTTGCCTCGGCCGCCGCAACCGACATATCCGGCGAGAGGCCCGCCGGCAGGGCCACCGGCTGCAACCCGCCGCTATCCAGCAGGCCATCCGCTCCCGGCTTCGGCATATGGGCACGAATAGCCTCGACCACCGCGCCTTCGATATGATCGCCCGTCAAATCGAGTACCGCCACCGTCTCCACAGGCGCTGAATGGCGCATCAGCAGCGGAATGAAGATGCTGCCGCCGATGATCAGCGGCAGGGTCAGCATGGACAGCCAGAAGCCGACCGTGCGCACAAAGGCGAGATATTCGCGCCGGGCGATCAGGAAGGTCTTATTCATGGTTACCCCCTGTCAAGACGATGAAGGCTTCATGCAGGCTGGGCTCCTTCGCCTCGAACCGCCGCACATCCAGTCCGCGCAGGAAGGCCGCTTTAAGCGCCTCATGGGCCGTATGCCCGGCCTGCAAATGGCATTGCCACAGGTGCGCGCCGTCCGCCGCCGCTCCCATATCGGCCACCGAGGCAATCCCCGGCAGGCTCAAAAGCTCGGCCTCGCTCAAAGCCCCCTCCAGGTCGAGATGACGCGGCGCGGCGGCCCGCGCCTCTTTCAGCGTGCCTTCAAACACCTTTTGCCCCTTGGCCAGCAGCACCACCTGCTCGCACAAACGCTCGGCGTGCTGCATCACGTGGGTGGAGAAAAGCACCGTCGCCCCCCGCTTCGCCAGTTCGCGGATCACGGCTTCCAGTCCCTGCTGGTTCACCGGATCGAGCCCGGAAAACGGCTCATCGAGGATCACCAGTTCCGGCTCATGCACCAGGCAGGAAATAAGCTGCACCTTCTGCGACATGCCCTTGCTGAGCGACCGTATCTGCTTGCCCGCGAAAGCCCCCAGCCCCTGCGCCTCCAGCATGGCCTTGCCGCGCTGCCGCGCCACCGACGCCTTGACACCCTTTAAGCCCGCCAGGAAAACGATGACATCGATCGCCGTCATCTTGCGGTAGAGCCCGCGCTCTTCCGGCATGAAGCCGATCCGCTCCAGCGCATGGCCCGGTGCCTTGCCCAGTATGGTGATCCGCCCGGCCGTCGGTTCTGAGAGCCCCAGCATCATGCGCACGCTGGAGGTCTTCCCCGCCCCGTTCGGCCCCAGAAAGCCGCAGATCGTGCCGCGCTTCACCTCGAAACTGAGATCGCGCACCGCCTCGAAATCGCCGAAGCGTTTGCTCACCCCCACCAGACTTAACGCACTGTCCATCTGTCCCCTCCCGGTTTGCCGCACTATACCCATTCGCGCCGCGATTGCACCACATTAGCGGAAATTAAAAAGCCCCCCTGTAACCGCCGCCATCCCTGCCGCGTATCCCTTTTTCAGACAGCGCCCGGCTGTCGCCAACCCCATCTGAGGAAATCCCCATGCAACGCACGCTCGCTTTCGCCGCTCTTGCCCTGACTTTCGTCACCGTCACAGCCTGCTCCGCCCCGCCGAAAAGCGACAATGCCATGTCTGAAATGTCGTCCTCTTCCTCCGAAGCCATGGCGCCTATGGCCAGCGGCGACAATATGGCCATGTCGTCCTCGTCCATGTCGTCGGATGCGATGGCGCCCATGTCGTCTTCCAGCATGAGCCACTAACGAAAAAAGCCCCCGATCTTCCGACCGGGGGCTAAATTCTAAGGTCCTCCCCTCTTGGAGGGGAGGTGTCAGCGCGTCGTCGCTGACGGAGGGGTAACAACCGCCGGCGTTTTGCCCCCTCTGCCAAAAGTCATTAACATGACTTTCGTCAGCTCCCCCTCCAAGAGGGGGAGAGTTTTTTTATATACCCAGCTTCGCCTTCAGCAACTCATTCACCGCCGCCGGATTAGCCTTGCCGCCGGTGGCCTTCATGACCTGCCCGACGAACCAGCCCAGCGCCTGCGGCTTCAAAGCCACTTCCGCGGCCTTGTCCGGATTGGCGGCGATGATCTCGTCGATCGCCTTTTCAATCGCGCCGGTATCGGTCACCTGCTTGAGGCCGTGCTTTTCCACGATCTCGGCGGGGGTGATCGTCCCCTTGCCTTCCCACATATGCTCAAACACCGTCTTGGCAATCTTGGACGAGATCACATTGGTCTCGATCAGTTCCACCAGCCCGGCGATCTGCTCCGGCGGCAGCGGCGAATCCGCAATCTCCTGACCGTCCTTGGCCAAGCGCGCCAGCAGTTCATTGGTCGTCCAGTTGGCCACCAGCTTGGCGTCACGGCCTTTCGCGGCTTTTTCATAGTAATCCGCGCGGTCCTGCTCCGAAATCAGCACCTGCGCATCGTAAGAACTCAGCCCGTATTGCGAGATAAAGCGCGCCTTCTTGTCGTCCGGCAGTTCCACCAGCGACTTGCGGATCTCCTCGATCCACGCCTCTTCCAGCTCGACCGGCAACAGGTCCGGATCGGGGAAATAGCGATAATCGTGCGCCTCTTCCTTGGAGCGCATCGAGCGCGTCTCGACCTTCACGGAGTCAAACAGCCGCGTCTCCTGATCGATGGTGCCGCCGTCTTCCAGAATCTCGATCTGGCGGCGCGCCTCGAATTCGATCGCCTGCTGCATGAAGCGGAACGAGTTGACGTTCTTGATCTCGCAGCGCGTGCCGAAAGGCTCGCCGACGCGGCGCACCGACACGTTGCAGTCGGCGCGCATATTGCCCTTTTCCATGTCGCCGTCGCAGGTGCCGAGATAGATCAGGATGGTGCGCAATTTCTTAAAATAAGCAACGGCTTCGTCCGATGATCTGAGATCGGGCTTCGAGACGATTTCCATCAGGGCGGTGCCGGCGCGGTTCAGATCGACATAGGTGGCGTTGGGGTCGAGATCGTGGATCGACTTGCCGGCGTCCTGCTCCAGGTGCAGCCGTTCGATGCGCACGGTAAACGACGAGCCGTCATCGCGCTCGACCAGCACCTCGCCCTCGCCCACGATCGGGTGGAAGAGCTGCGAAATCTGATAGCCCTGCGGCAGGTCGGGATAGAAGTAGTTCTTGCGGTCAAAGCGCGAGAAGCGGTTAATCTCGGCCTTCAGGCCAAGCCCGGTCTTCACCGCCTGCTCCACGCAGTACTTGTTGAGCACGGGCAACATGCCGGGCATGGCGGCGTCAACGAGGCTGACCTGCTCATTGGGGCCGGCGCCGAAGCCGACCTTGGCGCCGGAAAACAGCTTGGTGTTGGAGGCAACCTGCGCATGGACTTCGAGGCCCATAACGATTTCCCACAGGCCGGTCCGGCCTTGGATCAGTTTGCTGGGATCGGCCACGCGGCCGGAATCGAGAGGAGAAGCGGTATGTGTCATGACCTCCCTATAACCGGAAACAGCAAGGCGGGAAAAGCGAGAAATTTTTACAATTGATCAAAGTCATCTTCATCGTTCTCCTCATCGTCGTCATAATCCTCGACATCATCATCGTCATAGCCAGTGACTGGCGCTTCAATTGCCACTTTTACCGTTTTTTCGTCTTCAACATCCTCAAAAACGCTAGGCACTGCTTCACCGAAGTAAAATGATACGTCATCATCATAGAGTTGTTTGAAAAATCCGTTCCCTTGCAAATTTTTGGTTTTAATTTTTAATTCGAATTGACGATCCGCCTCAAATGCAAATAACCAATTACTTCCCATCATAGGACTATCACCGAGCCTATCCAAGATTAGCTGTTTAGGAATTTTATATTCAGATTTTGCGGTTTTATGGACATCTAAAGCTAACAAGCAAACAAGAGGGCTGCTTTTATTTATAATAACATCCAAAGCTTCGCTTTCTAAATCTTGCGACAGTTCCTTTAATAACCATAAAGCCCACAAAATTTCTGAATCTGAGCCTGATTTTATATGCTGTGAAATGGACCTATGGACTACGGAACGCCATTTAGCGGCCTTGACGCCATATATGCGATGGCGCCAAGCAACGACACGCGCCACATAATCCCAACTATGGGGAAAATTTATTGCCACCCGTATCAAAAATGGCTCAAGCAGATCCCAATACTTAATCCAAAGATTTTTCTTATCAAATTGACGAACTGCAAATTTTATTATCGCGTCATCACCCTGTAGGTTGGTAAGTCGCAAAAGCTCATCCAAGAAGTATACAAAATCAGCCTTTTTACTGCTTCCCTCGGCTTCACCAAATCTTTCAATTTCCCTCCTCAATTCAACCGGCCAATAAGGCTCAATATCTGAACTAGCATTCAATATTTGCGTCTTAGATTCATTTATGTCTAATTCAAATGCTCGAATAGAGTCATTTATGCTGCTTAAAAAAGCATGTGCGTCATCAATATTGTCACTTCCTATATAAATATCATCAACTAATCTAAGCATAGGAACACTTGATTTGTGTATCGCCCTAAATTTGTTATCAATCGCTACACCAACTATTTCCGAAATGATCCGTGAAAAATCTGGACCTACGGGTATGCCGACAGTTTGACCGTCCTGAGATTGTCGCAGTAGCCAATCGAGGCGATTTCCAAACACTGCAGCGGAATCTGTTTTTCGATCCTTTTTTGATACGCTTTTACCATGTAACGCCCAAGGCAAAGCGTGCGTGTATATAGAATGATAAAAACGTGAGATGTCAGTTTTTATAACGTATCGTGACTCAGCTAATTCTTTACGCCGACGGCGATGAAACTGAGGAAAACTCTCGATCGTAATCGGCCTCTTACGCACATCACTACTATAAGTAGGATATGAACTAGAATCTGATGAACATAAGTGCTCATCGATTTCAGTTTTATATTTTGTGAAAAACGTCGCCGCATCGACCATAAAAATTGGATTTGGCAATGAAAATATTCGTCTTTTGCCGCCACGTTTTGACGAATTCAATTTACAAGATTCTGTCGTTTTATCAGTTATATACTCTCCTGAGGCAAGCGGCCCAAGAGCGGCTTCGTGAAAGTTGGTTATCTTGAAAACAGGAGGCAAATTCTCTGGGTAGTACCCATCTTCAAGCATTCTTTCCGCAAAAAGATTATCATCATCACCAATAAAACCGACCACGTGTTCCTCTCCCACCCAAACCTATCTTTGAGATAACAATAGGTGAAATTTTAGGTTGAGCAACATTATATTGACCACACCAAAGTAGTGTTGAGATAATTGGTTTATCCCCGCTCCTGAAAACGCCCCCATCATTCCCTGATGGACACCTCGGACGACACGCTTGCCGACCTCTCGCCGCTCGAACAGCGGCGGGCGGTGTTGCGCGCCCTGTCCGACGACATCATGGAAACCATCAAGACCCTGCCCAAGCCGCAATCCTCGCTGGAAGGCGACCGCGCCATGCGCTGCCTCGGCACCGCCGATCGCGTCACGGTCCAGTTGTTCACCAAGGTAAAGGCCCACGCGCCTGCCGAACGCCGGCAGACCCCGGCCCTCTCCGTCCGCCCTACAGCACCCGTCCCCGCGCCCGAAAAGGAAGCCCCGTTCGTCTATAGCTATGACGATGACGAGATCGACTCTGCCGATATGCCCGCCGAAGACAGTGACGGCGCCACGCTCGATGCCGCCCTGGACGATATGGAAGCCCTGCTCGACGCCATTGATCGCGGCGAGACACCCGCCCCGGCCAAGCGCCCCGCGAAACCCGCCAACACTGGCCGCGACACACCCTATCAAAATCTGGCGCAAACCTTCGCCCTCGGCCGCGACCTGCTCATGGAACTGAATGCCGCCCCGCCTTGAAAAAATCCTCCCTTGTTGCAGGGGAGGTGCCGAGCAAGCGTAGCGCGTCGAGGCGGAGGGGTAAAAACCGGTGCCAGTTATAGCGCTTGCGGCCTTTACCCCCTCCGGCGCTTCGCGCCACCTCCCCCTCCAAGAGGGGGAGATCTATCAAAGTGCCCCACCCACCGGCGCTTCGCGCCACCCGTGGCCTTTACCCCCTCTTGAAAATTGCTGACGCAATTTCCAAGCTCCCCCTCCAAGAGGGGGAGACCTTAAACTCCAAAACAAAAGCCCCTTCCGCGTGTCCGCGAAAGGGGCCAAAGGCATATCCGACTAATGGCGATTAGCGGTGCTTGTAACGCAGCACCTTGCCCTTCGAGATATAGTAGTAGTTCATGCCTGCCGGACGGTCCTCGAAATAGACCACCTTGTGATCGGCGCGCGGCCGCGGCTCATAATAGCCCTTGGTGTAGACATAATAGTTGGCGCCGCGGCAGCGCACCTTTTCCTTGGAATTCTTGCCGATGACATAACCGGCCGCGCCGCCAACCGCGCCACCGATGACGGCCGACTTGGTCTTGTCACCCTTCTTGCCGAGCAGGCCACCGGCCAGTGCGCCAGCCGCCGCGCCGATGGCGGCGTCCTTGCCGGCCAGGTCCGACTTCTTGACGTAGCAGTAGCCGTCGTAGCTCTGCGCCGAAGCGGTCAGCGGGGCGGCCACGCCGGCGATCAGCGATAAGGCGCCGGCGGCCAGGGCGAAAACCTTGAGGGAGGAAAACATGAGAAACTCCATGCGGAAATTGGCTATTGATGGCGAGCTATCGGAAAACATTATGGTATTTGCATGACATAATACCCTGACTTTCCGTTACGGCTGCGTCAGAGAAAATAACGCCCGACACGAATTTGCGCTTTACCGGTAACGATTCGGCTATAGGTTATCCTCTACAGTAGACGCCGAGAGCGTACGTACCGGGAGCTTAAGCGCATGGGTCTTGCCGCCAATATCAAGCGTGATTTCATCTTCATGAAGCGCCTGCTGCGCATCCTGAAATGGGTCAAGCCGGTCAATCCGGACTCGCACGACCTGGTGTGCGATGATTTCGAGGCCGTGGCCACGAAATGGCCGAACAATCTGGCGGTCAAGTTCGAGGGGAAATCCCTCACCTATCAGCAGCTTGACACAATGGCCAACCGTTATGCCCACTGGGGCCGTCAGCGCGGTCTGAAGGCCGGCGACACGGTGGCCCTGTTCCTGCCCAACCGGCTCGATTACCTGGCCATCTGGCTGGGCTTCAACAAGATCGGCGTCATCACCGCCCTGATCAACAATTCGCTGACGGGCGCCGGTCTCGCGCACTGCATCAATATCTCGGTGGCCAGCCTGACCATCGTCGACCAGACGACGCGCGCCGCCTTCCAGGAGGTCGAAAGCCAGATTGAGCGTCACCAGGCCCTGTGGGTGCTTGATCTGCCGCGCGAGAGCGAGACCGAGAACTGCCGCAGCCTCGATGCCGCACTTAAAGGCGTCTCCAGTGTCCGCCCCGATCGCGCTTTCCGCAGCGGCCTGACCGCCCATAATGTCGCGCTTTATATCTACACCTCCGGCACCACCGGCCTGCCCAAGGCGGCGAAGATTTCCAATGCCCGCGCCCAGCTCTACATGAAGGCTTTCGCAGGCCTGACCCAAATGAAGCCGAACGAAAAGGTCTATTGCGTCCTGCCGCTTTACCATGCCACCGGCGGACTGTGCGCCGTAGGCGCTGCCCTGCTCAATGGCGCCGGTGTGGTGCTGAAGCGCAAGTTTTCCGCCAGTCAGTTCTGGAGCGATGTCCGCGCCGAGGGCATCACCCATATCGTCTATATTGGTGAACTGTGCCGCTACCTGGTCAATTCACCGCCGGCCCCCAATCCGGAAGACGAGACGAAACACAAGGTCCGCATGGCCTTCGGCAACGGGATGCGGCCGGAGGTCTGGGACCATTTCAAGTCGCGCTTCCGTATCAAGGAAGTGATGGAGTTCTACGGCTCGACCGAGGGCAATGTATCGCTGTTCAACCTGGATGGCCATTCGGGCGCCATTGCCCGGGTGCCGAAAATGCTCAAGAAGAGCTTTAACGTCCGGCTGGTACGCTTTGATATGGAAAGCGAAATGCCCGACCGCCAGCCCAATGGCCTGTGCTACGAGTGCAAGCCCGGCGAAATCGGCGAGGCCATCGGCCAGATCGCCGGGGACGCCCGCCACGCCTATTCCGGCTATGCCGACAAGGCCGCCTCGCAGAAGAAGATCCTGACCGACGTGTTCAAGAAGGGCGACCAGTGGTTCCGCACCGGCGACCTGATGCGGCAGGACAAGGCCGGCTATCTCTATTTCATCGACCGCATCGGCGATACCTTCCGCTGGAAGGGTGAAAACGTCTCGACCTCGGAAGTGGCGGAATATTCCGCCGCGGCGCCGGGCGTCGAGGAAGCCATCATCTACGGCGTACCCGTGCCGAACCACGACGGCAAGGCCGGCATGGCGGCGATCATCGCGCGCGAAGGCTTTGACCTGAAGGTGTTCAAGAACTTTGTCGATTCAAAGCTGCCGGTATGGGCGCGGCCGAAATTCGTGCGGATGCTGCACGATGTCGAGACCACCGGCACGTTCAAGTACAAGAAGATGGACCTGATCAAGGTCGGCTATGACATCACGGCGACCACCGATCCGATCTATGTCTGCCATGGCGATGACTATGTGCCGCTGACGGCGGAGATGATCGAAGATATCACCTCGGGCAAGTTGCGGCTTTAGGCTGCCTTCCGCGACAGCCACAAAGCCCCCGCGCCACCGGACAGCAGCGATCCCAGCACCACGCCCGACTTGACCGCGATCTGGGCCGCTTCATCACCCGCCGGGAAAGCCAGGGCGCCGAGATACAGGCTCATGGTGAAACCGATGCCGCACAAGAGGCAGACGCCATAAAGCTGCCAGGCGGTCGCCCCTTCCGGCATGGCGGCCAGCTTCAGGCGCATGGCCAGCCAGGCGGCAAAAAAGATGCCCAGTTGCTTGCCTGCGAAGAGCCCCAGGGTGACGCCGAGGAAACGCGGGTCGGTCAGGCTGTCCAGCCCGGCGCCGGCCAGCGAAAAACCGGAGGCCGTAAAGGCAAAGAATGGCAGGATGCCGAAGGCGACATAGGGGTGGACATAATGCAACACCTGTTTCAGGACGGGTTCGCCGTTCTTGCCAGGATCGAGCGTCACGCAGAAAGCGGCCATCACCGCGACCAGCGATGGCCCCAGGCCCGACTTGATGCTCATCGCCCAGATCAGCACGAACAGGACCGCGTAAAGCGGGTAAAGCACGATGGGCGACCGGCTGACGAATTTCGCCGCCGCCATGACGGCCAGCAGTGCCGCCATCGCCGCCAGATATCCCACCTGGAAGCCGTGGCTGTAGAATATGCCGATGACCATAATCGCGCCGAGGTCATCGACAATCGCCAAAGTCAGGAGGAAAACACGCAGTGACGCCGGCAGGCCCTTCCCCACCAGCCCCAGTATGGCCAGGGCAAAGGCGATATCGGTGGCCATGGGCACCGACCAGCCGCGCAGGTCGCCGCCGGGCAGAAGGTTGATGCCGGCATAGACCAGGGCCGGCACCACCATGCCGCCGATGGCCGCAATCACCGGCAGGGCCAGTTTCTGCGGGCTGGACAGTTCACCGCGGAATATCTCGTATTTGATTTCGAGGCCAACGATGAAAAAGAAGATCGCCATCAGCCCTTCCTTGGTCCATTCGAGCACGCTCTCATCGAGGCGCCAGCCAGGCACGGACAGGGTGAAATGCGTATGGATGAAGGCGAAATAGCTTTCCGCGAAGGGCGAGTTGGCCCAGACCACGGCCACCACGGCGCAGAGGGCCGATCGTGCCGGAACCGGCCTCGGTCTTGAGGAATTCCAGCAGGGACTTGTTCAGGACTATGTTAGGGGGCGCAGGCATTTTCATGATGGATTTCTAACAGCCGCAGGCGTTATATCCAAGCAAAACCGGATGCCAAAACCATGATATTACCGCGCCTGCCTCTGATTTTTCCAGCCTTGCTGATGGCCGCGTCCATGGCCTGCGCCCAGACCCCGGCTGAACCCACACCGCCGATCGTCGGCGGATACCAGACCGCGCCGGTCGATGACCCGGACATAAAAGCCGCTGCCGATTTCGCGGTTTCCGCCGCGCCCAAACCCTACACCCTGACTGAAATCGTGGCCGCCCGCCGGCAGGTGGTCGCCGGCACAAATTACAGCCTGTGCCTGCGGGTCAAGACGAAGAAGATCGGCCTGTTCACCCATGGCCGCCTTGTCGCCGCCAAGGTCTTCCGCGACCTGAACCAGACTTACCAACTGACCTCCTGGCAGGATGTGAAGACCTGCAACTGATGGATTACAAGCCCGCCCCCCGCCTGGCGCACAGTGCGCTGGCCCTGCATGACCCTGTAACCGCGGCCGATTTCCCGCAGACCATCCTGCGCTACCGCAACCAGCGGACGGCGCAATCGGTCGGACTGGACACCTTGACCGATGCCGGCTGGCTCGCCCATTTTGGCCGCTTCCAGCCCCTGCCCGACAACCAGCCGATCCCCCTAGCCCTGCGCTATCATGGCCACCAGTTTCGCCACTACAATCCTGACCTGGGTGATGGCCGCGGCTTCCTGTTCGCGCAACTGCTCGATGATCAGGAACGCCTGCTCGATCTCGGCACCAAGGGCTCCGGCACTACGCCGTATTCACGTGGCGGCGACGGCCGGCTGACCCTGAAGGGCGGGGTGCGCGAAGTCCTCGCCACGGCTATGCTGGAGGCGCTCGGTGTGCCGACCTCGAAATCCTTTTCGCTGATTGAGACCGGCGAAGCATTGATGCGCGGCGACGAGCCCTCCCCCACGCGGTCCTCGGTCCTCGGTCCGCCTGAGCCACAGCCATTTCCGCTTTGGCACCTTTGAGCGCCTGGCCTATCGCAATGAGGTCGAGACCATGCGCGATCTCGTCGCCTTCGTCCTGGCCAATTACTATCCGCCCTGCACGGATGCCGCGTCACTCTTCGACGCCGTGGTGACACAGACCGCCAGACTGACCGCAAGCTGGATGGCCGCGGGTTTTGTCCATGGCGTGCTCAATACCGACAATATGAACATCACCGGCGAGAGTTTCGATTATGGCCCTTACCGCTTCCTGCCGTATTACGATCCGAACTTTACCGCCGCCTATTTCGACCATACCGGCCTTTACGCCTATGGCCGCCAGCCAGATGCGGTACTGTGGAACCTCGGCCAGTTGGGCCGCTGCCTGACCCTGATCACCGAACCGGAAGCCCTGATCACCAGCTTCAACGCTTTCAACATGCGCTATGAACAGGAACTGGGCCTGGCCATCTGCCGGCGGCTAAATTTCCAGCCGAAGCCAGACAATGCACCACTGGTGAGTGCGTTTTATGCGTTCCTGGCCACCCTGCGCAGCGACGGCAGTTTTGAGGGTCTGTTTTACGACTGGTTCGGCGGCACTATGAGCGAAAAACGCGCCCTTTCCGGTCCGCGCGCCAAAAAGCTACGCCGGCGAGACCTTCGCCGCCTTCCGTGACCTGCTGAAAACCTATGATACCGCCGCACCGGAAAAGCTTGATCATCCGCGCTTCAGGCAGGCCGATCCGGAAACCCTGCTGATCGACGAGATCGAAGCCATCTGGGCGCAGATCGCCCTGGAAGACGACTGGTCGCTCTTTGAGGCCAAACTGGCCGACATGGAAACCTACCGGCAGGCATTGGCATTATAAAAAAGACGCCGGACGAAAGCTCCATCCGGCGTCTTTTCGGCTTGCCCTCTCAAGGGTGTCAGCGGCGGTTCCAGCGCCCCCGGTTGCGGTCTTCGTCGTCGCGGGCATAGGAGCGCTCGCGGTCATTGTAGCGGTCGCGGTCGTAATCCTCGCGGCCGTAATCGGAATGCTCACGGCTCATCCAGCCGCCACGCTCATTTCCCCGCTGGTAACCGGAGTGATCGTCACGGTGCCGCGCCAGGTTCTCGCGTCGCATATCTTCTTCATCGACACGGCGGTAGTCGTTATACTGGTAACGATAATCAGGCTCGCGGTTTTCCCAGTGCCGGCGGTGACCGGCGCGATGACGGTCCTCGCGTTCCTGATCGGCGCTGTATCCGGCACGGTCGTCGCCATAACCCGGCACCAGGTCACGGCGGTAATAGGCATCGCGGTCGCGGTCATAACGATCACGGTTGCGATAATCATAGTCACGGTCCAGCGGGCGCTCATCCCTACGCAGATCACGGCGGTCGCGCCATTCCTGGGCATCGTCCCTCAGGCTGCGCTGGACGCTGACATCGTCATCATCCCGATTCCACGGCGCTACTTGGGGCGTATAGGCGCGGCCGACCATATTGGTGCCGCCGGTGTTGTCGTTGATGTTGTAATTTCTGGGCATGGGAGTCTCCTGATCGCCTGGTCCGCGTATGTCCTCAGATGTCCGGAGAGTTTAGGCGCGCCTCTGTAAGATTGGCATCCCGATGGCGGGGCCAGCCATAAAGGTTTGGCAAAGTTACAAGACGGAACAGTTGGTCAACTGGCTGAAATATTCCAGCGCCGCCGTACCGACCACGCTGGAACCGAATTTATCCAGTTCCGGCGACCAGACGGCAATGGTGGCCTGTCCCGGCACCACCGCCAGGATACCGCCGCCGACGCCGCTCTTGGCCGGCAAACCAACGCGATAGGCAAAGGAGCCGACACTGTCATAGGTGCCGCAGGTCAGCAGCAGGGCATTCAGGCGGCGAGTCAGGCGCGATGGGAAGATGGTCTCCTCGGCAATGGGTGAGAAGCCATCGGCCGCCAGAGGCAGGGCCGCGCGGGCCAGTTGCCGGCACGTGAGGGTGATAGCGCACTGGCGGCAATAGGCGGCAATTACTGTCTCGACCCCGTGTGTTATGGTGCCGGCGCCGCGCATCAGGTTGGCGATGGCGCGGTTCTTGTGGGCGGTGTCGATCTCGCTCTGCGCCACGGCTTCGTCGATATCGAGCTGTGAGCCGCTCAGCATGCCCAGGAAATCACGCACCAGCCGGTCGGGCGCCTTGACCGTATCGAGCAGGATATCGGTGATCGCCAGCGCACCGGCATTGATAAAGGGATTGCGCGGCACGCCCTGCTCGTATTCGAGCTGGGACAGAAAATTGAACGGCGTGCCGGAAGGCTCCTTGCCGACACGTGTCCATACCTCGTCGCCGATCTGGTTGAGCGCCAGGCCGAGCGCGAATAGCTTGGTGATCGATTGCGCCGAAAAAGCCTCGTCAGCATCGCCAATCACATGTTCACCGCCGGAGACGGTGCAGACCGCCATGCCGAACTTGTTCGGATCAATGCCTGCCAGTTGCGGAATATAGTCCGCCGGCCGCCCCTTGCCGAACTGCGGACGCACCATCAGCGCGACCTCGGCCAGCACATCGTCGATCGAAACACCTGATTTCATGGTCAGGACGTTGCGCTGGATGCGTCCGCCTTGTCCAGGGTTTCGACGAAATTCAGCGTGTCAAAGACGAGCCTGGTGATGTCCGCGATAATCTGGTTACGGCCATCGGCATCGAGCGTGCCGCCGGAGGTATAGATCGACAGGAAGACCGGCGGCTTATTGGGCAGCCAGACGACGCCGACATCATTGGTGGCGTTGTTGGCGCCGGTGCCTGTCTTGTCGGCCACCACGGCACCTTTCGGCACGCCGGCGCGGATGCGTGCATTGCCGGTAGAGGTGGCGACCATCCAGTCCTTGAGCCGTTTCTGGCTCTCGGACTTGAGGACCGTGCCGGTGAAGACAGTGCGCAGCAAGGTACTCATCGCTTCCGGCGTCGTGGTATCCTGTTCGTCGCCGTCGATATTGCTGTTGAGCGTTGGTTCGGTGCGGTCGAAGCGCGTGACCGTATCGCCAAGGCCGCGCACGAAAGCGGTCAGGCCGGAGGGACCGCCGATTAGTGGCAGAAGCAGGTTGGCCGCCGTATTGTCAGAAAGCGAGACTGCCGCTAAGCACAGGTCACCGATGGTCATTTCGCCCTTGGCGAGATTAACCGTTGTGGTCGGGGCGTAGTCGAGCAGGTCCTTTTTGCCGTATTTGATCGGGTCCGTGACCTTGAGTTTGCCCTGATCGACCTGCTGGAGGATAGCGGCCGCCAGTACCCATTTGAAGGTCGAGCACATGGCGAAGCGCTCGGTCGACTGGATACTCAAAGAGCCATTGGCCTCGGCATTGGCAGTGGCGGTTCCCGTCAGGGCCGACACCCCGACCCGGCCGCCGTGGCGTTTCTGGATCTCGATCATGCGCTGGGCAAATCCCAGGGCCTGCGTCACTTTTTCAGAACAGCCGCCCAAAGAACCGGCAAGGGCCAGCGCGGCCCCGCCACTGAGGATAAGACCGCGCCGCGAAATCATTTTGCACCTTCGGACTTGGAACCGATATGCGTATCCAGCCAGTTGAAGACCGTATCATGCCATTTGATCGAATTGGCCGGCTTGAGCACCCAGTGGTTTTCATCCGGGAAGCGCAGGAACTCGGATTCGATGCCCTGGCGCTGGAGCGCGGTGAAGGCGCCGATGCCCTGCTCGACCGGAATGCGGTAATCCTTGTCGGAATGGACGATCAGCATCGGCACCGACCAGTCTTTCGCATGGAGCGCCGGGTTGAAGTCATCATATTTGGCGGGATTATCATAGATAACACCGCCATGTTCCCACTCCTCGAACCACAGTTCCTCGGTGGAATAACCCATGGAGCGCAAATCGAAGACGCCATCATGCGTCACCAGGCATTTCCAGGGTTGTTTCCAGTTGCCGGCGATCCAGTTGACCATGAAGCCGCCATAGGAGGCGCCGAGCGCACAAGCCTTGTCGCCGTTGAGGAATTTGTATTTGTCGAGTGCGTAGGCCCAGCCCTTTTGCAGATCTTCCAGCGGGCGATCTCCCCAGTGCTGCGAGATGGCGTCCTCAAATGCCTGGCCGTAGCCGGTCGAGCCGTGGAAATCGATCATCACCACCGCATAGCCGGCACCGGCATAGGTCTGCGGGTTCCAGCGATAGGACCAGCCGTCGCCGAATGAGCCTTGCGGTCCGCCGTGGATCAGGAAGGCGACCGGATAGGACTTGCCCTCTTCATAGCCCACTGGCTTGATGACATAGCCGTGGACGTCCTCATTGTTCCAGCCCTTGAAGCTGAACTGCTCATATTGACCCGTGGTCAGGCCATCGAGGACGGCATCGAACCTGGTCAGGTTGATGGCGCCGTCATCAAGGAAGGCGGCTTTCGGCTTCGCCTGATAGAAGGTCGATGGACGGTTCAGGCTGTCCTGCAGGAAGACCATGCCGCGCGGGGTCTCGGCATAGGCACTGGTATGGCCGGATTTGGTCAGCGGCGTCACCTTGCCGCTTTTCACATCCACGCGGAAGAGAATGTGCTTACCCACATCATCGGCATCGACCAGCAGGCTCTTGCCGTCCTTCGCCCACTGCATACCGCCGACCGAGCGATCCCAGTCGGGCGCCAACTCGCGGGCCTTGCCGTCTTCGCCCATCAGCATGATGCCGAAGCGGTCGGCCTCGAAGCCGGGGCGCTTCATGGCCAGATAGGCCACGGCCTTGCCATCGGGCGAGACACGCGGCGTGCCGTCCCAGGCCTTGTTATCGGTCGTGTGGTCAGTGAGTGCGCCGCCGGTGATCGGCACCGAATAGATGTCGAAATTGGTGCTCCACGGCTCGGACTTGCCGGCCTCGCGCGCCGAGAACCAGACGGTCCTCGAATCAGGGCTGATCGTGTAGTCGCCTTCGTCGCCATAGGGCTTGGAGGGCACGTCGCCGTCATAGCCGTCGGTCAGGGCCACGGCGTCGCCGCCCGCCATCGGCACATAGAACAGGTGGTTGCGCGTGCCGTCGGCCCAGGTGTCCCAGTGGCGGACGAAGATCTTGTCATAGACCGTGCCGGAAGACTTATCGGCCTTGCGATCCGTCTGCTTCTGGACGGTGCAGGCGATCTCCTGCCCCTTGCATTCGGGGAAGACGGCTAGGCCAACGACAACCCCCTTGCCGTCCGGCGTGATTTGGTAAGCCTGCACATCGAGCGGCAGATGCGTCACCTGGGTGGCGGTGGCGCCGGTCAGGTCGGTCTTCCACACCTGGTCGGTACCGCCCTCGCCGCGGCCGGAGATGAAGTAGATGCTGCCATCCGGACCGAACTGGGCATTGGAGGCGCCGCCTTCGGAAACCGCGAGCTTGACTTCCGCCTTGGCCGGCTGGGTCAGGTCCTTCAGCCAGATCGAATTGACGCCCTTGTTCTTGTCCATATCGGTGACGCGGATGCTGAGGACGGCATAGCGGCCGGTCGGATCAAGCTTGAAGCTATTGATCCTGTCCAGCTTGATCATTTCGCTATAGGTCAACGGGGCAGCGTGTGCCGCGCCCGCCAGTGCGGCCAGCGAAACCGAACCAGCCAGCAAGACAGCCGTGAATTTGGATTTAAGGAACATGGACCAACCTGTGTCGTTTGTTACGAGTTGGCATGTGTTAAAGACCCCTTTGGCGGACTTGTCGAGCGCCTGGACTAAAACATTGCCGAATTTTAATGTTGGCTGCCGAGCCTCTGGCGATAGCGGTAGCGTGTGGTTGCTCTGAATATCTGTGTCTTCTGTGGATCAAAAAAACGGACATTCACGCACGCACCGACCTTAGCAGGAAGGGTATCCACAGATGACACAGATGTCCTTGGTCATCTCACGCTACCGCTATCACCGGTGCTTTTTTCAGGTCTATATTGGCTTACGCCGCTTCCTTGGCCAGCAGGGCGCGGATGTTTTCCATCGTCTGGATGGTCTGTTTCGGCAGCTTCATTTTGAACATCGGCGACATCAGCTTGGCCATGAACGAATGCGGCGTGATATCGATATGGTGCGTCAACCGCGTACCTTCGCCGTTGGGCTCCATGCGGAATTCGACAATGACCTGCATCATCTTGTCATAATAGCGGTAGGCCATATGGCGGTCTTCTTCATAAGCCGTGATCACCCCATCCATCAGGCCATGGCGGCCGCCCTCGCAATAGGCGTAACGCAGCTTGTCGCCGACCTTGTTGGGGCCAGAACCCTGCTTGGCCACGCCTTCGCAGCGTTTGAGCCACAGAGGCACCTTTGAATAATCGGCCAGAAGGGTGAACACCTGATGCGGGGATTGCGGCAAATCGATACCATGCTGAAAACTGATCGCCATGAACGGACCCTGTTCCTCCCGGATAAGGTAAAATTGACA
Source organism: Asticcacaulis sp. (assembly GCA_024707255.1). NCBI lineage: Bacteria > Pseudomonadati > Pseudomonadota > Alphaproteobacteria > Caulobacterales > Caulobacteraceae > Asticcacaulis > Asticcacaulis sp. The sequence goes on along the minus strand of JANQAC010000002.1, from coordinate 911,426 downwards.
AACGCCGGATCGGAGAGCCTAACATAGGCCGGCTAACTGACAAGTCTTTAGAGTCTCATGACACCCGCAAAAACCGGCTTCCTCGATCTTCATGTCATCCGCTATCTGCGCCACAAGCCGCAATTGCTCCTGTCGGTCGTCATGGGGCTTGCCGTTCTGGCCGGCTGCCTGTTCCTGACGCCGCTGAACGGTATCACGGCCTCGCTGATCGCCTGGAACAGCTTTGCCGTGTTCTATATCCTCATTTCGCTGCACGCCATGATGACGGCGAACCATGAGACCCTTAAAAGCCACGCCCACCTTTATGATGACGGCGAAGGCGTGATTCTGCTGGTATCGATCCTGGCGGTGATATTGAGCTTCGTCGCCATCGTTGGCGAACTGGCCACCACGCAGACCGTCAGTAATCCAGTGAAAGCCTGGCATATCGCCCTCTCCGGTCTGACCCTCGTCAGTTCGTGGACCTACATCCACCTCGCCTTCACCTTCCACTACGCGCATGGCTATTATGCCGAGCTGCCGCGCAATAAAGGCAAGGCCGGCCTGATATTTCCGGGTACGGATGCGCCGCACTATATGGATTTTCTCTATTTCGCCTTCGTAATCGGCACGTCAGGCCAGACAGCGGATGTCGATTTCGCCACCACCGACATGCGGCGAATCGGCCTGATCCACTGTGTCTCGGCCTATCTGTTCAACGCCACTGTCCTGGCCCTGACCATAAATATCGCGGCTTCGCTGATCTCCAAATAACACTGTAACCCTTTGGATGCCACAGACGTATTACTATGATCAGGCTTCGGAGCGAACAGAATGTCGATCAGCGGAGATTATGCCCATCCCGTTACGGTCAACGGGTACACCTGCCGAAACTGCACGGATGTCGACTACGCCAAAAAGCATATCGACCCGGCGCATCCGAAATCCGGTCCCTACGGCGTCAATGCGAAAACGGACCCGACCGTAAAGGCTGAGGCGGCGTTTCATTTCGGCGGCAAACTGGCAAATGTCGAAATGCGACAGGGCAATACATCAACGGTATCGGCAGCCGGACCGGGCGCACGGCTCAATATTCTCGCCTGATCCTATTCCGGCGTCGGCAGCACGGCCAGCACAAAGAAGAACTGCTCTATCGAGCGCACCACGTCACTGAAGTTTTCCAGGTTGAACGGCTTGACGATATAGGCATTGGCGTGAAGCCCGTAGCTGCCGGCAATATCCGGCGGCGCCGATGAACTGGACAGGATAATCACCGGTATGTGGCGCAACACGTCGTCGGTCTTGATCTCCGCCAGCACATCCTTGCCGCTCATCATAGGCAGGTTGAGATCGAGCAGGATAATATCCGGCAGGCTGAGGCCGGCATATTCGCCTTCCCGTCGCAACATGGCCAAGGCCTTCTCACCGGTTTCGGCCACGGTCAGGTTGTTCTCGATCTCAGCCTGGCGAAAGGCGCGCGCCGCCAGCAGGGCATCACCGCGATTGTCCTCGACCAGCATGACCTCGGCCGGACGCCCTTCCCGAATAAGCAGATTGGCCATCGTCTATCTCCCAGATGTGCAGCTTACCCGGATTTCAGATTTTTCGGAATGGTGAAAAAGAAGGTACTGCCGGTATCCGGTTCGGAAACCGCCCAGATGCGGCCGCCATGGCTTTCGACGATTTTCCGGCATACCGACAGGCCCAGGCCGGACCCCTGAATGCCTTCCCAGCTATGCAGGCGCCGGAAGGGTTCGAATATCTGGTCGATAAAGGCGTCTTCTATGCCCATGCCGTTGTCGCGCACCGATATCCGCCAGTCGTCGCCATCGTCCTCACAGCCGATATGGACGACCGGCAGCCGACGCGGTTTCTGATACTTGATGGCATTGGCGATCAGGTTCTGCATCAGGCGCATCAGTTGCACGCCATTGCCGCAGATGACCGGCAGCGGGTCATAGGTGATCACCGCCTGGCTTTCCTTCGTGAGGGTACGCAGGTTTTCCAGCACATGGGCCAGTTCGACGCGTAGATCGACCTTATCGTACCGTCCGCTGTCCTTGTCGAGCCGGGCATATTCGAGCAGATCCTGGACCATGTCGCGCATCCGCCCGGCCGAATCGCCGATGATCTTCAGGTACTCGCGGCCGTCGTCATCCAGCTTGTCAGCATAATCATGGGCGATGATCTGGCTGAAATTGAGCACCATGCGCAGGGGCTCCTGCATGTCGTGCGAGGCGACATAGGCGAAGCGCTCCAGTTCGGTATTGGAATCGGTCAGGCGTTTCAGCAGTTTCTGGCGCGCCGCCTCGGCCTGCTTGGCCTTGGTAATGTCGCGGATAATGCCGGTATAGTGCCGCTTCCCGTCCACCTCGAAGGCGCTGACAGAAAGGTCTGCGGCAAAGGCCGTGCCGTCCTTTCGAACACCCTGGACTTCGCGCGCACCGGCGTCGATCGGCAGGTATTCGCTGACATAGCGGTCGTGCTCGGTATAGGTCGGGTCGGGCATCAGCAGCGAAATCGGCCGGCCGATCACTTCACTGGCCTGATAGCCGAACATGTCCTCGCAGGCGGCATTGAAGCTGCAGATGCGGTCGTGTTCATCGATGGTGATGACGCCGTCCAGCACATTGTCTATCACCGCCCGGCTGTTTTCCTCGCTCTGCCGGTACATCGTCTCCAGCTTGGTGTTAACCTCACGAAGCTGCGCCGGGCTTGGCAAGGTCAAAAGCTGCGGCATCAGGCGGATGACCATGACCAGGGTGGCAATGGAGACGACGGCCGTAGCGGCCTTGACCCAGCCCTCGAATATATAGTCCGGATGCCACAGCACCCAGATGCTCAACAGATGGGTGCAGCCACACAGCAGGATAAAGGCGCCGAACAGGACGAAAACCCGCTGGAACGGCAGGTCGCGGCGCTTGCGAATGAAATAGATCAGGGCCAGCGGAATGCCGAAATAGGCCAGAGCAATGGCCAGATCGGACAGGACGTGCAGCCACAGAACGCCCGGCTGCCACAGGAAGCAGTAGCCGTGCGGCATGAAGCCATTGGCGCTCATTTCGTGTTTCATATCCGCCATCTCCCCGGTCCTTGAAGTCAGGTTACAACAAAGCGCCTCCACAAGGTAAGTCCTGAAATTGAACCCACCGGTCTTTGTAGAAAAGCGCTTGCGGCCCCCTCAAAAATAGCGGACACCTTTACCGCAGGGAAACCGGAAAGAAGAGACGACATGACCAGAATCGCAGACAGGGCGCGCGCCGCGCAGGTATTGCTGGTCGAAGACAATCGCGGCGATGCGGTCCTCACCCGGCGGGCCTTCAAACGGGCCAACCTGGCCAGCGACATACTGGTGGCGGAGACTGGCGAAAAGGGCCTGAGCATCCTGCGCCGCGAAGGCGAACACGCCGAAGCCCCCCGGCCCGATCTGATCCTGCTCGATCTCAACCTGCCGCACATGCACGGCCAGGACTTCCTGCAAACGGTCAAGGAAGACCCGGATTTCAAGCGCATACCAGTGATCGTGCTGTCGAGTTCCAGCGCCGATATGGATATTACCGACAGCTACGACCACCATGCCAATGGCTACATCACCAAGCCGCTAGATGCCGATACCTATGACGATATCGTTTCGCGCATAGAGCAGTACTGGTTCACCCTGATGCAATTACCGCCCGACCAACCGCCGCCGTCCTATAGTTAAATCTTTGGCGGGGGATGGTGTCCCGTTTGAGTCTCGCTTACATTAGAGGCAATGACAAAGCTCCCCCGCATTCCGCGCGCCGCAAAAGCCCCCCATCTGCAAAAACCTGTCGCATCCCGGCCCTCCAAGGGCCTGCCTGACGACCAGACCCTTCTCGACGCCTTGGCGGCGTCGCGCGAGATCGATGTCGGCGACCTCGCCAAACAATTTGGTCTCAAGGGGGATGATCGCCGGGCGTTGCGCCAACGGCTGAAGGCGCTCAGCGAGGAAGGCAGGCTGCACAAGAGCGGCCGCAAGTCGTTCGGTGCCCTGGGCGCCCTGCCCGATACCGGCGTCTGCGAAGTGGTCGAGCGCGATATCGATGGCGAACTGTGGGTCCGCTGGGGCAAGACGGACCCGAAGAACCCGTCGCCGCTCGCCCGCCTCGCGCCCCTTAAGCCTTCGGCCGCCCAGACGCCGCCCGCCATGGGCGACCGCATCTATGTCCGCTTCGAGCAGACCTCTGACGGCTGGGTCGCCCATCTGATCAAGGTGCTCGACCAGGGCGCACCCAAGCTGGTCGGCGTGGTGCGGATCGGCCGGTCGCGCAAGGGGCCAAGGGAATACCGGCTGGAATCGGTCAATCGCAAGGAAAAGTCGAGCTTTACCCTCACCGGCAGCAATCTCGATACACTGGAAGATGGCGATGTGGTGATCGCCGCGCCGGTCGGCGGCGTGCATAAATATGGCCCGAAGCCCGCCCGCGTGCTGGAGGTCATCGGCAAGGAGGACAGCCCGAAGATCGCCTCGGTCATGGCCATCCACAGCCACGGCCTGCCCATCGGCTTCCAGTCGAGCACCGAGGACGAGGCAAAAACCGCCGAGCCGCCGACGCTTGGCAAGCGCACCGACCTGCGCGACCTGCCGTTCGTCACCATCGATCCGGTGGACGCCAAGGACCATGACGACGCCGTCTATGCCCATGCCGACGACGACCCCGCCAATCCGGACGGCCATGTCGTCTGGGTAGCCATCGCCGACGTCGCCTCTTACGTTACTTCCGGTTCGTCGCTCGACCGCGATGCCCGCGACAAGGGCAATTCGACCTATTTCCCCGATCGTGTCGAGCCCATGCTGCCGCACGTCCTCTCCTCTGGCCTGTGCAGCTTGCAGGAAGGCGAGAACCGCGCCACGCTGGCCGTGCGCATGGTCTTCAACGCCACCGGCAAGAAGATCAGCCACAAATTCGTGCGCGGCCTGATGCGTTCGGCCGCCAAGCTCTCCTACGAACAGGCGCAGGCCGCCATCGACGGCAATCCGGATGACAAGACCGGTCCGATCCTCGACGCCTTGCTGAAGCCTTTGTGGGCGGCCCATGCCTGCCTGACGCGTGGGCGCAACACCCGCCAGCCGCTGCACATCACTTCGCCGGAGCGCCGTGTAAAGCTCGACGCCTACGGCAATGTTGTCTCCATCGAACAGCGTGTCTCGCTCGATGCCATGCAGTTGATCGAGGAAATGATGATCCAGGCCAATGTCAGCGCGGCCGAGGAACTGCAAAAGCATAAAACCCCACTGGTCTATCGCGTCCACGAAACGCCGTCGCTGGAAAAGGTCGGCAACCTGGCCGATTTTCTGCAAACGATTGGGTTGCCATGGAACAAGGGCGAGCCGCCGCGCACGGAGCGCTTCAACGCCCTGCTGGACAGCCAGAAGGACGGTCCGCACGCCGAGATCATCAACGAGGTGGTGCTGCGCACCCAGATGCAGGCGCACTACTCGCCGGAAAACTACAGCCACTTCGGGCTCAATCTCGATAATTACGCCCATTTCACCTCCCCGATCCGCCGCTATGCCGACCTGGTAGTCCATCGCGGCCTTATCCGGGCGCTCAAACTGGGCGATGACGGCCTGACCGACTACGAGATCAAGACGCTGGCCGATACCGCCGAGCATATCACCGCTACCGAGCGCCGGTCCATGCAGGCCGAGCGCGAGGCCATCGAGCGCTATGTGGCCGCCTTCCTGCACGACAAGGTGGGCGCCACCTTCGCGGGCCGGATCGTCGGCGTGACGCGCTTCGGGCTGTTCGTGAAGCTGACCGATACCGGCGCCGACGGCATCATCCCGGTATCATCGCTGGGCAATGATTATTTCGTCCACGATGATGTGCAGCACGCCCTGATCGGCGAGCGCAGCGGCGAGCGCTGGCGCCTGGGCCGGCAGATCGAGGTGGAACTGACCGAGGCCATGCCGATCACCGGCGGTCTGGTGTTCAAGATGCTGAGCGAACCGGAAGCCGCCGATCCCAATGCGCCGAAACCGCGCCTGGGCGTGCGCGGCCGGGGTCCGGGCTACCAGACGCGCGGAAAGGGTCCGCAGAAAGCCGGCTTCCGCGACAAGACCATGAAATCCGGCGGCGCTAAACACGGCGTCAAGAACATGAAGAAAAAGAAGAAAAGATAAGGTTTATCCGCGGTGCTTGTCCTCTTCTGTCAGCAGACGGTTGGCATCATGCTCGACAAGCTCCTTCACCGCCTTTTCAAGAACCCGCAAGGCTGTGTATTTTTCGTCCGGCAGGGCGCCCTTGATATTGCCCAGGATCAAGGCCGGTTCGTCCGGCGTCTCCAGCTTGGCGACCAAGCTATATATTCTGTGTATACCAAAGCCCAGGGGCGCCGCGATGCACGCGAGCTTTACAACCAGCATTCCCCAATCCCATCCGGCTACCCCAGGCTGTGACATAGCAACCGGATCGTAATAATAATGCAGCCGCAACAACCAGATTGAAAAGGCCGCAACCAGCAATGCGACCTGAGAAATCCAAAAAACCTTCCAAAAACGTGAAGAGGCCAGGCCTTTTATAAAGTACAGCCTGTCCCAACCCCAACTCCCCAACAGTTTTATGAGGCCATATCCGAAAAGCAATCGCCACCATCCCTGCTCCGCCCCCCATGAAATGATCGTGAAATGGGCCTTGAACTCGGCACGCGCGGTTTGAGCGGCATATCCCATGAGAATGTAGTTATGCAGGTTAATCAGCAGATCATCCAGGCTTTTTCGCCGCCCATTCACCCACATGGCCATGCGTATGCATCGGCTTCGGGTTTTCGTCCACAACCGATATTCCGTGGCGAATTCTCTTCTTTGTTTATCTTCCGCCCAATGCTTTTCCTTAAACATTATGGCCGCACCCCACAAATTACCGTGCAGGTGGTCTAAAAGCTCTCGGCGCGCATTCATCATCGCGCCGACCTGCAGGCTTGATTGTCGAGTAATATTCTGAAACGCCGATAATAATGCTTTAAATCTATTCTCCACAACGAAACGACAACGTCCTGAGAGCAAAATCAAACCACCCGCCAGGATCAGAGTCAAAACGACCGCGAACACACGCAAGCATAAGATGAGTATCGGGGACCAATGCCAGAGCGGAAACCCTCTTTGATGTTCATGCAGCCATATCATCAAAGGGCCAGAATCCATGACGTTGCTCAAGAGCCATATTACTGCCAGGCCCCACCAGAGACGGTTAAAGATTTTCTTCTCACCCTCATTGGTCGCTTTGGCACGCTCATCCAGCAGAATGCCATAGTTGCGAATAATGGCCGAAGCCCAGGCAAGGCCGCAATCTCGCAAAGTTTTATCATTGAAGGAATTGAATTCGGCGATATGCGGAAATTGCTTATCCTGTTCGATCAATGGCTGCACGATCAATTGAGCCGGCGAAATACCTGATATAATGGCTTGGCGCGGCGCCTCACTTTCGGCGGTCATAACCGCTGTGGCAGTGATACTATGATCGAAATAGGGACGCAGGACACTATCTTTAAACCTGTACCATTCACTTTCATTGGTGAGAGATATCGCTTCCTGAATGTCACAAAAATGCCTGCCGTCCGCTCTTAAAGTTTCTTCATCCAAGGTATAATAATCTGCGGGTTTGACAGGTTTTTTGAGTTGCGGAATTTCCTCTGCATTGAGACCATCGACAAAAGCCAATGATCCATCCAGAAGTTTCAGGTCATAATTGTCTTTAATCAGCTTCCTGTTCGCCATGGCGTTCCCCTCAAGCCGGCTATAAACAAATGCTGGATAGGATGCGCGCCAGTCCTTTGTCCGTGACTGCATGACATCTGCAGAGTCAGGCGGCCTTGTCTTGACAAGATGGGCGCATATCAGAATTACAATGTCATATCACAAGGCTCATCAAAAGCCTCATTACCTCGCCTGCCCTAAAGACGCATAGAGGCACGGTTAACCATGATTAACGTTTAACCGCAACTTGCGCAAGGGTTGTCAGAACGCTGACACTTTTCCCGCAAAAGGGGAAGTCCGCTCGTGTCAAAAACGTCACTATAAAACGGCGTGCCAGAGTCGACCGGCAAGCCGGCGGTCAGAACCTATCTGCCAGAAACCTACCTAAAGGTATAGCTCTGCTTCTCCAGGGTCAGGTCGCCGCCGGAGGCGCGAATGGAGAGTTGCTTGATGCCGGCATCGAGCTGGATGTCGTGGCTTTCCATGGTTTCGAGGCCGGTGACCGGGTTCTTGCCGTAAAGATCGAAAGTGACGCGGTTGCCGTTATTCCAGTGGATGCGCAGGTCGAAATCATCACCCGGCTTGGGCGACATCTTATAGCCCTGCACCGCTTCCTCGCCGGTGCCGCCGACCTTGGTGACCCCGGCCTGAAGCTTGCCATCTTCGGTGGCGGTAAAGGTCAGGGCCGCCGCCTCCCCGGCCTCATCATCGATGGAGAGGCCAAAGGCCGCCGTGGCGCAGTTGTCATCGGCGCATTTGAGACGCACCACCAGGTCAACGCGGGTGACATCGGTCAGCGGATCAGACTTCGCCGTATTGGTCTCGCCGGCGGCCGCACTCAGGCTGAGCGGCGCAGGTGACTGGTAGCCGGTCGGCTTGTCGGCGGCAAAAGCCGGCATAGCCAGAATCAGTCCGAAGACAACAAGACCGGCGGTGAGAAGTCGTTTCATGGGTTTGTCCCGAAAACAGCGGAGGGACGCGCAGATAGCTTGACCTTCACGGCAAAAATGCGTCTATGGCGGTCTTGCAGCGAAAAAACGCCTGTTAGCTTCATTTGTCCATTGACTTATGACGTTCTGTGAGTATTTTCCGCGCTCCTGTTTTATTCGCGCCGTTTGGCGCATCCGAACCGTAAGGACTTTACGTCATGGCAAAGCCAGCCTCCATCAAGATCCGCCTGAACTCGACGGCGGACACCGGCTTCTTCTACGTGACGAAGAAGAACGCCCGCACGAAGACCGAAAAGATGGTGCTGAAGAAGTACGATCCGGTCGTGCGCAAGCACGTCGAATTCAAAGAAGGCAAGATTAAGTAATCACGCCTGTTGCGTTTGTCCATCGGCATCCCCCCGCCGGTGGGCTTTTAAGGAAGCCGCGCCTGAGTTCCCCCTATACTCGGCGCGGCTTTTTTGCGTCTGGGATTTTAGGTGACGAAACGATTGGATAATCCGTGATACCGTGAATATAATCGTTCTGACTTTTTTGGGGGGGCATATGAAGTTTGTTTTACTTGTAGCAGTGGCGCTCACATTTTCTACGCCAACAATGGCTGAAGAAAGCCTTTCAGAGCACTTCAAGGAACTTGACGGAAGTTGCTGGGCGTACACTCTTCCCGATGGCGCTACGGACACACGCTGCTTTCATATTGCAACAGGCAACCAACTAGCGATCAATACACATAAGCTGGTCAATAAGGATGGGAGTGTTGCTCAGGAAGGCGTCACAGCAGTAAGGCTCGACCCCAAAACGGGCATCATTGACGATACTTATTACAATTCAGGCGGAGCGATTTACAGCGGTACTGAAAAGCGGGTTGGTGACGAAATCCTGTTTTATGACCCAGGCGCTGCTGAGCCTACCGCAACATGGATCATCTCCTCTACGTCGTATCAGGTGGTGCATCCCGACAGCGCGCAGGTCTATATAAAGACGCCTGCAGATAATTAAGCCGCGGCCTTGACGATCACGCGGTTGCGGCCGGACTGCTTGGCCTCGTAAACCCCCTCGTCGGCCCGCTTCAGCAGACCTTCTGGTGAATCGCCCAGGCCGCGCGAAGTGGCGACGCCGACCGAAACCGTGACATCGAGCGAGCGGCCATCGGCCAGGGCAAACGGCGTATCGGCCACCTGCGAACGGACGCGTTCGGCGATATGCAGGGCGTCCGGCTGGTCGGTGCCCGGCATCAGCACCACGAACTCCTCGCCACCGAAGCGACAAGGCATGTCGATAGCGCGGACATTGAGGCTGAGGCGGCGGGCAAATTCGCGGATCACCTCATCGCCGGCATCGTGGCCGTAGGTGTCATTGACGCGCTTGAAGAAGTCGATATCGAGCATCAGCACTGACACCACATCTTTTCCGGCGCCCCGGTTATGACGCGCCATGGCGAGATTGAGATGGTGATCGAGGAAGCGACGGTTGTTCAGATTGGTCAGCGGATCGGTGATCGCCAGTTCGAGCGACCGATCAAGCGTATCGCGCAGGAAATCACCGTAACGTTTGCGCTTGATCTGGGTCTTGGCGCGGGCGCGCAGTTCGAGCATGTCGATCGGCCGCGGCACCACGTCATTGACGCCCAGTTCCAGCGCCTTGAGCATGGTCTTGCGTTCATCGGCATTGATAATGGCCGGGACCGGCCTCTGGCGCGTGGCCTCACTGGTGCGCAGTTGCGCCACCCAGCGCAGGGCATCGAAGGCCTTGGCGGTCAGGTTCAGAACAACAAGATCGACCCGTCCGGCGGCGATCTTCAATGCCTTTGCCGGATCGGTTTCGTAGGCGCAGCGGTGGTCCTCGCCCAGTTGCATCATCAGGCGCTCGGCCTGGCGGATATTGTCATCGAGGATCAGGACATTGCCGGTGGCCGAAATCTGGCGCTCATACAGTTCCTGGTCAATCAGGCCGGCGCGGCGTGAGGTTGATCTGCGCGAGCGCAGGTCGTCAACCATCTGCTTGAGCCGCACCAGGGCCTGTAAACGCGCCATCAGGACGACGTCATCGACCGGCTTGGTGAGAAAATCATCGGCGCCGGCTTCCAGACCAGAGAGGCGATCCTCGCGGCCATCAAGCGCCGTGATCAGGATGATCGGGATATGGCGGGTCTCGGCGTTTTCTTTAAGCTGGCGGCAGACCTCATAGCCGTCGATTTCCGGCATCATGACGTCAAGGAGGATGATATCAGGCTGCTCTTCGATCGCTATTTCGATGGCGATGCGGCCATTGGGCGCTGTCAGAGTCTCGTAATAGTCCGCCTCCAGTTTGGCCTGGAGCAGGCGCACATTTGCGGCGATGTCGTCAACGATCAGGACACGGGCGGTCATGGGGCATCCCTATCCCAGATAGCGGCGAACCGTGTCGAGGAAATGGGTGACGGAGATCGGCTTGGAGATATAGGCTTCGCAACCACCCTCGCGGATGCGCTCCTCGTCGCCCTTCATGGCGAAGGCGGTCACCGCCACCACCGGAATATGCGACAGCTCGTCGTCTTCCTTAAGCCACTTGGTGACTTCCAGGCCGGAAATTTCCGGCAACTGGATATCCATCAGGATCAGGTCGGGGCGGTGCTCGCGGGCAAGCGTAAGCGCGGACAGGCCCTCGCCCGTCTGGAAGGTTTCATAGCCCTGCGCGTCGAGCAGGTCATGAAACAGTTTCATGTTGAGTTCGTTGTCCTCAACAATGAGAACTTTCTTTTGATTCATACCCAAACCTTCAAACATGTCAGCTCTCTGACCCCGTACCCATCACGTATTCCTGCCGAATCGGTCGCTATGTGCGCCACGGCTTTTGATGCCGACAACCTACACGGACTCTCTTAAGCTCCGGTGAAGGGGAAGGTAACAAAAGGTAAAGATGGGGGTGGCCGAAGTCATTGCAAATCGGTTATAACGGCGGCCGGCCAGCGCCGTTATCAGGCGCAAACCCGTTATAATTTCAGGATTTTCTCTCATGTCGAAATGTGAAGACCGCCTGCGCGCTTTAGGGCTTACCCTGCCCGTCCCCACCGCGCCCGTCGCCAACTATGTGCCCTTCGTGCGCACCGGGAATCACGTCCACATCTCAGGCCAGCTTTCCAATGACGCCAGCGGTGGCATCAAGGGCACGGTCGGCGTGGATGTGACGGTGGAACAGGGCGTGGAAGCGGCCCGCCTATGCGCCATCAACCTGCTGGCCCAGATGAAGGCCGCCGCCGGCGGCGATCTCGACAATGTCGTGCGGGTGATCAAGCTCAACGCCTTCGTCCAGGCCGGACCGGAATTCTACAATATCCCCCAGGTGATCAATGGCTGCTCCGACCTGATGGTGGCGGCGCTCGGCGATGCCGGCAAGCATGCCCGCTCGGCGGTGGGCATGTACAAGATTCCGCTCGGCTTCGCGGTCGAGATCGACGCCTTTATCGAAGTGATGGATCGCCGTTAGGATTGCGCGTGATGGCTATTTTACAAGTGATGCCCATATAGCCGTCATGACAGCCCTTAGCTTGAAACTGCATAACCGAATTGCCGAGATCGGCGAAAGTGCATGGAATGGATTAAGGGATGATGATAACCCCTTCACCTCATACGCTTATCTGGATGCGCTTGAAGCGACCGGTTGCGTCGATCAGGCCAGCGGTTGGCAGCCGGTACATATCTCGCTAAGCGACGAAGGCGGCGCCATCCGGGGCGTGATGCCGCTCTATGTCAAATACCATTCAATGGGCGAATATGTCTTCGACCAGTCGTGGGCGCGGGCTTATGAGCAGGCCGGCGGCGACTATTACCCGAAGCTGCAAGGCGCCATCCCATTCACGCCGGTGACGGGGGCGCGGCTGATTTCGCCCGATCCGGAGGTGCGGCAAGCGCTTGTAAAAGCCGCGATGTCGCTGTGCGAGACGAACAAGCTATCCTCCCTGCACATAACCTTCCCGCGGGAGGATGAATGGCAGATGATGGGCGAGATGGGCTTTCTGCAACGCCAGGATCAGCAGTTCTGGTGGGATAATAACGGCTACGCGACCTTCGATGACTTCCTGGCGCAGTTGTCTTCCAACCGCCGCAAGGTGATCCGGCGCGAGCGGCGCGATGTGCAATCAATTCTTGACCTGAGATGGATCGTCGGCGACGAGATCACAGAGGCGCATCTCGATCGCTTCTATGGCTTTATCGAGAACACCTATGACCGCAAATGGGGCACAGGCCGCCCGTACCTGACGCGGGCCTTCTTCAGCCACATCCGCCAGACCATGGCGGACCAGATGGCGCTGGTTTTCGCCTATGACGGCGATGACGCGGTGGCGGGGGCAATCAACTTTATCGGCAATGATACGCTCTATGGCCGGCAATGGGGCACGCTGGCCGATATCCCCTTCCTGCATTTCGAGGTCTGCTACTACCAGGCCATCGATTTCGCCATCGCGCGGGGTCTGAAACGCGTAGAGGCCGGCACCCAGGGTGAACACAAGCTGTCGCGCGGCTACCTGCCAAATCCGGTCTATTCGGCGCACTATATCCGCGACAAGCGCCTTCGCGCGCCGGTGGAGGCCTACTTGCGTCAGGAGCGCGAGGCCGTGGCCGAACAGATGTTGATGCTGGCCGAAGAGGCTTCACCGTTTAAAAAGGGGGAATGAAATGAAACGCATTTGGGGCGCACTGGGGCTGATTAGTATAGGCCTAGCTGGCTGCGGGTATCCAGCAAGACGGGAAAAACTGGCGGATAAATATGTACTTTTCGCTCCGGACATCCCGCAGGATCTATCGATATGCCGGGAAACGCCTCCTCACAGTTGCATCGGTGGTATTGACGGCACTATCGCCGCCGTTGGCATGAACAAACGCTATATTTCAGCGCTTCAGCATCCAGACAACAATCCGGACATCTCAAACTATTGGTATATTGATCTCACTGTTCCGGATTCGGAATTCAGGGGCATCACAGGTCCATTAACGAGGGAGGCTTTTGAAACCGCGACACAGGAAAAGGATGTGCCTTTGTTGACCATGCCTGTGGACGAGACGCATAGCCTGCATCGCAAATTCAGGATTTCAAATTACCTGTTCTAGCTCCTCCGTGCTAAAATCCGGAAAGAGGACGAAGCCATGGCCGAGCGCTACAAGACCTATTCCGCCTTTTTCGACTTTTACCTGAGCGAGCACAGCAAGCCTGCGACGCGCGCCGTGCACTATCTCGGCTCGACCTTTGGCATAGCGGCGCTGATCCTGACCATCGCCACGCGCAATTTCTTGTGGATTCCGGCCGGCCTTATCGCCGGCTATGGCTGCGCGTGGATCGGGCATTTCTTTATCGAGCACAACAGGCCAGCGACCTTCAAATATCCGCTGCGGTCGTTCATGGGCGATTACCACATGTTCGTTCTGTGGCTGACGGGTCAGTTAAGCAGGCGCCAGAAGCTGGCCGAGGATCATCTCATGCCAGCGCCCTGAACCAGATATCGAGGCTTTGTGCCTGCGCCTTCATGCCGGCGGCGCGTTTGGCGGCTTCGGCATCGGCGCCCCAGGTTTCCGACTGGAAATCCTCGCCGATGCGCGAGGATTGATAAGCCGCCTCACCGCCCAAGTGCCCGCGCCACAGGGCAATGGCCAGGATCACCGAACCCAGAAGCGGAATAGCCAGCATGATCCCTGCCTGCTCATAGGCCGTGGCATTGGCGATCAATGATTGAATCCGCCGAATGGTTTCCTTCGGCTGCGGCTGGTGGATGATGCTCTGGTTCTGCTGGAACTGGAGATCGAGCGCCGCATCGGCCCAGGCCAGAATCGGCTGCCAGGCGGCGGCTTCACGCGCCTGCAAAGCCGCCGGATATTCTGATGGATAGCACAGCAGGTCGGTTTCGGAATACCGCGTCACCTCGGCCAGGGTGTCATCCAGCACCTCGGCCATGCGATCGACGCTGGCAAAACCCAGCCGGGTGAGCGGCATGGCTTCATAATCGACATATTCGCCGACGGCCGCCCACTCCGCCTCGACCAGTTGCGCCAGGGCGGCATTGGGCAGGACCATGACATTGCCCTTGGGCGTCTTGACCGGCCGGCCGTCGAGCGCAACGGCAAAACCGCCTTCCACTTCCATGGTGGCTGTGCCACCCCAGAAGCGTTTGGGGCGAAAACCAAGGCTATCGGACTTCTTGTCGGGGGCTTCGGCTTTGTAGGTCATATCAATAACTTGCGCGCTTGGCTTCAGGCAAAACTTCCGGATTGAAGTCATCCAGGAGCGCCTTCAGCTCGGTAAAATCGTGGACGATATCGTGGGCGCCGGCCAGTTGCAGTTCCTCGACCGTATGGAAACCCCAGGAGACGCCGACCGCCCGTACATAGGCGCTGCGGGCCATCTTCATATCATGGCTGGCGTCACCGATCATCACCGCTTCGTGCGTTGCCACGCCCAACGCATCAAGATTGCGCTGGAGCATGTGCGGGTGTGGCTTGGAGGGGCCATCATCGGCGCAAAAGGTGACGTCGAACAGGTCGCCCCAGCCATGTTTGGCCACGGTGCGGGTAACGCCGCGGCGCGAATTGCCGGTGGCCATGCCGAGCAGCCAGCCCTCGGTTTTCAGGGCGCGCAGAGTATCTTCTGCACCGAGATAGAGGTCTTCGCTGAAATCCGGGTCGGCATGAAAGCGCAGGAACGCCTGCTGGAATTCGTGCGTATAGAGCGCGATGGTTTCGCTATCGAGATCGGGCCGCATCATGGCCAGGGCATCGAACAGCGACACGCCGACAATGGCGCGCACATCGTCATAGGTCGGCGGATCAATATTGATGGCATGAGCGGCTTCCACCGCCGCACGGAAGATGCTTGACCGGCTATCGATGAGCGTCCCATCGACATCAAATACGGCGAGACGCAAACTCATCTCTTCTTCTTTTTCTTATTGGCAAACGGATCGGTCTCGGCCTCGTGCTCATCGAAGCCGAAGCGGTCAAAGCCCGCCTGTATCACCGGATCGAGCGGCGCCTCGACGATCAGCGTCCCATTGGTCGGGTGCGGCAGTTCGATGCGGCGGTGATGTAGTTGCAGATTCAGCCCGGCGGAAAGCGACTGGCTTTCCTCGCTGCCGTATTTCGGATCGCCGAGGATCGAATGGCCGATGGCCTGCATGTGGGCGCGCAACTGGTGGGTACGGCCGGTATGCGGTCGCAGAGCCATCCAGGTGACGCGCGGGCCGGCACGGGAGATGGTGACATATTCGGTCTCGGCCACTTCGGCGCCCGGCTCGTTCGGTTCGGCCGGCTGGACAATCTCGCGGTCATGGAAACCCTTCTTGACCAGCGGCGTATCGATATAGCCGTCTTCCGGCTTCGGATTGCCAACCACCAGCGCCCAGTAGGTCTTGTGGGCGCGGCGCTTGGCAAAGGCGCCCGACAGCCGTGCGGCGGCCTGCGGCGACTTGCCAAGCAGCAGCACACCGGAGGTATCGCGGTCGAGGCGGTGAACCAGACGCGGACGTTCCAGCCCCTCCCCCAGTGCCGACAGCAGGCGGTCGACGTGGTTCTTGGTCTTGGTGCCGCCCTGTACCGCAAGGCCCGAGGGCTTGTTCAGCGCGATGACATCCTCGTCCTCATAGAGCACCAGCGAATGGGCGAAGCGGATTTCCTGCGGCGAAAGCATGGCGCGCTCGCGCTTCTGCTGGTCGATATCGGGCGCTTCCGGCAGCGGCGGCACGCGGATGGTCTGGCCGGTGGCGAGTCGCGTATCGGCCTTCACCCGGCCGCCATCGACGCGCACCTGGCCGGAACGCAGCAGCTTGTTCAACTGCACATGGTTGATATGCGGCCAGCGGCGCTTGAAGAAGCGATCAACTCGGATGCCGTCTTCGCCGTCTGTGATATAGAGGGTCTTGACGTCTTTACTCATGAAAATTTCCGTATCAGGAACAGGCCGGCCATCACGGCGGCAATGGATAAAATGACCGACAGCGAGACATAGCTCGCCGCCAGTCCGTAAGCGCGGCGCTCCAGCATCTGCACCGTCTCCAGCGAGAACGAGGAGAAGGTGGTGAAGCCGCCGAGGACACCGATGCCGAGGAAAAGCCGGGCGCGTTCGGTATCGAACAGACCCTTAAGAGGGCCGAACAACTCACCCATCAGAAGCCCCATCAGCAGGCCGCCAATGACATTGGCCAGAAAGGTGCCCACCGGCCATTCATTGAGCGGCCAGCCCTCATGCCGCCACCACCCGGCGGACGCGAGGCCAAGCAGATAACGACAGGCAGAGCCGAAAGCGCCACCCAGCATGACTAGCAAGAGATTGATCATTGCCGTGCTAATACCCCTCTTGGCCTGCATATCATAGTCCTCTAAACTCGGAATCAGCACAAATTGCAGGTAAATCATGAGCCTTTCCGCCCAATACGACCCGAAAAACATCTTCGCCAAAATCCTGAGCGGCGATATTCCGTCGGTAAAGGTCTATGAAGACGAGCGGATTTTGAGTTTCATGGACGCCTTTCCGCAGGCAAAGGGCCATACGCTCGTCATTCCCAAGGTCAGTGCTTGTAACCTGTTCGACATTCCAGCCGACGACCTGCAAAACCTCATTGTCCAGACGCAGAAAATCGGCCGCGCCGTGCGTGACGCGCTGGCGCCGGATGGCATCCGCCTGATGCAGTTCAATGGCGAAGCCAGCGGCCAGACCGTCTTCCATATCCACTTTCATATCTTGCCGGCTTGGGACGGTGTGACAGAGCGTGCCCACGCCGTCGGCAAGATGGCGGATTTCAACGAATTGAAAGACATAGCCGCGCAAATTAAAGCGAAATTGTAATGACCTTCTACGTCCTTCGCCATGGCCAGACCGACTGGAACGTGCAGATGCGCCTCCAGGGCTCGACCGATATTCCGCTGAACGAAACCGGCCGTGCGCAGGCGCATGTGGCTGCGAAAATCCTGGCGGGCGAAGGTATCACAAAGATCATCGCCAGCCCCCTCTCCCGCGCGCTGGAAACGGCGCAGATCGTCGGCGCGGCAAGCGGTATCGAGCCGGTGATCGATGGGCGGCTGATCGAGCGCAATTTCGGCCAGTTCGAGGGCATGACGATCGATGAGGTCCACCAGCACCGCGAGGATATGCGCGAGCATATGAACCCGCAGGCCGATGTCGACGGCAAGCACTATCCGTGGGACGCCGAGCCGCTGCCGGAGGTGATCGACCGGGTCTACACCTGCATCAACGAATACCGCGAAACCGGCAAATGCCTGTTCGTCTTCCACGGCATCCCCTTCCGGGCCGTCACGCGCAAGTTCCTCAACGACATGTATTCCAGCCCCAATGCCGCGCCGGTCCGCTTTGAAGCGGACGGTGACAAATGGCGCATGGTGCCGCTCGATCCGGACAATGCGCCGATCCAGCAGATCTACAACGCCCAGACCACCATGGGCAGGATATAGCGGCTGAACGCTTTTCGTGTTACCCCTATGACATAAGCGGGGAGCGCCATGACCACTCAATCATTGAAAGCCAATGAAGCCCTGATCATCCGGCTGGCGGTCGGGCTCATCTTCGGCCTGGGCATCGCCTGGCTGATCAAGAGCTTTGATGCCCTTGAGGGGCAGCATGTGCCGGTGTGGGCGCAGGTCCTGACCAGCACCCTGATCCTCGGCGCCTTTATCCTATGGGCTGGTGCCGGCGCCATGAAACGGATCAGCCTCGCCATCTGGAGCGTTATCGCGCTTGGCCTGATCGCGCTGATCGCCTGGAACCGCGCGGCGCATGGCTTGGATGACCGCTACAATCCGTTCTTCCTCAACCTGACCTTCCTGATCTACCCGTTCCTCTTCATCAGCCATGAACTGGTTTCCAGCGCTGACCAGGCCGGAAAGCCGATTGCAGCCTACGCTCTCTATTTCGACGAGGCATGGAAACGCGGCGTGCAACTGGCCTTGAGCGGTCTTTTTACCGCGCTATTCTGGGCCATCCTGTTTCTTGGTGCTGGCCTGCTTGGCTTTATCGGCTTCCACTGGTTCAAGGATTTGCTGATGAATGTGTATTTCGCCTGGCCGGTGACAGGGCTCGCTATCGCCGCTTCGGTCAATCTCGGCGATGTCCAGCCGAAACTGATGCACAATTTCCGCGCCCTGGTGTTGGGTGTGCTGTCCTGGCTGCTACCGGTGATCACTGTGATTGGACTGCTGTTCGCCGTCTCCTTGTGTTTCAGCGGACTGGAACCGCTGTGGAAAACCAAGGCGGCGACGGCCTCCCTGCTGGCCGGCTGCGTAGCGCTGGTGCTATTGGTCAACGCCGCCTGGCAGCAGGGCGATGAGGACCGCAAGGCGCATATCATCCTGCGCTGGTCGGCGCGGATCGCCTGCGGGCTGTTGCTGGTTTTTTCGGGGCTTGCGGCATATTCGCTGTGGTTGCGGATCGCCCAATACGGCCTGACGCCGGAGCGAGTTATGGCGCTGGTCGGTGTCATCATCGCCGCGCTTTACGGACTGGGCTATACGGTGGCCGCCGTGACGCCAAAGGGCCGTTGGTTAGCTTTGTTGGAGCCGGTCAATATCGCCCTGGCCTTTATCATGGCGCTGATTTGCCTGGCGGTGCTGACGCCGATTGCCGATCCGTATCGCCTGAGCGTTAACAGCCAAGTCGTGCGCTTGCAGCAGGGGAAGATAACACCCGATGCGTTCGACTGGGAGTTTCTTGCCAGAAGCGCTGGCACCTATGGTCGGGCTGCGCTCAAAGACTTAGCGCACCATTCCAATCCCGCGATTCGTGATCCCGCGCAGAAGGTCCTGGACTATCTTGCTCCCACCAAGCCTGGCACCGCCCCCCAACCGGAGTTCCCGAAACCACGTTCCAATTTGCACCTTCTCAAAGTGATCTATCCGGCTGGCGCAGCTTTGCCAGAGAGCTTTTTGAATACAAAATTTGAAGGCATGTTCGACGCAACGAATTGCTTGAAAATTGCGGCAGAATTAGATTCCTGCACAGCCATACTGCGTGACATGAATGGCGATGGCAAACCTGAAGTGCTTGTGATCCATGAACCGGATCGCTTGCGCAAAGAAAATCTTGCCGAGGTTGCCGTGGCCTACGAGAGCAATGGTCTGTGGGGAACAACGTCCGGATTTGCTTTGGGCGGCACTGAACTGGCCGACTTCAAGGCAGGCAGGTTTTCCATCATGCCGGTCCAATATTATTCGATCCGTGTTGGGAACAACGAAGAGGGGCGGGTCGAACTGCCGTCATTGAGTTTACCGGTCGCGGCAAACGCCAAAGGAAATGCACCATCTGCAAAATAGGCGCCTATTCGCCTCAAGCCTTCTGCATAAACGGCAGACCGGCGAACAGGTCCACCGATTTCAGACGCGCGGCGATATCGTGGATCGGCATGGAAATGATCAGTTCGTCGGCCTGGGTTTGCTCCAGAAAGCTGCCGAGTCGCTTTTCGATCGTGGCCGGCGAGCCGACCATGGCGTAGCGGAGCATATGGTCGATCATGGTGGTCTCTTCCGGCGTCAGGGCGGCCACAGCGTCATAGCTCGGCCTCGGGAATGGCACACGCACGTTACGGCGCAGGTTGGCGAAGGACTGCTGCATCGAGGTGTAGAGATATTCCGCCTCGGCATCGCTGTCCGCCGCCACGCCCATGACGCCGACCATGGTGTGCGGCTTGTTGAGCGTCGCCGAAGGTCGGAAATGCTGGCGGTAAAGCTGGAGCGCATCGAACAAAAGTTCCGGCGCGAAGTGCGAGGCGAAGGCATAGGGCAGCCCCAGTTGCGCCGCGAGTTGGGCGCTGTAGAGTGAGGAACCGAGCAGCCAGATCGGCACCTGGCTATTGGCGCCCGGCACGGCCAGAATGCGCTGGCCCTCATCCGGTTCGCCAAGCAGATGCTGCAACTCAAGGATATCGTTGGGAAAACTCTCAACACCGGCATCCATATTTCGGCGCAGGGCGCGCGCCGTCATCATGTCGGTGCCGGGGGCGCGGCCGATACCGAGATCGACCCGGCCCGGATTGAGCGCTTCCAGCGTGCCGAACTGCTCGGCGATCACCAGCGGCGAATGGTTGGGCAGCATGATGCCGCCAGAACCGATGCGGATGGTCTTCGTCGCCGCCCCAACATGGCCGATGACGATGGAAGTGGCCGCCGAGGCGATACCCGGCATCCCATGGTGTTCGGCCAGCCAGTAGCGCTTATATCCCGCGCCCTCCGCCGCCTGCGCCATCTTCGCCGAATTGACCAGGGCATCGCTGATGCTGCTGCCTTCGGAAATCTGCGACAGGTCGAGAATGGAAAATGGTATCATGCGGTGCACTCCGGTTTCAGCGCCTTATGTAGGAGGTACGGTTACGATTGCGAGGTTTTCGTGCGAATTAATAGACACTGGTGTCGCATTAAATCTCTGGTAGCATAGTGCAAAACCGGGGGATTAATATGAAATGGCTACTCAGGGGACTGGCTGTAATAGTCGTCGTAATTGTTGGTTACGGTGTCACCGCCAACTATGTGCCGAAGGCGCGGGTTGCAGCTATATGTGTGCCCGCTGAAGCACTCGGAATAAACCTGGGCCTGATTCCGCTGGATCGCGCAGACTGGGGGTATCTGAAACTACGTTCCGGAAAGGCCGGACTGGATGCCTTACACGATCTGGAAATACGCGGCACGACAGACAAAATCCGTCAGACCTCGGTAGCTGTTCAGGAGCAATGGTTTGAATCTGGCCACATAACATATTGGGGCGGAGATCATTTGGGGGGGGAGCAATATCCAGGAAAAGGAAACTCGTTTCAACGAACTGCGGATGCCTCTCGATGGTAAGACCCTGCGGCAAGATTTGTTATCCGGCCAGCAAATTCCGGAAAAGATTCTGGCAGACATGGCGTTACCGCTTACCCTGTCTCCTGCCGCCAAAGACCTACGCTACCGGCGAATGCGTATTGCACATGGCAGACCTGACCGGCGATAGCCAGGGTGAGATTATTATCGACGCTCAGACTATCGGCACATGGGAGGAATACATCAAACCGGCTGTCGGGCACAGACTGACTATCTTTCAACTCAAGCGTGGCGAGTGGCAAAGCACTGTACGTATGCGCCTATGCCAGACGGAGTTGGCTACTGTAGGAAATGGACAAATCAACTTCCCCGCCCAAGCCTTGGATATGTTGTGGATAAACGGACACGCGGTCAATTTCTTCGACAGTGATTGCATGGTTCGAGAGAATACGATTCCCGCTCCTGCTGGCGAACTTAATCAGGCGCGCGCTATGGCACCGCTGCTCACGCATATCGCGCGGCTGCCGCTTTCAAAACCGCTCCCTGAATCCCTGGCAAAGGCTCTCGCCGATCGCACCATTGTCCTGCCCTGGGCGACCGAGCCCCCGATGCGTGAAACATGGATGAAACCGGCATATCACGGCCTGCCGCCTTGTTTTACCAGCCACAATCCGAAAGCCTGCATGGCCATGGTCTCAGACATTAATCATGACGGCAGTGACGACGTGGTGATACTCGATCGAAACGTGCGTAAGGATGTCAGCACCTGGCGACTGGCTACCCTGCTGATGGTGCGGCAGGGCCGTTGGACCGTTGTTGCCAGCCACGCGGCCTGTGCCGAAGAAGGCCAAAAACCGGAAGATTTGAAGGTCGAGTTCAAGCCTTCGACCTGGCATCCAGTTGAATTCGCCGGAAGACTATACATGCCGGATGAGCAAACTGACACATGCACTCAACACTACCCAATCCTTTAAGAAAACAAGAAACCCCAGCACCGCATCTAACAGCTTCGCGGTGTCGTGCGGTCCCCCTCCCCGGCGCAGCCGGGGAGGTACAAAAAAAAGCCCTCCAGTTTGCACCGAAGGGCTTTGTTATTTAACCGCCAGCGTATCAACACACGCTGTCAATGATCCGGTCCTAGGGGCTTGCCTCTAGTCTACGATTTCAGCTTTTGCGCCCGGCTTGTCGGCGCCCTTTTGCGAGGGCGTAATATCGAAGGCGATCTTGCCATCGGCCAGTTTCACCAGGATATGCCCCCCTTGACCAGCTTGCCGAAGAGGATTTCGTCGGCCAGCGGCTTCTTGATGTTTTCCTGGATGACGCGGGCCAGCGGACGGGCGCCATACAGTTCGTCGTAACCGTTTTCGGCCAGCCAGGCAGCGGCCTCGTCGGTCAGTTCGATCGAGATATGACGATCGGCCAGTTGCATTTCCAGTTGCAGGATGAACTTCTGGACGACCTGGCTGATCACGTCCGGCTTCAGTTGCTTGAAGGTGACGATCGCATCGAGACGGTTGCGGAATTCCGGTGTGAACAGGCGCTTGATGGCCTGTTCGTCTTCACCCGAAACCTTCTCACGGCCGAAACCGATCGAGTTCTTCTGGTTATCTGAAGCACCGGCATTGGTGGTCATGATCAGGATGACATTGCGGAAATCGACCTTCTTGCCGACCGCGTCCGTCAACTGGCCATGGTCCATGACCTGGAGCAGGATATTGTAGATATCCGGGTGCGCCTTTTCGATTTCGTCGAGCAGGACTACCGAATGCGGCTGCTGATCGACGGCATCGGTGAGCAGACCGCCCTGGTCGTGACCGACATAGCCCGGAGGGGCGCCAATCAGACGCGAGACGGTGTGGCGCTCCATATATTCCGACATGTCGAAACGCAGGAGCTCGACGCCCATGGTGGCGGCCAGTTGCTTGGCCACTTCGGTCTTGCCGACGCCGGTCGGGCCGGAGAACAGGTAGCAACCCACCGGCTTTTGCGGATCGCGCAGACCGGCGCGGGCCATCTTGACGGCCGTGGACAGTTGCTCGATGGCCTCGTCCTGACCGAAGACCGTGCGGTTGAGGTCGGCCTTCAGGTCGCGCAGGGCCGTGGTGTCGTCACGCGAGACGGACTTCGACGGAATGCGAGCAATCTTGGAGACCACGTACTCGATTTCCTTCGGACCAATCACCTTGCGGCGCTTGTTTTCCGGCATGACCATCTGCAGGGCGCCAGCCTCGTCGATCACGTCGATCGCCTTGTCCGGCAGCTTGCGGTCGGTGATATAGCGCGCCGACAGCTCCACCGCCGTCTTGATGGCGGCGTCGGTGTATTTCAGATGGTGGAAGGTCTCATAGTAGGGCTTGAGACCTTTCAGAATCTTGATGGTGTCATCCAGCGTCGGCTCGTTGACATCGATCTTCTGGAAGCGACGCACCAGGGCGCGGTCTTTCTCGAAGTGCTGACGATATTCCTTGTAGGTGGTCGAGCCCATACAGCGCAGGGTGCCCGCCGCCAGCGCCGGCTTCAGCAGGTTAGAGGCATCCATCGCCCCGCCGGAGGTGGCGCCGGCACCGATGACCGTGTGGATTTCATCGATGAACAGGACGGCATTGGGGTGCGCCTCCAGTTCCTTTACGACCTGCTTGACGCGCTCCTCGAAGTCACCGCGATAGCGGGTGCCCGCCAAAAGCGTGCCCATGTCGAGCGAGTAGATCGTGGCGCCGGCCAGAACGTCCGGCACCTCGCCATCGACGATCTTCTTGGCCAGCCCCTCGGCGATGGCCGTCTTGCCAACCCCCGGATCGCCGACCAACAGCGGATTGTTCTTGGTGCGGCGGCACAGGATCTGGATGGCGCGCTCGACCTCGGCCGAACGGCCGATCAGCGGATCGACCTTGCCGTGGCGCGACTTCTCGTTGAGGTCGACGCAATAGGCCGCGAGCGCATCGGTGGAACCGCCCTTGCCCTTCTCTTCCGTGCCGGCATTGTCTTCCGTGGCGCCGCGCACGACGCGTGGTTCGGACGCGCCGGGCTTCTTGGCGATGCCATGAGCGATGTAATTGACCGCGTCATAGCGCGTCATCTCCTGCTCTTGCAGGAAGAAGGCGGCGTGCGATTCGCGCTCAGAAAAGATGGCGACCAGGACATTAGCGCCGGTCACTTCATCGCGGCCGGAGCTCTGGACATGGATCACCGCGCGCTGGATGACGCGCTGGAAGCCGGCCGTGGGCTTGGCTTCTTCCGAACTGGGTTCGACCAATGATTTCAGGTCGGTTTCGATATAGGCGTCAAGCGCTGTGCGCAGCTTGGGCAGATCGACGTTGCAGGCACTCATGACGGCCGCGGCATCGACATCATCGATCAGGGCCAGCAGGAGGTGCTCAAGCGTCGCATATTCATGATGATGGGCATTGGCGTGACCGACTGCGCGATGCAGGGTCTCTTCTAATGCGCTGGAAAATGACGGCATGACGACCTCCGATAAAACTTGAAAACGCTTTACTCAACTCAAACTCTGGACCCGAATTCTTAACGCGTGGTTTAGAAAATTAACCATGCTCATTCTGGCCCCTTCAGTCTGAACCTGATCTGAATTCTCCCTTCAGAACTCAGATAAAATCCCGGCCGTCCGTAATCCCCCCTCCTCAGTCCTTCTCCATCGTACACTGCAATGGATGCTGATGACGGGCACTTCTCTTTTGTCGCCCTCAGCCTGTCTCCGTCAGTCTTTCTCCATCGTACACTGGAGCGGATGCTGATGGCGACGGGCCATATCCACCACCTGCGCCACCTTGGTTTCCGCCACCTCGTAGGTATATACGCCGCAGACCCCCACTCCGGTTTGATGGACATGCAGCATGATCAGGGTGGCATCCTCACGCGATTTATTGAAGAATCGCTCAAGCACGTAAACGACAAACTCCATTGGCGTGTAGTCGTCGTTCAGGATCAAAACACGATAAAGTGAGGGCTTTTGCGCCTTCGGCTTGGTGTCGATCAGCAGGCCGGGCGTCTGTCCGGGGCGAGTCACCGTGCCCTTGTCGGCCGCCATGACCACCTGTTGCTCTATGTCTGTCAAAACCCGTCTCATCTCAGTATGTTCTGTGCCTTGGGTGCTTTACGCACTCTCCGCTAATAGATATGGCGGAGTCGCCTGATTGCAAGCCGCAATGCAGACCAGGCCACAAGATAGTCCAATTGCGCGCCTGTTAAGAGTCAAAATTTAAAAAACGGCAGGCGGATTTTTTGCGGCGCCGCCAAATGAAAAACCCCGCGCCTGATGGCACGGGGTTTTAAAAAATCATCTGACCCGAAGGCCGGATTTATTTAACGATAGGACTGGAACTTCTCGACGGCGGCGGTCATGCGCGCATTGATCGGCTTGAAGGTGTCCTTGAACGAGGCCGACAGGGTTTCGGTCAGCAGGTTCAGTTCCGAGACATAGGATTCCATCGAGGACTTGGCGTACTTCGATTGCAGCTCGATGACTTCCTGAATGCTCTTGGCGCCTTGCAGCGTCTTGGCGGCGGTCACGGCCTCTTCCCAGTTCTTCTTGGAGAAGGCGATGGCCTGGGCGCCAACCGTTTCCGCGCCCTTGGTGGCGGCGGTCAGGCTTTCGACGACGGCTTCAACATTGCCCTTGGCCAGGCCATTGGCTTCATTGATGCCGGCCAGGGTCTTTTTCGACCGTGTCCTTGAACGCCTGGTTGCCAGCGGTGGTGAACTTTTCGACAGTGGCTTTTACGGTTTCAGCAGCTTCCGACATGGGTAACTCCTTTTTCATATGATGCGTGGGCCAATCCCCGACATCCCTGAACGCTTGAACTTGGATATCGGACCTTCTGCCCGGTTGATGCTTATATAACGCAAGCGCAGCATAACGTCAATCTTTATGTTGCGCTGCACAAAAATTTTACAACCTACAGACCTGCGGATTCTCCTCATATGGGAGTTTCTTGGCAACTTGATGAACGCGGTGGTTGTCTCGCATGGTGAAAGGCGCATAACCAGCGCGAAATGGCCAGCCTGCGGTCACGTTACGGTGAGCTTAAGGTTTGCTTAAGGAAAATTCACGACAGACTAAGTCTCTGACGTTATGATGTTATAGCGCTCACATTGAGAACACATTGTTTTCTTATTTTAAGGGACACGGTTTTCATATTTACCAGGTTTCTCATTGGGGCGTCCGGCGGCAATCTGAATGTGCAAATCGCGTGTGTAACGAGTTGAGGATAGGTTTTGATGCGTAGGATCGGGTGGATATTTAAACGGGCTGGCGAGACAATATCAAACGGGAACAAGGGGCTGAAAGCCGCCGTTCTCGCGGCTTCGGCTGTTTTCCTGATAGCCCTGCCTGCCGCCGCCCAGGACCTGACCGATAACGCCCGTTACGCCGCTATCGTGGTCGATGCCCAATCGGGCGAGGTCTTTTATGCCCAGCGCGCCGACTCGGCCCGCTATCCCGCCTCGCTGACCAAGATCATGACCCTCTATATGGCCTTCGATGCCTTGGCGCACGGCACGCTGAAACCGACCGACCAGATCACCATGAGCGCCCACGCCACCTCACAGGCGCCGGTGAAGGTTTATCTCCGGCCGGGCGATACCATCGATGTCGATACCGCCATGCGCCTGATCGCCCTCTATTCGGCCAACGACCTGGCCGTGGCCCTGGCCGAAAAAGATCGGCGGCGGCTCAGAGGAACGCTTCGCCGCCATGATGACGATCAAGGCGCAGGAACTGGGCATGACGCATACGCGCTTCGTCAACGCCAACGGCCTGCCCGATCCGCGCCAGATATCCTCGGCCCGCGACCTGGCCATCCTGGCGCGCGCCGTGATGCGCGACTATCCGCAGTATTATGACTATTTCAACCTGCCCTCGCAGGAATTCCGCGGCCGTACCTATGTGAACCACAATCCCCTGCGCAGTATGCCGGGCATCGACGGCATGAAGACCGGCTTCACCAATGCCGCTGGCTATAACCTGGTCGCTTCCGGCGTGCGCAATAATCACCGCCTGATCGCCGTCATGCTGGGCGGCTCGAACAAGACGCAGCGCCGCGAGCACGTCACCGCCCTGATGAATACCGGTTTCGACGTCATTGCCCGC
The DNA here is from genome assembly GCA_024707255.1 of Asticcacaulis sp. Taxonomy (NCBI): domain Bacteria; kingdom Pseudomonadati; phylum Pseudomonadota; class Alphaproteobacteria; order Caulobacterales; family Caulobacteraceae; genus Asticcacaulis; species Asticcacaulis sp. The sequence goes on along the minus strand of JANQAC010000002.1, from coordinate 883,910 downwards.
CGTGACCGCGGCGAGCGGATCGAGATCGCGCAGAATGAATTTACCCGCGCCATGGATGCCGAGGCACGGATGCCGGAAGGTCCGCAACCCTACACCATATTGGCGGATAACGGTGATGTGGTGGGCGGCAACGCGCCTCTCAGCGATGCGCAACTGCGCGAAACGCTTGAGGGCAGCGAACAGGCCAATGCGTCAGATGTCGATGTCCAGCGCGCCAGCTCGACCATCAAGGCCCCGGCTGTCGCCCAGACCCTGAGCGCCGCCACCAACACCGCCGCCCTGGTGAAGAAGCCGGCGACCAAGGTGGCCGCGGCCGACAAGCCAACTGCCCAAACAACTGCCAAGTCAAAGAAAGCGGCGCTGGCTGACAAGGCGGCTAAGGGCAAAAAGAAGAAAGATCCGACGGCCGTCTATGCTGTCCAGATTGGCGCCTTCAAGGACAAGAGCCTGGCCAATGACTGGGCCAAGAAGATGAAGTCGAAGTTCAGCAACCATCTGGCCAACGGCACTACCGACATCAGCAAGAACGATAATGGCTGGTATCGCACGCGCTTCGTCACCCTGACCAAGGCCCAGGCGTCGGCCGCCTGCAAGGATATATCGGCCAAGCACCTGGACTGCATGGTGATCAAGCCGGACGCTTAAAGCTAATGGGGTTTGGGGCCTGAGGCCCCATAAGTTTAGCGACGGCGCTTCAACAACACATCCCGTGCCGCATTCAGCGCACTGGCGCGGCCGACATCCCCGCCCTGATCCGGATGCGCCGTCTTCATCAGCCGCTTCCATGCCTCCTTGATGGCCTTGCGGTCCGCGCCGATGGCCAGGCCCAGCGTGTTATAGGCCCTGATCTCTTCGGAACTGTAACTGGCAGCCGCCGGGGCCTCGGGCTGGCGGAAGTATGTCTGGTAACGCACACTGCCGCCCAGGATAAACGACACCAGAAACGCCGCCAGCCCCTGCCAGATCAGGCCGCGCAACAGCATTGTGACGCCCAGCACCACCAACCCCATGCTGATGACGCTGCGCAGGGTGCGAAACTGGTTTATCCACGGCCCCGCTTTCAGGCGCCCCAGACGCGACTGCTTCCCGACCCAGGCCAGGAACAGAAACACCGCAATGGCACTTGCGACCCACACCATCAGGCGTCCACGGCCTCCAGGTCTTCGGCTGTGTGCGGCACTTCCGCGCCGGCTTCCAGGCCCAGCGAGCCCATCAGGGCCCGTAGCTCAGCGCGCGCGGCGATATGAGTCAGCGACACCGCCACCGGACGGATATCCGCCGACAGGTCGGCCACGGTCAGGCCAAACGGAAACAGTTCCCGATAGATGACGCGGTCACGCAGGCCGGCCAGAACCTCGAAGCCGACGCGCTTGCCGAGGGCCTGCACGCGCTCATCGACCCGCTTGCGGTTGCGCGCCTCATTGGCCGCCAGGCGGTTGCGCAGCACGATCCAGTCGATCGACTTACCATCCCATACAGCGCGCTGTTTGCGCGAATTCCACACGGTTTCGGCATAGATGGACGGGCGCTTGACATCGAGTGTCACCGGATCGACCTCACCCAGCAGGTCAAAATCGATAAAGCTGTCATTCATCGGCGTGATGATCAGGTGCGCCACGGCGTGGGCCCGGCGCGACAGGACGTGATCACCGCCCGGCGTATCGATGATAATGTAATCGGCCTGCTCAATGGCTTCATCAAGCGCGCGATCGAAAGCCTGGCGTGCCTCGGCTTCGGGCACGGCCAGCAGCGACGCCGGCTTGTCGTGCAGGTGCGGCTCGAAGGCCATCGGCAACGCCTTTTCATTGGCCGCCGCCCACCTGACGCGGTTGGAGAAGAAACGGGCAAGCGACCGCTGGCGCAGGTCGAGGTCGATAAAGGCCACGCGCTTGCCAAGATGCAGCAGATGCACGGCCACGTGCATGGCCACAGTGGACTTCCCCGCCCCGCCCTTTTCATTCCCGAACACCAGAATACGCGTATCAGACATTATGCACTCCCGCCCACCTTAATCCCCAGTGGTAACGCCTCATTTAGGCTGATCCGTGTCATGCCGCCAGAGGCGCGATTAACGAAGCGTTAAATTTTGGCGTGGGTAAGTTATCGGCTTACTTCTTTTGGGCCTACTGGATTTAGCCGGACGACAAGACTATATTGCCGCCATGACCACAGATTCCGACTATATGCTCCGTTCCGAAACCATCCGCATCCACACGGATGAAGACTTTGAAGGCATGAGAAAGGCCGGGCGCGTCGCCGCCGAGTGCCTCGACATGCTGATCCCTTATGTGGTGCCGGGCGTGAAGACCTCGTATCTCGACGATCTGGCGCGCGAGTTCATCGCCGATCATGGCGGCCTGTCGGCCTGCCTCTTCTATCGCGGTTACCAGCATACGGTCTGCATCTCGCCCAACCATGTGGTCTGCCACGGTATCCCGTCGGAAAAGACCCTGCGCGAAGGCGATATCGCCAATATCGACGTCACCTGCATTGTCGATGGCTGGCATGGCGACACCTCGCGCATGTACGAAGTCGGTGTCGTGGCGCCCAAGGCCAAACGCCTGATCGATGTGACCTATGAGGCCATGACGCTGGGCCTGGCGCAGATCAAGCCGGGCAATACCTTTGGCGATATCGCGGCGGCTATCCAGAAATATGCCGAAAGCCATCGCATGTCGGTGGTCCGTGATTTCTGCGGCCACGGCGTCGGGCGCGTTTTCCATGATAATCCGAACGTCCTGCACTTCGGCAAGGCCGGCACCGGTCCGCGCCTGGAAAAAGGCATGTTCTTCACCGTGGAGCCTATGATCAATCTCGGCCGGCCCGATGTGAAGGTGTTGAATGACGGCTGGACCGCCGTCACGCGCGACAAGATGCTGACCGCCCAGTGCGAGCACTCTTGTGGCGTCACGGAAAACGGCGTGGAACTGTTTACCGCCTCGCCGACCGGCCAGTTCAAACCGGCGCCGGTTTTGGGCTAATCGGTATCCGGGGGGATCATGGCAGAAGACGCACTGGAAGAGGCCGCAGGCTTTTTCAACCCGATAGCGGAACCTGCCCTGCCCGATCATGGAGGTCATCGTAACCGTCTGCGCCATCGGGCACGCCTGGGGGCGTTTCCGCCCTGCCCGATTACGAACTTCTGGAGCTTTTTCTCTTCCGCTCCATCCCTCAGCGCGATGTCAAGCCGCTGGCCAAGGCCCTGCTGACGCGCTTCGGTTCGCTGCCGGCCGCACTCTCGGCGCCACTGGAGGACATGCTTCAGGTCTCGGCCGTCGACAACAAGGGCAAGGCCCTGCGCATGACCGCCGATATCGCGCTCGACCTCGCCCTGATGTTCGAGGCGACGCGCCGGATGGTGGCTGAACCGCTGAAACGCACCACTGTGATATCTTCGTGGTCGGCGCTGGTCTCCTATCTCAAGGTGACGCTTGCCCACGAACCGCGCGAACAGTTCCGCATCCTGTTCCTCGACAAGAAAAACCAGTTGATCGCCGATGAAATCATGGGGCACGGCACGGTCGATCACGCGCCGGCCTACCCGCGAGAGATCATGCGCCGCGCTCTGGAACTTTCATCAAGTTCAGTGATTCTGGTCCATAACCACCCAAGTGGCGATCCGATGCCGTCGCAGGGCGATATCGATATGACCAAGCAGATTGTGGCCGCCGGCAAGCCGCTCAAGATCACCATCCATGACCACCTGATCGTCGGCCGCGAAGGCGTGGCCAGCCTCAAACAGATCGGCGCGTTTTAGAGCTTTGCGCGCTTTTTAATCCAAAAAGTGCGTCACACTTTTTGGAAAGCGCTTTCTAGCTGAGAAACTCGCGTGGTTCGGGATAGGCGGCGCCGACATCGAGATTGATCCGCAGTCCGGCTTCCCGCGCCGATTGCAGGCTGTGCAGGTTCAGGATCTTCGGCACGACACCTTGCGAAGGCAGGGGCCGTCCATCGATATCATACAGGTAATCACCGACGATAAAGGCCGCCGGATTGCGCCGGTCCTTCTGGACCTGAAGCGGTTGCTCTACGCCTTCAACACTGACCCAGGCCGTATCATATAATCTGGTGCTCACAGTCGTCCTCATCAAATCTGGTCCGGGAGGTGGGACTTTAGCCCGGATTTGACGCGCTGGCGATAGCCAAACCACCCTGCAACAGACACAAAAAATTCACTGCCTGACTGAAGGCGCCAGAAAAATTACCGATAAACCACTGAATTAAAATACATTTCCGAAGATATCAAGTCAGATGATACTGGCCATTTAATACCGTTGAATAGGCATCATCGGCTGTCAAACGCCCCTCGATCAGATAGTGCAGTGCGCCATTTTCGATGTGAAGCGTCCAGCGCCCCTGCCCGCGGGGCGTGGTATTGAGCAGAATCAGGCGGTTGTCGCTCCACTGCCCGCGCAACGGATGAAAAGGCGGGAAGCCCCGGTCATCAAACCAGAACCCGCACAGGTCTTCCGAATCCGGGTCGGCGCAGAAAACCCCGTGACCATCGAACCCGGAGCCGTCCGGCCCGCTTTGCTCATAATCGAAAATCAGGTTCTTGCGGGCATCATCGAAGCGAAAGCCCCAGCGTCCCAGGTTCGGACCGCTTTTCGTCCACGGATTGGGCCCAACGACGCTTTCCCCGGACCAGTATCCGGCAAACGGATCGAGGCTGTTGAGATCAAACATGCGGTACGCTCCCAAAGCATTTACAAGTTGGCGTAAGACAGTCAGGCGTAAGACCGGCACGTGTCAAAATGCGATGCGTTTTATGCCTCCTCTGGCCCACCTATGCGGATCAACCCTCCAAAACCGAACGGCTCACCGGTCTTAAGTTTGAATACGAGACTCAGCCGGCGCGGCCCGCTGAACGGGGGGATGGCGACGCTCAGCCCTGCCAGCGCCGGATCCGCTTTGCGGCCTATGGCCTGGCCATCGAGATAGATGTCGCAGGCGCCGGTAATGCTGGCGAAGACGATCCTCCCGCCCGTTTTCTGTATGCTGGCGAAGGGCGTGTAATTTGCGGCCACAAGGCTATACCCATCCGCCTTTGCCGCGCCGAAAAGTTCGCCTGGGCGGAACCAGGCCCAGGAATTCATATCGGTGTCGGCGGCCTTCTGGTTGGGATCGGGAGGCCCTGCACTATCCGGGGCCCGAAACCAGCTATCGAGCACCATCGTCGGCGACATCGTCGGCTGTCGCGGGGTTGCGGCCTTGGGGGCGTCGAGCCAGATTTCGATATTGGCCGGTTTCAGCCCGTCTGCCCTGGCCGTGAGATTGATGACGGTCGTCGGATTCCGCCCCATTTCCGGCGCCTGAATGATGACCTGCGCCAGACCATTGAACAGTGAGCGCGTATCACCTTTCTCGGCTTCGAGGCAGTTGGGATCACCATTGCCGAGGCCAATGATCGCCGCCGTACCGCCAAACGTGACCTTATGATGGGCGTCTGGCACCACGCGCCCCTTGGCGTCTATCGCCTCCACACGGACCGGCATGGCATCGCGGCCATCGCCGGTCAGGGTCGGACGGTCCTTTACCAGCCGCAAGGCAACGGCTTTGCCGGTGGTTTCATTACGGGTCTTGCTGACGACCTTGCCGCCCCTATACCCGCGCACCTCAATAAAGCCCGGTGCATAGTCGACCGTCCAATAGTTCATATTCAACCGGTCAACGGCCTGCTTCCCCGACGACTTGCCGTTGACGAACAACTCGACCTCATCCAGGTTGGCGCAGGCCATGACGCGGACCTTGTCGCCCGCGTGCCAGTTCCAGTGCGGCGCCAGCCCCAGCACCGGCCGGTCATCGATCCACTGCGCCTGATGGATATAAAAGGCGGTCTTTTCAAAGCCGCATAGGTCCATGATGCCAAAGAAAGAACTATTGGTCGGCCAGGTGTGTGGTGTCGGCTCGCCGTGATAATCGAAACCGGTCCAGACAAAGGTGCCGGCGACGAACGGCCGGGGCGCGATTTCCTTCCACGCCTGGCGATGCGTGGCGCCCCACGGTGCGGCGTCGTCATCATAGCTGGCCATGATGTGCTTGCCGGCGTCGGTTTTGTACTCACCGCGGGTCATGAAGGCCGAGGTATCCTCCGAAGAGAACATGGGGATATCCGGGTGCGCTTCATGGAAGGCGTCATACTGGTGCTGCTGGTAATTGATGCCGACAACATCGACCGCATCCGAGACATTGAGCGCGGTGAACAGGCCGTCATTCATGGCGGCGGTGACCGGACGCGACGTATCAAGCGATTTCACCACCGCACTCATCCGGCGGACCATTTCATAGCCCTGCTCGGTGCCCTGCATCGGCTCCTCGTTGAAGACCGACCACAGGAAGACGCTGGGGTGGTTGCGATCCCGGCGCACCAGCCATTCGAGTTGTTCGAGATAATCGGTCGAGGCATTGAAATTGCGATTTTCGGCCATGACCAGGAAACCGTGGCGATCGCAGGCATCCATCAGCGCCTTGTTCTGAGCGTTGTGCGAAAAGCGGATGGCATTGGCGCCCAGTTCCTTCAGCTTGCGCAGGCGGAAATCAAGCAAACCTTCCGGCACTGCGCAGCCAACCCCGGCATGGTCCTGATGCAGGCAGACGCCCTTTATTTTCAGCGGTTTGTCATTGAGATAGAAACCGGTTTTGGCATCGAAGCGCTGGGTGCGACAGCCTGCAAACTGCTGGACATAATCAAGAACCGCCGTGAATGGATGACTTTCAAATCCCGAGGCCATCTGCCCCGGCAGCAGCAGTTCAGTTTCGACTTCATAGAGATAGGGATCGTCAAGTGTCCATAAATGTACAGCCCCTAAACTGTGATTAAGGCTTACAGTCCGCCTTTGCAGGGCGGGTACAGTCACAGGAATTCGCGCTTCACTGACCCGTATCCCGCCAGGCGCTGTGACGATCATATTTACGAACGCCGTGGCTTCCTTTGATCCGCTGTTAAAAACAGTCACCTCGGCGGGAATTGTCCACTCATCACCATTCTTCACCGGGTGAGCGAACACGCCGTCGGTCACGATATGCACCGGGCTGCGCTTGACGATCCAGGCGTCGCGGTAGATGCCGCCGCCTTCATACCACCAGCCTTCCATCGCCGTGGCGTCCACGCGGACCACCAGCGCATTGTCACTGTCGCCATAGGTGACGTAAGGGGTCAGGTCGATATAGGTCGAATTATAGCCGCTCCAGTTACGCGCCACGATCGTACCGTTGAACCAGATGGTGGCGAAGGTGGCGATGCCGTCGAGTTGCAGTTCGATATGTTTGCCACGGTCGGAGTCCGAAAACTTCAGGTGATTGCGATACCAGACAATGCCGCGCCGGCGGTAGCCCTGATCGACATTGGTGCCATTCTCGATCGGCTGGAAACTGACGAAATCATGCGGCAGGGTGACTTCGGCCCAGTCGCTGTCATCGAATGATGGGCTGGCGGCGCCGAGCGCCCGGCCCGCCTTGGCGGCGTTATAGGTCTGGTCATGGGTGATCAGCACCGGCATGGCGATATCCCCATCATGAAAACGCCAGCCCTTGTCGAGTAACAGGGTTTCGCGTGGCCCCTGATCGGGTACGTCCGGGCCATTGGTGCCGGCAAAAGCGCCCTGGGGCAACAAGCCGGCCACAGCCAGAGCGCTGGCGCTTTTGAATAATTCCCGACGATTCATATGTCCGCTCCCGTTTTTTTCAGAGCTTAGACACGGAAATGGCGCGTTTTGAACCCCAAAACACGCCATTCGTCTCTTTTTGTATTATTTAATTGCGGTTGAGCGGCACCAGAGGCACGCCCAGCATCTGTACGGCTTCCACCGAAGGCTGGCCCTGCGGCAGGCCGTTATCCGCCTGGAACTTCTGCATGGCGCTGACCGTCTGGCGGCCCAACTGGCCATCGATCGGACCGGGGTTATAACCCTTTGCCGCCAGGGCGCGCTGAACCTCCATAATCTTGGCCTGCGAGGTATTCTTGCCGCAGATGACCTCACGCCATACCGGCTGCGGCGCACCGACGACGCGTTCGCGCGTCACATCATCATAGACCGCCGGCACGGTATAGGTTTCGGTACGCGCTTCCTGCATAACCTTGCGGACGCGGCGCTTTTCCATAACCGCCGGAATCACCACCTGCTCATAGCGCTCCGGCTGGTCGATCACCGTCCGGCGTACCTGGCGCGTTTCGGCCGGGATCTCGATGCGGCGCACGCTGGCCGGCGCGACCTCAACGCGGTAGCTGCGGTCTTCATAGACGCCCGGCACCACTTTCAGGCACCAGACCGAAGGATCGCGCTCATAATAGGCGTCTTCCGGCGTGCCTTCCGCATATTTGCCCGGCCAGCTCAGGCTGCCATCGGCGCGATAATCAACCGGCTGATGATCGCCGGCGGTCACCATCGGGGCATCGGTCGGGATACCGTCGGTGCGCACCCATTCGCGGCGCGCATCCCGCACCATTACATGTTCGGTGCGCATTTCGTACTGCGCTGGAATGCGTTCCTCACGGAAGCTGGCCGGACGCACGACCTCGGTCACCATCTCGACATGGGTGACGGCCGGGATCAGGCGGCGCTCGAGACGTTCGGGCCGCACCATGACGTCTTCATCGACCATATCCACCACCTCAGGGATGCGGCGGGTCTCGACGCGCTCCGGTGACACCATGATATGCTCGACATAGCGTTCAGTCTTCGGCGGCATCAGCAGGCGCGAGAAGCACTGGCCGGGAATGGCGTGCTTACGCAGCTCTTCCGGCACCTGCTCCCATTCCGGTGAGCCGACCGGACCGCTGGGGCAGGCCACCGGCGCCGCTTCGGTCATGGTGATAATCTGTCCGATATCGCCCTGAGCCGGTTCCGCGGCGCTGGTGCCGGTCTGGATGACCGTGACGGTCCGCTCAGCGGTGACGCGCGACGCGCGGTCGAACTGTTTCGATACCGGGCCCACGGTCGGCTTGTGCGACATCTTGTGTCCCGGCTTGTGCGTATGCGCCATGACCGGCATGGCCATACCGATGCCGGCCACCACCAGACAAGCCACACCCGTTTTCAGAAAAAGCTTACGCACAACAACACCCTCAAGTTTCATGGATTCGCAATCAGCCTGAAAATTAACCCTTTATAAACCCTTGCGCCAAGTCCGCACACCCGCAACGCGTAAATTAACTTCATTTTTTGGCCACAATTGCCGCGGCCTCAAAACGTGTCCCCTTTCTTTTATACTTGACATTGCGGCCCCATATTCCCATTCCGACCGCGACAATCGTTTCAAGCCCAAAGGTATCGCCCATGATCTCCCGTTATGCCCGCAAGGAAGCCGCCGCCATCTGGGACGCGGCGATGAAGTACAAGATCTGGTTCGAGATCGAAGCTCACGCCGCCACCAAGATGGCCGAACTCGGCGTCATCCCGACCGAGGCTGCCGAGACCTTGTGGGCCAAGGGCAAGGACGCCCAATTCGACGCCGACCGCATCGACGAGATCGAGCGCACCGTGAAGCACGACGTCATCGCCTTCCTGACCCACGTTTCGGAAATCGTCGGTCCGGAAGCGCGCTTCCTGCACCAGGGCATGACCTCGTCGGACGTGCTCGATACATGCTTTGCCGTGCAATTGCAGAAGTCGGCCGACCTGCTGATCGAGGACGTCGACCTCGTCCTCGCCGCGCTCAAGAAGCGCGCCATGGAGCACAAACTCACTCCGACGGTCGGCCGTTCGCACGGCATCCACGCCGAGCCGGTGACCTTCGGCCTGAAGTTGGCCGGTTACTATGCCGAATTCACCCGCGCCCGTAAGCGTCTGGTCACAGCCCGCGAGGAAATCTCGACCTGCGCCATCTCCGGCGCCGTCGGCACCTTCGCCAATGTCTCGCCGGAAGTCGAAGCCTATGTCGCCGGCAAGATGGGCCTGGAGATCGAGCCGGTCTCGACCCGGTCATTCCGCGTGACCGTCACGCCGCCTTCTTCGCCGCTCTGGGTGTCGTCGCCTCTTCGGTCGAGCGTCTGGCGACCGAAATCCGCCATCTGCAACGCACCGAGGTTCTGGAAGTCGAGGAATTCTTCTCGGCTGGCCAGAAGGGCTCTTCGGCCATGCCGCATAAGCGCAACCCGGTCCTGACCGAAAACCTGACCGGCCTCGCCCGCCTCGTCCGTTCGGCCGTGGTGCCGGCCATGGAAAACGTCGCCCTGTGGCATGAGCGCGATATCTCGCACTCCTCGGTCGAGCGCGGCATCGCGCCGGACGCCACCATCCACCTCGATTTCGCCCTGCGCCGCCTGGCCAATGTCGTCGATAACCTGCTGATCTATCCGGAAAACATGCAGAAGAACATCGACCGTCTCGGCGGGCTGGTCCACAGCCAGCGCGTCATGCTGGCTATGACGCAAAAGGGCATGTCGCGCGAAGACAGCTATTCGGCCGTCCAGCGCAATGCCATGAAGGTCTGGCGTGGCGAAGGCAACTTCCTCGACTTCCTGGCCGCCGATGAAGACGTGTCGAAGTTCTTCACCCGTGAGCAACTGGAGCCGTTCTTCAATCTCGATTATCACACCAAGCACGTCGATACGATTTTCGCCCGCGTGTTTGGGCAAGCTTAAAGAGGCCCCTCCGTCGCGGACTGCGCCGCGCCACCTCCCCCGCTTCGCCCAAGGGCTTGCAAGGGAGGAGAAATACCCCCCTCCTCCCCTGTAGCGCAGCGTGCGGGGGAGGTGTCGAGCAAGGCCGAAGGCCGCGTCGAGACGGAGGGGGCCACTCACGCGAGATCATCCCATGCCCACCCTGCTCACCGATCAGTTCGACTTTGCCGGCTATGAAAGCCGCTTCACCGGCAAGGGCCGAATCCGTCTCGAAGGCGCCCTGCCCGAAGACCACGCCCTGCGAGTCCACCACGCACTCGAACAACAGACGCCGTGGGATCTCCAGATCGTCACCGGGGACGGCAAGCCCGCCATCCTGTCGCGCGCCGAACTGGAAACCCTGTCGCCGGAAATCATCCAGACCCGCTTGCAGGATGCCGCCGAACGCGCCCAGACCGGCCTCTCCTATTTGCGCCTTGGTCTCGACCTGATCGATGCTGATACAATCGCCCTTGCCCCATTCTCAAACCTGCTGAAATCGGAGGCTTTCGCGGCCTTTTGCGGCCAGCTTACCGGCCTGTCGGGCTTAGAGTTGGCCTCGCTCGACGCCGTCTGTTATCGCAATGGCGACTTCTTCACCCAGCATACCGATAATTCGGCGCGCCTGTGCTTTGAGTGGAACTTCACGCAAGGCTGGCGCTCGGACTGGGGCGGCCAGATGCTGTTCCATTCGCCATCGGGCGATATCGAGGGCGGTATCATGCCGCGCTTCAACGATCTGTCGCTCTATGCCGGCGACCAGCCGCGCTCAATTGCCAGCGTGGCCCCCTATGCTGGTGGCCCACGTTTTTCGGTTACCGGGCGGTTCGGCTAACGCTTGAAACGGATCGACTGAGCCGTTTCAACTCGTGCCAATAAAGCCAAATCGCTCCCACGAGGAGGCAAGGCCCGCCAAGCGTGTAGCGCCATGTCCAATATGCGCTTGTATCAACCTGTCCGTTAAAAAGATCATTGAAATAGCGCCAGCACAACAAAGCGATTATGGGCAGGCCCAGGGCAACCAGAAGTGTAGCAATCAATCGATCCGATGGCTTGTCTGTCTTTCGCAAACTTAAGACCGCGACAGGCAATGATAAGGCGATCCCGACCGCACCCGCAAAAGCAGGCACGGAGCCATAGGTAACCAGAACTTTCAGAAATCCTATTGGTGACAATAGCAAGGCCAGACCATAAACGATCATGACAATGCGGTTTTTTGCCCGCAGAGCCCTTACGTCCTGCTTTTTGAGCAAATCCCCCAGCATTTTCAGCCTAGCTACCCGTATTGGGCGGCGGCGGCGGCGGGGCATCGACCGGCTGGGTATCCAACGGCGGTGGTGGCGGCGGCGCACCGATCGGCTGGGTATCGAGGCCCGGCGACGGTTCAACCGTCGCGCAGGCGGTCAGCGCCGCAAAACCGATGATCATGAACGCTGTAACAACCTTTTTCATAATCATCGCCTCATAAACAATCAGCTTTTCAGGGTTTCAGCTTTTCAACGCTTCTCTGGCCTGGGCCAGGAATTCCGCCGCCTTGGTGCGGACTTCGGATTCACGCACGGCGATATTGGAGGCCGTCAGGTCACCCAGAACCTTGCGAATCACGTCTTCTTCCGAAGGCTGCTCACCATTGGCGCGGACCACGGCGGCGGCATAGTTTTCCGCCGTCTTGCCGGTCAGCCCCATCTTCTCGGCGCCCCACAGGGCCATCATGCGGTTGCGGGCCGCGGCGGCCTGAAATTCAAAAGCCTCACTCCCCTGTAGCGGGGGTTCATTGGATTCGGCAGGCTGGGTATCGGACATCGGCATAGAGTAGAAAACCTTTCAGGTATAACCGGTTCTAGTTCCCCTTTCGTGCTGACGCAACTACATCTGACAGATAACCACCAGATTCTTGCCGGCGGACGGACCGGACCGGTTAAAAAAGACACGAAATGTCCGTGTCCGCCCTATACAGAACGGACATTTTTGTTTATTTGCGGCGCGAAAGCGCGTCCTTTAGGATGCCGCCAGATATCTCCGCCTTCGAGCCTTCTCCCGAAACGCCTCGCAAGGCCCCGCCTTCCCGGCGCGACCGCCGTTTTGGACATTCCGACTGGAACAGACAATGACCACCAAAAACCGCAAGAAAATCTACGAAGGCAAGGCCAAGATCCTGTATGAAGGCCCGGAGCCCGGCACGCTCGTCCAGTATTTCAAGGACGACGCCACCGCCTTCAACGGCGAGAAGAAGGCCCAGCTCGAAGGCAAGGGCGTCATCAATAACCGCATCAGCGAGTTCGTGATGACCAAGCTCAACAATATCGGCGTCCAGAACCACTTCATCAAGCGCCTGAACCTGCGCGAGCAACTGATCCGCGAAGTCGAGATCGTGCCGCTTGAAGTGGTCTGCCGCAATGTGGTCGCGGGCTCGATGGCCAAGCGCTTCGGCCTGCCGGAAGGCCAGCAACTGCCGCGTTCGATCATCGAATTCTACTACAAGAACGACGCGCTCAATGACCCGCTGGTCACCGAGGAGCACATCACGGCATTCAACTGGGCCAACACCCAGGAAATCGACGATATTCTGGCCACCACCCTGCGCGTCAACGACTTCCTGTCGGGCATGTTCGCCGCGGTCGGCATCACCCTCGTCGATTTCAAGATCGAATACGGCCGCCTGTTCGAAGGCGAGTTCTCTCGCGTCATCCTGGCCGACGAAATCAGCCCTGATAGCTGCCGACTGTGGGATTCGACCTCGGGCGAAAAGCTCGACAAGGACCGCTTCCGCCGCGACATGGGCAATGTGATCGAGAGCTATACCGAGGTCGCCAAGCGTCTCGGCATCATGGGCGACATGCCAAAAGTGATTGAAGGCGGAGTGCAGTAATGAAAGCCAAGGTTCACGTGTATCTGAAACCCGGCGTGCTCGACGTTCAGGGCAAGGCCGTTGAAGGCGCCTTGCACGGCCTCGGCTGGGACGGCGTTTCCAACGTCCGCGTCGGCAAGCTGCTGGAATTCGACATGGATGGCTCGGATACCGAAGCCGCCAAGGGCGAACTGAAAGCCATGTGCGAGAAGCTCCTGGCCAATACGGTCATCGAATCCTACAAGGTTGAGGTGGCTTAAATGGCTTTGAAGGCAGCGGTTCTCGTATTTCCCGGCTCCAACTGCGACCGCGACTGCAAGACGGCCGTGGAAACCACGGTCGGCGGCAAGGTCGAGATGGTCTGGCACGAGGAAAGCACCCTGCCCTCCGGCCTCGACCTGATCGTCATTCCCGGCGGCTTCTCCTACGGTGATTACCTGCGCTGCGGCGCCATGGCCTCGCTGTCGCCGGTCATGCAGGCGGTCAAGGCCGAAGCCGAGCGCGGCGTGTCGGTTCTGGGCATCTGCAACGGCTTCCAGATCCTGTGCGAAGCCGGGATGCTGCCGGGCGCCCTGCTGCGCAATGCCAACCTGAAATATGTCTGCAAGCCGATTGAACTGAAGATCGAGAACCGCAATACCCGCTTCACCAATGCCTATGGCAATGCCCAGACCGTCTGGATGACGCAGGGCAATGGCGACGGTAACTTCTTCGCCGAGCCTGACGTGCTGAAGGATATTGAAGATAACAACCAAGTCGTCTTCCGCTACGTTGAAAACCCCAATGGGTCGGTCAATGACATCGCCGGCATCATCAACAAGGCTGGCAATGTGCTGGGCATGATGCCGCACCCCGATCGCGCCTTTGAGGAAGCCCTTGGTTCCGCCGACGGCGCACCGCTGTTCCAGAGCCTGGTCAACGCGCTCCAGACGGCCTGACGCTTTACAAATCGAATAAGACCTGCCAACCCTCGTTACATCAGTAACGAGGGTTGTTTTCATGTGGCGGGCGTTAGGTGTTTTACTTGCGGCGGGTCTGATGCTGGCGGGATGCCAGCCCAAGATGGAAACGACCCTTGGCTATCACAAGCAAACCTGCTCGATCCTTTATCTCGGCATAAAGAAGGTCGAATGCGGCGTGATGGTGGTCGAGGAAACGCGCGGCGCCAATAATGGCCGCACGGTTTCCCTGCCCATCGTCATCCAGCACGCCACCGATCCGAAGCCCAAGGCTGATCCGGTCATCTTCCTGCATGGCGGTCCTGGCGGCGACATCGTCGGCAACCTGTGGCTCGGCCTGCGCAAGAAAGACCGCGTCACGACCGACCGCGACTGGATCTTCTTCGATCACCGCGGCACCGGCAAGTCGAGCCCGTCCTTCGACTGCGGCAACGCGCCGCTGTCCGACGCCGGCATTACCAGCGACGCCGGCGTGAAAACCCTTTCTGACTGTATGACGAAATATCAGGCCGCCGGTTATGACCTGACGCAATATAACAGCACGGTCATCGCCAGGGATATCCGCGACCTGCGCACCGCGCTCGGCATCAAGACCTACAACCTCTATGGCGGTTCCTACGGCACCCGCGTCGCCATGGCGGTGATGCAGCACGATCCGGAAGGTCTGCGCGCCGCCGTGCTGTCCTCGACCTGGCCGCCGGAAGCCAACGCCACGGCTCCCCTGCCCGGTCTGGTGTCGCGTGAAACCCGGCAGGTACTGCGTTATTGCGCCGCCGTTTCCGCCTGTAACGCCAAATACCCCAACATGGAAAAACGTCTGGATGGCCTGATGACGGCCTGGCTGGCCAAGCCCCTTACGGTCAAGGACCACGCCTATACGGCCGATCTTCTGGCCGCTTTCCTGCTGGATGAAATCTATTCCCGTCAGGGGGCGCAAGCTTTACCGAAGACGCTGAACGCGATCATGGGCGGCGACTACAAGGCATTGGATGTATTTGAAAAAACACAGGCCGGCTATACCGAAGGCCAGTTCTTCACCACCCTGTGCAACGAGGAATTTGCCTTTGAGAACCCGGCCGATCTCGACAAGATCGACATGACCGATCCGATCCAGGTCGCCACGGCGCACGATACGAAGCGCTTCTTCGCGGTGTGTAAGTCGTTTAATCCCGGCACACCTGATCCGGTCGAAAATCAACCCCTGACCAGTGATATCCCCACCCTTATGCTGTCGGCCGATATTGACGCCGGCTGCCCATCGGAACTTTCGGACGAAGCGGTCAAGCGCCTGAGCCATGGCAAAAACTATTTCTTCCCGAACCGTACGCACACCATCGCCGGCAGCCAATGCGCCAAGAAGATGATCCGCCAGTTCCTGGAAACCGCCGATCCGAATGTCGACGCCACCTGTATCAAGACAGATCAGCCGAAGTTCCAGTTTGATTTGTAAATCCTAGCCCACGGCCGTCATCGGATCGATGCGGCTGTGGATTTCGGTCACCTTGTTCGCCGGAAAGCCGCTGATACGGGCGTGTTCCTGGACGGCTTCTGGGCTTTCCGCCAGATAGATGCAGAAGGTCTTGTCGTCGGCAACGAAGGATTCCATCCACTGCACCCTGCCGCCCAGCTTTGCCAGCGCCTCATTCGAGGTGCAGGCGGCGGCTTGCAGCCCCTCGCCATCGAGCTTGCCAACACCGGGGATATCGCGTTCGATCACATAGCGTTTCATCATGGCAGGGTTCCTGATCAGAAAAACTGTACGCGACGATTTGACCGGCCGTCGCTTACCCGTACGCTGACTAACCGGCGTGAAACCTACGCCCGCGCAGGGCTTTTGGCAATTCCACGCCCCGGACACGTTTTTCGTACGCAAGACTATTGCGGCCTGCCGTTCAAATTTAACTAATAGCTGTATTTCCTGCACATCTTATCGATTTCCCCGCTGTAAATAGACGCCGAGTAGGCATCTTTCATGCCGGAGTTTATGTCCTTAATTTTTTTCATGTAAGCGTCGCTTGCACAGATATTGTAGCGCCGCTCTTTCTGCATGTGAATAAAAACGAAACTTGCATCGGCCTTGCTCTTTTCATTTCCAGATTTTGAAATTTTCTCAATCAGATAATCGAGCATTGGCCTGCCGGACTGTGCGAGATATTCCGACATTTCAACACGAGGCGGTTCGATCTTAGACAATCCGTATTCATATATCTCCCACTGGTCGGACAGACTATACTTGCCTATTTCCGCCTGCTTTTGAACCGACGTTTCATTATTGACGTAAAAAGCTTTCGCTTTGGAGTGATCTATCCCTTCACATCCGGTAAGCGCCAGCAAGATTAAGGCTGATGCTAAATACGATTTCATTTCCCCTCCTCAATGTCGTGCCTCGGCATTTGTAAGCCGCTTTTGAACGAATGATCAATTCTTCTATTCTGACCACGTTTCGGATTGTAGGAAATGAAATGAAACCGTTTCATTTCTGAGCTTAACAGGGTGACATCGCGCCCTGAATCCCCTATATGCGCGGGCATGAGCACAGCAGCCCCCGCACCCGCAAAATCCATGGCCGAAAAGGCCCTCGAATACGGCCTCAAGGCAGACGAATATCAGGTCATCCTGGATCGTCTCGGCCGCGAACCGAATGACGTCGAACTGGGCGTCTACTCGGTCATGTGGTCGGAGCACTGCTCCTACAAGTCCTCACGCCTGCATCTGCGCAAATTCCCGGTCACCGGCCCGCGTGTCATCTGCGGCCCCGGCGAGAACGCCGGCGTCATCGATATCGATGACGGCCAGGCTTGTATCTTCAAGATGGAATCGCACAACCATCCGTCCTTTATCGAGCCATACCAGGGCGCGGCGACCGGTGTCGGCGGCATCATGCGCGACGTCTTCACCATGGGTGCCCGCCCCGTTGCCCTGCTGAACGCCCTGCGCTTCGGCGAGCCCGGCCACCCCAAGACCCGCCGCCTCGTCGAAGGCGTCGTGTCGGGCATCGGCGGCTACGGCAACTGCGTCGGCGTGCCCACCGTCGCTGGCGAGACCAACTTCCACGCCGGCTATAACGGCAACATCCTGGTCAACGCCATGTGCGTCGGCCCGGCCGATGCCGACAAGATCTTCTATTCCGCCGCGCCCGAACCCGGCCTGCCGGTGGTTTACTTCGGCTCGAAGACCGGCCGCGACGGCATCCACGGCGCCACCATGGCCTCGGTCGAATTCTCGGAAGACTCCGAAGAAAAGCGCCCGACCGTTCAGGTGGGCGACCCCTTCGCCGAAAAACTACTGATCGAAGCCACACTCGAACTGATGGCTTCGGGCGCGGTCGCCGCCATTCAGGACATGGGTGCCGCCGGCCTCACTTCCAGTTCCGTGGAAATGGCCGGCAAGGGCGGCCTCGGCATCACGCTCGACCTCGACAAGGTGCCGCAGCGCGAAACCAATATGACGGCCTACGAAATGATGCTCTCGGAATCGCAGGAGCGGATGCTGGCCATCCTGAAGCCCGGCCGCGAGGAAGACGGCTACCGCATCTTCAAAAAGTGGGGTCTGGACGCCGCCGTCATCGGCGAAACCAACACCTCCGGCCATATCGTGCTGAAGCACAAGGGCGAAGTCGTCTGCGACCTGCCGCTGGCTCCGCTTTCCGACGACGCCCCGCTCTATGATCGTCCCCTGGGTCGAACCGGCGCGGGAGCCGCAACTGACCGAGGCCGATGTGCCGGTGACGCACGACCTCAACGACGCCCTGCTCAAAATCATTTCCAGCCCGGACGAAGCGTCCAAACGCTGGCTGTGGGAACAGTATGACCGCCACGTCATGGCCGATACCCTGGCCGACTCATCCACCGGCCACGATGCCGGCATGGTCCGCGTCCACGGCACCAAAAAGGCCCTCGCCGTCACTTCCGACTGTACGCCGCGCTATGTCCAGGCCAACCCCTACGAAGGCGGCAAGCAGGCCGTGGCCGAAGCCTGGCGCAACCTGACCGCCGTCGGCGCCGAGCCGATCGCCATCACCGACAACCTCAATTTCGGCAGCCCGGAAAAGCCCGAAACCATGGGCCAGATCGTCCGCGCCATCGATGGCATGGCCGAAGCCTGCCGCGAACTGTCCTTCCCGGTCGTGTCCGGCAATGTGTCGCTGTACAACGAAACCAACGGCATATCGATCCCGCCCACGCCGACCGTCGGCGCCGTCGGCCTGCTGAAAGATTACGACCAGCGTGTCGGCTTCAACAAGGTCCAGCCCGGCCAGGTGATCATCCTGATCGGTGAAACCAAGGGTGAGATGGGTTCGTCGCTTTACCTGCGCGAAGTCTTCGGTATCGAGGCCGGTGCGCCGCCGAAGGTCGACCTGGCTTGCGAGAAGAACAACGGCACCCTGGTCCGCCGCCTGATCAAGTCCGGTGTCGCCAAGGGCGTCCACGACCTCTCCGATGGCGGCCTGCTGTCGGCGGCGGTCGATGTCGTTCTGGCCTCGCAGATCGGCCTGCAACTGAAGAACCCGACCGAATTGGCCGATCACGTCTTCGGTTTCGCCGAAGATCAGGCGCGCTATCTGATCGCCGTCGATGAAGCCTCCGCCCACCTCGTCATCGCCCAGGCGGCGGAGGCCGATGTCCATGCCGCCGTTATCGGCGTGGCCGGCGGTACGGACCTCAGCTATACCGGCTTGTCCTTAGGCATAGATGCCCTGCGCAAGGCACACGAGGACTGGCTGCCGAACTACATGGCCGGCAAAGCCTAAACGATCCGTCAGCCTGAAGACAAGGCCGCCCCGCTCAAGGCCGGGCGGCCTTTTTGTGTGCGAAATCGCTGCCCCAAGCACGATTTCAATAACAGGCTTAAATCTCTCTTAACCGGTTTGCGGCCTAGTCTGGGACCAGACGAATCCTGTTGTTTTCAGCGTATATCTGCAACCGGCTAACTTGGGGCGGCCTGACATGACCATGATGATGCCCGCAGGCTGGCCAGCGGACAGGAGACCGTAACCATGCGTTACCGTCCCTTCGGCCGTTCCGGATTGGCGCTTTCCACCATCGGCCTGCGCCTGAAATCCGAACTTCACGGCCGCAATACGGCCCTGATGCAGAAGCTGATCATTTCAGCACTGGAAAACGGCATCAATACCTACCATTTCGACAGTCTCGATCCGGCCTTCCTGCGGGTCGCCGCCGACGCCTTTTCCGTGGTCGATCGCAAGCTGCTGTTCATTTCAGTGAATGCGCACGAGCCATTGCGGGCGGGCGATCCTGACGCCTATGCCCTGCCCCCACTCAAGGAACGCCTGCGCGGCGCCATAAAGGACTCGGGCCTGCAATGGCTTGATCTGCTCTATTTCGCCCAACCTGGCGCCGGCAGCTTGCCGGATGACAGCCTGAACTTCCTCTACAGCCTGCAAAAATCGAAAATGCTGCGTTTTCTGGGCGGGATGGGGGAGACGGATGACCTGTCGGAATTGATTGCCTCCGGGCTTTACAGCGTCATCCAGACCAGTTTCGATATCGATTCAAGCTGGGACAAGCGTCGCAAGATCGATGACGCCGTGGTACGCGACATGAACGTCATCGCTACCGATTTTTACCCGGCCACCTATCGCAAGGCGGCTGATGTCGTGCCGAAGGAAGCCAGGCGCGGCTTCTTTGGCGGCAAGCCCAAAAACCCGCTGGCCGGCGCCGGCACCCACGCCTTCCTGCACCAGACGCCCGACTGGACGCCGGAAGAACTGTGCCTGGGTTATGCGCTTTCCCAGCCCAGCATGTCGTGCATCCTGATCGATGCCGAAAGTCCGGAACATTTGGAAGCCCTCGCCGAGGTGCCGGAACGCCACCTGCCCTCTTCGGTGCCGGCCCAGATCGAGATGGCCCGCTTCAACGAACGCGCCCATAAGCTGGCGGGCGGTTAAAAAAGCCCCGCCTGCTCTTTATTTGCCAGCGCGCTTCGCCTATATGCCAGTTAGCCATTTTAGGAGAGCGTATCGTGAGCGCAGAGTCTGACGTCAACACCTTCATCGACACCACCATCAAGGGACACGACATCGTCCTCTTCATGAAGGGCACGCCCGACCAGCCGCGTTGCGGCTTCTCCTCACTCGTCGTGCAGGTGCTCGATCACCTGGGCGCTCAGTATATCGGCGTCGATGTGCTCCAGGACAATGACCTGCGCGAAGGCATCAAGACCTATTCCGACTGGCCGACCATACCGCAGCTCTACATCAAGGGGGAATTCATCGGCGGCGCCGACATCGTCCGCGAGATGTTCCAGTCGGGCGAACTGAAGACAGCCCTGGCTGATCAGGGCCTGATCGAGGCTTGATCCAACATGTTAAACGGCTGCTCTGGCGGCCGTTTTTTTTATGCCAGCAAAAAACCCCGGAAGATCGCTCTTCCGGGGTTTAATTCTACATCGTCGTTCGGATTACGAGGAGTAATATTCGACGATCAGGTTCGGTTCCATCTTGACCGGGTACGGCACTTCGGCCAGTTCCGGCATACGGACGAAACGAGCCTTCATGCCCTTGGCGTCCAGTTCGATGTAGTCCGGCACGTCGCGCTCAGGCGATTGCAGGGCTTCGAGAACCAGGGCCATGTTGCGCGAACGCTCACGGACTTCGATCACGTCTTCCGCCTTCACGCGGTAGGAAGCAATGTTGACGCGCTTGCCATTGACCAGGACGTGGCCGTGGTTGACGAACTGACGGGCCGCCCAGACGGTCGGCACGAACTTGGCGCGGTAGACGACGGCGTCCAGGCGCGATTCCAGCAGGCCCACCAGGTTTTCCGAGGTGTTGCCCTTACGGCGATCGGCCTCTTCGTAGGTGCGCAGGAACTGCTTTTCGGTGATGTTACCGTAGTAACCCTTCAGCTTCTGCTTGGCGCGGAGCTGGGTGCCGAAATCGGAGATCTTGGACTTGCGGCGCTGACCGTGCTGGCCGGGGCCATAGGAGCGCTTGTTGACGGGGGACTTGGGACGGCCCCAAAGGTTTTCACCCATGACGCGGTCGAGCTTGTACTTGGCGCTGTGGCGCTTCGACATATCGTACCTTCGATATCTAACCCTGACCGGCTTCCCGCGAGAGTGCGGAAGGCGATTGCAACGGCGGCTCAGGATCAACCCGTAGTAAGCCCCAGGCCAGTGGCCGGGACTTGAAGTGGCGGCTTATGTCGGAAAGGTGAGCGGGAGTCAAGCGCCATAAGGCGTTTTAATCGCAATCAAGGCTTGCGCCCCGCAGGGGAGCAGACTTAACTGATATGTCCTTACATGCAAGACTGGAGCTATCCATGCCGGCAGATACCTCCGTTTCCGAGCCCGTTATCGATGTCCGCACCCGCGAGGAACTGATCTTCCTGCTGGCCGAGGCGGCGGAAATCGAGCACAACCTGATGTGCTGCTATCTCTTCGCGGCCTTTTCCCTGAAAACCGAAGCCGACGGCCTGACACCCGAACAGGCGAAAGTGGTGGCCGGCTGGCGGCGCGACATCATTGCCATCGCCGTGGAGGAAATGGGTCATCTGGCCCTGGTCGCCAATATTACCATCGCGGTTGGCGGCACGCCGCACTTCGGCCGGCCGAACTTCCCCATCGCCGCCGGTTATCATCCCTCCGGCGTGGTGGTCGAACTGCACCCCTTCAACAAGTCGACACTCGATCACTTTATCTATCTCGAACGCCCCGAAGGCGACACCCGGCCCGATGGCGCCGGTTTCGAGGCCGTAAAGCAGACCTATGACCGCAATATGGATGGCGTCCGCCTGATGCCGAACGGCCAGGACTACGCCACGGTTGGCCATCTCTATCGCGGGATCCGCAAGGGACTGGCCGATCTCAGCGCCCGGCTGGGCGAGGAACACCTGTTCATCGGCGATATGTCGCTCCAGGTTGGCCCGGACCTGACACCCCTGCCCGGCCTGAAGATCGTCAAGTGCCTGAAGACGGCGCTGGCCGCCTGCGACACCATTGTCGACCAGGGCGAAGGCGCCGCCGGTGACAATGCGCGTTCGCACTATAACCGCTTCATGGCCATGTGCGACGCCTACCACCAGATGGAGGCCGCCGATCCGGCTTTTGCACCGTCTCGTCCGGTGGCGAAGAACCCGCTGATGCGCAAGGGCCCGGAACGCAGCGATGCCGTATGGGTCGATGCGCCGGAAGCCGCGGCGGTAATGGACCTGGCCAACGCCATCTATAACGTGATGCTGCGCGCGCTTTCCCAGGGCTTTGCCGACAATGACCCGGTGCGCAAGCGCGTCTTCATCGATGTCTCGATCGACGGCATGTACGCCCTGTCGCCCGTGGCCGAACACCTGACGCGCCTGAAGGCATCGACAACCGTGCCGGATGTCACGGCGGGGATGAGCTTCGCCACCCTGCGCGACGTAACGCCCCTGCCCGATGGCAAGCCTTCGCTGCGGTTCATCGCCGAGCGGCTGGAAGAACTGTCCGAAGGCGCGCGCAAGGCGCTGCACGGAGAGCTTGCCGAAGGGACCGCCAGCCGGCTGGCGACGCTGGCAAAGAAACTGCGCGATATACATGCGCCGACACTGAAGGAAAAAAACCGTCATGGCCGAACCACAACCCGGAAAAGCTGAGACCAAAGGGTATGAGAACGGCCAGGCGCCGACGGTAGAATATGCCGAGGGCAAGGAGGTGATTATTGAATTCGAGGCGAAGCGCTGCATTCATGCCCGTTTCTGCGTGCTGCAACAGCCCGGCGTCTTCAAGGCCAATGTGGTGGGGCCGTGGATAGCCCCCGATGACGCCGACTGCGCCGACAATCTGGTGGCCACGGCGCAGAACTGTCCTTCAGGCGCCATCCAGTATAAACGCAAGGATGGCCGGCCACAGGAACTGCCGCCTTTGGTCAACCTGATCCAGGTCCGCGAAAACGGCCCGAATGCCTTTCGCGGTGAACTCACCCTCGATGGCCAACCGATCGGCTACCGCGCCACGCTTTGCCGGTGTGGCCGCTCGAAGAACAAGCCTTTTTGCGACCAGTCACACAAGGAAGGCAACGATCCCTTCCTGGCCACGGGCGAACCGGAAACCGGCGACGTGACCGCGCTGGAGGTGCGCAATGGCCCCGTCAATATCAATCCGCAAAAGAACGGCCCCTTGCGCCTTTCCGGTAATCTGGAAGTGCTGAGCGGCACCGGTCGGACCATCCGCAAGGCGCAGGCGCTCCAGCTCTGCCGCTGCGGACATTCCGGCAACAAACCCTATTGTGACGGCAGCCATGCGCGGGTGGGTTTTATCAGTGAGTAGCTTTGCGTGAATTGGATAATGGTTAACACTTAAGCAACCGATTCTATCCACAGTCCAGCCCTGACCATGTGTATCAGTTCAGGGGTTGTCTATGTTGTCTCGCTCTCTGCCGGTGAAAATCGCGCTGATTTCCGCTGCCGCGCTCGCGCTCGTTTTTGGCACCAGCAGTTTCATATTATCGCAGGGCACCAGTCACAGCCTCACCCGCCAGACCGATGCGCTCCAGGCCGATGTGGCCGAAAAGGAAGCCAATACGGTCCGCAACCGGCTCGACCAGGCCGCCACTGTCGCCGATGATATCGCCGCCAGCGCTTTGGCCATCAAATCGACCGGCCTGACCGAAAGATCGGCGCAGGACGCCCTGCTGAAAGCCCTGCTGGAAAAGCACCCCGACATTCTCGGCACCTATACGGCATGGGAGCCCAATGCACTGGACGGCAAGGACGCCCAGTTCGCCGGTACGCCCGGTCATGACGCCTCCGGCCGCTACGTGCCCTACTGGAATCGCGGCACTGGCAGCGTGATCCGTGAAATCCTTCTCGATTATGACAAGCCCGGCGCTGGCGATTATTATTTGCGCCCCAAAAACGAAGGCCGGGCCGTCGCCATGGAGCCTTACGTCTATCCGATCGCCGGCAAGGACGTGCTGATGACCTCCTTCACGCGGCCGCTGACCATTGACGGCCAGTTCGTCGGCATTGCCGGGGTGGATGTCGATCTCGGCTCGATCAATACCGAGCTAGGCGCCATCAAGCCCTTCGATACCGGCCTCGTGGCACTGATCACCAAGGGCGGACTGGTCGTCAGCTATCCGAACGCCAAGGCGGCGGGCAAGGCGATCAAGGATTTCGACGCCGGCACCGCCGAGGCCGCCGCAAAGGCCATCGCTTCCAAAAAGACCGTGAAATTCGACGCCAAGGGGCCGGACGGCAAGCCCTCGGCGCTATCTCGCCTCGCCGATCGCCGCCGCCGGCACCGCGGATACCTGGGCGGTCGTCGTCCAGGTGCCGGTCGCCACGCTCAACGCCCAGTGTCGATCACAATAACCGCTTCATGCTGGGCATTTCGCTGCTGTGCATCCTCGTCTCGGCCGGCCTGATCTTCTTTGTCCTCTATTCACTGGTCGGCAAGCCGCTCAACAGTCTCAAGGGCAGTTTCGACAAGATGGCTGGCGGCGACCATAATGCCGATGTACCGGAAGCCCGCCGCATCGACGAAATCGGCCTGATCGGCAAGGCGGTCATGGCCTTCCGTGAAGGCCTGCGCACCAAGGCCCACGCCGAATCCGAAGCCGAAATTCAGCGTCAGGCCCGGCCGAGCGCGAACGTCACCAGGCCATGAGCGCGCTTGCCGCCGAATTCGAGCGCTCGGTCGGTTCGATCGTCAAGGCGGTCGGGGAAGCCTCCGGCGAGATGAAAACTTCCGCCGAGGCGCTGAACGCCATTGCCTCGCGCACCTCCGGCCAGACCACCTCCATCGCTTCGGCCACCGAACAGGCCGCCACCAATGTCCGCACCGTGGCCGCCGCTTCGGAAGAACTGTCAAGCTCGATCCATGAGATCACCTCGAAGGCGCAGATGTCTTCCACCATTGCCCAGCAGGCGGTCGAACAGGCCAACCTCTCCGATGCCCGCATCCGCGACCTGGAAGCCGCTGCCGGCAAGGTCGGCGAAGTGGTCAACCTGATCCAGGCCATCGCCCAGCAGACCAACCTGCTGGCCCTCAACGCCACCATCGAAGCCGCCCGCGCCGGTGACGCCGGCAAGGGCTTCGCCGTGGTCGCCACCGAAGTGAAGACTCTCGCCGCCCAGACCGCCAAGGCGACCGAGGACATCAGCTCGCACATCGGCACCATTCAATCGGCCACCAGCGGCACGGTCGAGGCCATCCAGTCGATCCGCGCCACCATCGACGAGATGAACCAAATCGCCCAGGCCATCACGATCAACATGGAACAACAGGGCGCGGCCACCGCCGATATCGCCCGCAATGTACACGAGGCAGCGCAAGGCACGGACGAGGTTGCCAGCCACGTTCATGCCATGGCCGAGGCCACGCAGGAAACCGGTCATGCCTCTAACCTGGCGCTGGATACGGCCTCGCGGCTGGTCGAGCAATCCGCCCAGATGCGCGAGCAGATCACGCAGTTCGTGGCCCGGGTCCGGGCCGGCTGATCAGCTATTGTGGAACAGGAGCTTGTCGATGCGGCGTTCGTCCATATCGACAATCTCTACCCGGAAGCGCCCCAGGGTGACGATCTCGCCCTCCTTCGGGAAGCGCCCCAGCTTGTAGAGGATCAGGCCGGCGACGGTATGATAGCCGCTGCCGGTCTCGAAATCCTCGCCGATGGCATCACCCAGTTCGACCAGATCGGCGCGGCCATCAACCAGGAACGACCCGTCCTCACGGCGTACGATCATCAGGCGGTCGTCGTCATGGCCCTCATTGAGGTCGCCGGCGATCATTTCCAGCAGGTCGGTCGGCGTCAGCACGCCCTCGAACCCGCCATACTCATTGATCACGAACGCCATATGGAGCTTCGATTCCTTGAAGCGTTCCAGCGCCACCAGCAATGAGGTGGTGACGGGAATATAGATCGGCTCGTGCGTCATGGCGGCCAGGTCGAGCGGCTTGTCGGCCAGCAGGGCATCGGCGATGTCGCGCTTGTGCGCCACGCCGACCGGCTCTTCCATGTCCTGGCCGCGCACGACGACAAAGCGCGAATACGGACAATCGCGGATCTGGCTGATGACATCCGCCTCGTCGATCGACACGCGATAGACCTCGGTGCGCGGCGTCATGGCCACGCGCACAGTGCGGTCGCCCAGGCGCATCACCTCGGTCATCATCTGCTTTTCGCCGGGCTCGATCAGGCCGGCGCCCATGCCCTCGGCCAGGGTGGTTTCGACCTCTTCCTGGGTGATGGCCTCGCCCTTTTCATCGCGGATGCCCATCAGTTTCAACACCAACGAGGTCGAGCCGGTCAGCAGGCTGACAAACGGCCCAAGAACCAGCGACATCAGGTTCAGCGGCCGCGCCACCACACCGGCGATGCGTTCCGGGAACAGCATGGCCAGGCGCTTGGGCACCAGCTCGCCGACGATCAGCGACAGATAGGTCAGGACGACGACGACAATGCCGGTCGATATGGCTTCCGAATACGGCATCAGAAGGGGAATGGTATTGATCAGCTTGTCGAGTTCGCCCGCCACGGTGGCCTGGCCATAGGCGCCGGCCAGAATGCCGATCAGGGTAATGCCAACCTGGACGGCGGACAGGAAGCGGTTGGGGTCATTGGCCAGTTTGAGCGCTTCGGCGGCGCCTTTGTCGCCGCGTTCGGCGCGACTTTGCAATTTGGGGCGTTTGGAGGAGACCACGGCCAGTTCGGACATGGAAAAGATGCCGTTCAGCACCACAAGGAGCAGGACAACGGCACCAGCAAAGAGCAGCATGGGGGAGGAGATCCGGACGAGACCTTACGCGGTCACGGATTCAGGCTAACGGGCTTAGCCCTTATTAGCAATGGACAGGCTTTGACATCTGCGTGATTGCAGGCAAATCATACCTCCCTCTCCCCATGACGATGGGGAGAGGACGACGCGCAAGGCGAAGCCGCAGATCGTCGGGTGAGGGGCTTATGTCCACTTGAAAATGCCCCTCCCCGGTCGCCTTCGCTGCGCTCGCCTCCCGTCCTCTCCCCGCTGCGCAGGGAGAGGGGAAGTAAATACTAACCGGAAGGTGGCGGCGGTCCGTGAAACGGCGGGCGCGATATTTGCGCCGGTTTCGTCGTTGCCCGCGTTTGCAAGGCCAGTTCGGCGTTGGCCGCTTCGAAATCGTCGGTCAGGTCGGTATAGGTGACTTTCTGCCAGGACGGCGGGCTATTCAGAGGCACGACCGCGACTTTGTCCGGCGTGGCAGGTTTTTGCGGGCGGGCCGGCGCCTGAGGCACGATCTTTGTGGCATTTTGAGTGACCTTTTGTGCCGCCTCCCACCACGGCCCCAGATGCTGGCGGCGCTCCTCGCCCCATTTCAGCGTACTGGCCAGGGAGACCTGTGCCTTGATCGCTTCTTCTTCATGGGTGGCGCGCTCGGCGTATACCTTGCGCGGCTCCGGCTTCTGGCGCTCGGCGCGGTCGCAGCGGCTATATACGCGTTCGATCACGGCGGCGGTCCGCACGGCCTTCTCTATGCCCGGCAGGTCTTCGGGATCGTCCATGGCCGTGACTTTTAGCAGCATCCGATCGGCAAAGGCGCGCAGGAGCTTGCGCCGCTCGTCCGGGGTGAGTTGTGCCTGTGCTGTGTGGTCATCCTGAGACATCCGAATAGGATGCAGCAGGAATTTGGCAGGGGAATAGATTTGGGTAATCTGGCTGTAGCAAATCACACATTTGATATCATGTCACCGTAATACCGGCGCTGCATGTGCACAGCGCAAGAGTTTCTGAATTGTTCTTGCGCCGGAATCGCGTCAGTCGTATCGTTCACCATCATCAGAGGGACGCGAAGTGTACGACGCACAAGAGGAATTTGCCTTCGACCGCGAAAGCGGTGAGGAGGTCCCCGCCGTTAGCGGCGTGTATAATCTCGTGCGCGCAAACTCACTTGAATGGATGAGGTCGCAGCCTGCGAACTCGGTCCACGCCATTGTCACAGACCCGCCCTACGGACTGAAAGAATATACGGATAAAGAGACGACAAAGCTGCGTAACGGGAACAAAGGCGGTGTGTGGCGTATTCCCCCGACGCTTGGGGGCGCCCAACGTGCCCCTCTACCTCGCTTCACCGTTCTAACCGAAACAGACCAGCGCCAATTAAGGGAATTTTTCGCAGACTTCGCCGGAGCGGCCCGCCATATCTTGGTGCCGGGTGGACATATCATCGTAGCGGCAAACCCGCTTTTGTCTCACGTTCTCTTCATGCCTCTAGTAGAGGCGGGATTTGAGAAGCGTGGGGAGATTATTCGCCTAGTGCAAACTCTACGGGGCGGCGACCGTCCAAAGGGGGCCGAAAAGGACTTCCCTGATGTATCGGTAATGCCCAAGTCGCAGTGGGAGCCCTGGGGACTTTTCCGCAAGCCTTGTGAAGGCAGGGTGCATGAAAATCTTCGCAAATGGGGTACTGGTGGTTTGCGTCGTATCTCGCACGACCTGCCTTTCGGTGATGTAATCAAGTCGGCTCCGACCCGTTCTGAAGAGCGCAGCCTCTCCAACCACCCTTCCCTCAAACCACAAGCGCTTATGCGTCAGTTGGTGCGCGCGTCTTTGCCGCTTGGCACTGGCGTGGTACTTGATCCATTCATGGGTGGTGGTTCGACCATAGCGGCCGCCCTCTCGGTGGGCTATCAAAGCATCGGCGTCGAACGCGATAAGCAATACTTTGATATTGCCCAAGCGGGCATTCCAAAACTGGCGCGTCTTAGAGTCTAAGGTGCCTGGTAAATCCAGTTCGACATCATCTTGGCGTAACCGCTCGGTCTAACGGTCGCGGTGATGGTGCGTCGGCTAGTCTCAGACCGCCCGGCAAATTGCCAGTCGCTTTCCTCCAACTGCGCTGCACACACCTTCAAGAATCGAAATGGTTTGGGGGCGATGCCTTTGGCTTCATCGGTCGGCCGTCCTGACTCATAGCAGAAGACCATAAGAAAGCACTCCTCGGCATTGTGACCTTGCCAACCGGAGAGGTACCTACTGCCTTTGATTTCGATACCCTCGATGCCATGCTGGCACATATTCTTTGGAAACATGCCTGCTGGTACAAGATCGGGGTGCCCATTATGATAGGCATTCTTTACTATCGACGGACAAAACTTGGGTATCGTGCTGGACATGAACTCGCCAACGATGCTGCTGAAATTAGCAGGCATTAGCATGGTCTCCAGTGGCTTTATCTCTCTTGTCTCTAGCTGATCGTTTAGGAAGCCAACGAAATCAAGAAACTCGTCCATTGCCTGCATAATGTGAGTGACGTTCACACCAAAGGGTAGTTGAGCTTTTTGATTGAAGTGTTTTTTATCAAGAACAGCTAATGGCATTCGGCATCCCCTGTACACCTGCCGCAATAGCCCGATTCTCTCCTGCTGGAACCGTTGCAACCCCAAGAAAACAGGCTCCCTGAGGCGCCCCTAGATTGCTAGACACTCCGTGCCTTCAAAATGCGCTGTCTGAGGAATTCGGGTGACACGATATCAATTGCGTAATTGCAACCAAAGAAAGTCAGATACCCCACCAACACATCTAGCCGCTTCGCGTCGTCGTCTTACGCTTGCCTAGACTATATCTCGCCATCGCTCACCGGGCCTCCCCGACAAGTCGGGGAGGTATAATCAAGGCGAGAGGATAATCAGTTCCGAATTTTACTCACACCATAATGAGATCACCGCAGCCGCGCGCCGTGAAAGGCTATATGGTCGTCGATAAAGCTCTGGATGAAGTAATAGCTGTGATCGTAACCTTCATGATAGCGCATGGTCAGTTTCTGGCCGGCGGTGGCGGCGGCCTGTTCGAGCAGGTCGGGCATCAGTTGATTTTCAAGGAAGGGATCGCTTAGGCCCTGATCGACGAGAATATCATCAAACGGTGCGGCCATGCCCTTGGCCATCAGGATAGCGGCGTCGTGGCGCTCCCAGGCATCGTGGTCATTGCCGAGATAGGCGGCGAAGGCCTTCTGGCCCCACGGGGCGCGGCTGGGTGATGAGATCGGGGCAAAGGCCGAGACCGATTTATAGAGATGCGGATGGTTCATCGCCAATGTGAGCGCGCCATGTCCGCCCATCGAATGGCCCAGTATGCCGCGTCGCTTCGGATCGGCCGGGAAATTGGCCTTGATGGCGGCGATCAGGTCCTGCGTGATATAGGTTTCCATCTGAAAGTTGGGCTTCCAGGGGACTTGGGTGGCGTCGACATAGAAGCCGGCGCCCTGCCCCAGATCGTGCGCTTCATCATCGGCGGCGGTGCCGCGCGGGCTGGTGTCGGGCGCGACAATGATCAGGCCCAGTTCGGACGCCTTGCGATAGGCGCCGGCCTTTTCGGTGAAGTTATTGGCGGTGCAGGTCAGACCCGACAGCCAGTAGAGCGCCGGGAACGGGGCGTCGGTGCGCTTTTCCGCCACGTCCGGCACGAAGACACTGGCGCTCATGCTCGATTGCGTGGCGGCGCTGTCATGACGGATGAAATAGAGAATGCCGTCATAGACGCGATGCTGGGAGACAAATTCCACTGAAAACATTCCTTGGCCCCTGTGATGTGGAACGGTCTGAGATATGGGCAGTATCTAAGACCGGCCGGGTCGCTTTTCAGTTTGATTTACGCGCACGGAAAGGCAAATTTCGGTAAAGAGCGGCGGAGGCGTAAAAAAGCCCCTCACCCGATCGCCTTCGCTATGCTCGGCTCTCGTCCTCTCCCCATTTTCATGGGGAGAGGGGAAGGTTTAGAACACCACCACGCTACGGATACTCTCACCGGCGTGCATCAGGTCGAAGGCCTCGTTGATGCGTTCCAGCGGCAGGGTGTGGGTGATCATCGGGTCGATCTCGATCTTGCCGTCCATGTACCAGTCGACGATCTTCGGCACATCGGTGCGGCCGCGCGCGCCGCCAAAGGCCGAGCCCTTCCAGACGCGGCCGGTGACCAACTGGAACGGACGGGTGGAGATTTCCTTGCCGGCTTCGGCCACGCCGATGACGATGCTCTCGCCCCAGCCGCGATGGCAGGCTTCCAGCGCCTGGCGCATGACCGTGGTGTTGCCGGTGCAATCGAAAGTGTAATCCGCACCGCCGCCGGTCAGCTCGACCAGATGAGCGACGATATCGCCGTCGATTTCCTTCGGATTGACGAAGTGGGTCATGCCGAAGCGCTCGCCCCATTCTTTCTTGTTGTTGTTGATATCGACCCCGACAATCTTGTCGGCGCCGACCATCTTCAGGCCCTGGATGACATTGAGGCCGATGCCGCCCGGGCCGAAGACCACGGCATTGGCGCCGGGCTCGACGCCGGCCGTATTGACCACGGCGCCGACGCCGGTGGTCACGCCGCAGCCGATATAGCACGCCTTGTCGAACGGGGCGTCGTCACGGATCTTGGCCAGGGCGATTTCCGGCAGGACGGTGTGGTTGGCGAAGGTGGAGCAGCCCATATAGTGATAGATCGGCTGACCCTTGTAGGAAAAGCGCGTCGTGCCGTCCGGCATCAGCCCCTTGCCTTGCGTGGCACGGATGGCGGTGCACAGGTTGGTCTTGCGCGACAGGCAGGATTTGCACTGGCGACATTCCGGCGTGTAGAGCGGGATAACGTGATCGCCGGGCTTCAGGGTGGTGACGCCCTCGCCCACTTCGAGCACCACGCCGGCGCCTTCATGGCCGAGAATGACCGGGAAGATGCCCTCCGAATCGAGGCCGTCGAGCGTGTAGGCGTCGGTATGGCAGATGCCGGTGGCCTTGATCTCGACCAGCACTTCGCCGTAGCGCGGCCCTTCCAGGTCGACCTCGACGATCTCCAGCGGCTGGTTGGCGGCAAAGGCGACGGCGGCGCGGGTTTTCATAGTCGGGACTCCTTAAATTCAGTGCGTCTTTGTGCGAAGCTTTGTAGCCTTTGACAAGAGACGAATGCGTTCTTTGCCGGGAATTATTGACGGCGGTTGACCTTAGGGAAGACCGCAAAGGCTTGCACACCTTAGGATAGCCATTTTTCGCAACGGCGAGACAATCCTCAAAAGCGACGGTTAGAGTCCATTAACCAGAGTCGGGGTAAAACTCCTTTATGATTCAGATGGATGAGTATTGGAGTACCACATGACCATCAAGGCGCGCATCCTTGCCCTCGTTGCCTGCTTCGCCCTCATGGCGGCGGCCATTACCGGCCTCGGGCTGATGACGATCAATGATTACAACCACATGCTGCAAAGTGCCGACCGGGCGCAGGACAACGCCTATAATGGCGAGCACCTCAACCGCCTGGTCACCGGCGTGGTCATGGATTCGCGCGGCGTCTACATGTCGAAGGATACCGCCGAAGCCTCCAAATTCGCCGATGGGGTCGACAAGCAACTGGACGATATCGACAGCCTGATGAAGTCCTGGAAAGCGGGCATGAAGGCGGGTGAACTGCCGGAATTCGCCGCGGTGGAAGCCAAGGCCAACGAATTCATCACCCTGCGCCGCGAACTGGCGCGCCTGGGGCGTGAGGCCACGCCGGCCGATGCCAGCGCGCTCGGCAATAACGATGCCAACCGCGAAAACCGCAAGGCCTTCCAGGCGACGATCGACGCCATGGTCAAGCACATCAAGAGCGATGTGACGGCTTCCAAGGCCGATATGGCCAAGTACAAGCAGACCCGCGTCTGGCAGTTCCTGCTGATGGCCGCAACGGGCACCCTCCTTCTGGTCGCCGCTTCTCTGTGGGTCGCTATCAAGTCGATTTCCCGCCCTCTGCACCACGTTACCGAAAGCGTCATGCGTATTTCCGAAGGCGCCTACGATACCGCCGTGCCGGAAGCCAAGGGCCGCGACGAGATTTCCTCGCTGTGGCGCTCGATCCGCACCCTGCGTGACCGGGCCGCGGAAGGCGAAACCCTGAAGGCGCATCAGCAGGAAGAGGAAATGCGCATCGCCGAGAACATGCGCGAGGAACGTAACCGCATCGCCAGCGAATTCGAGCAGAGCATGGGCGAACTGGCCCGCCGCTTCGCCGCCTCTTCGCGCACCGTCGCCGACTCGGCCAAAAGCCTGACCCATGCCGCTGATGATGCCGCCGCGCGGGTCGAGTCGGTCAATACCGCCGCCGTCGACGCCGCCAACAATGTCCAGAGCGTCGCCGCCGCCACCGAAGAACTGTCGGCCAGCGTCAATGAGATCAACGAGCAGGTGACCCGCACCTCGCAGGTCACCCGCACCGCCGTCGAGGAAGCCGCCAAGACGGAGGCCGCCATCCAGACCCTCAGCACGGCCGCCCAGCAGATCGGCGAGGTCATCAATCTTATCCAGGCCATCGCCGCCCAGACCAACCTCCTCGGCGCTTAACGCCACCATCGAATCCGCCCGTGCGGGTGACGCCGGCAAGGGCTTCGCGGTTGTCGCCTCCGAGGTCAAGCAACTGGCCCAGCAGACCGCCAAGGCGACCGATGAAATCCGCAGCAAGATCGGCGAGATCCAGTCGGCGACCAGCGAGACGGTTTCCAGCATCGATACGATTGTGCGTACCATCGAGCAGATCGGCGGTTTGACCACGGCGATTGCCGCCTCGGTCGAGCAGCAGGGCTATGCCACGCAGGAAATCGCCAGCAACACTAACCGCGCCGCCGACGGCACCCGTGAAGTCACCGGCCATATGGCGGGGGTTGGCGATGCCGCTCAGCAGACAGGTGAAGCCGCGCAATCGCTGCTCGGCCTGTCGTCCGATCTTGAAACCCGCTCGGAAGACCTCCAGCACGAGGTCATGGCCTTTGTCGGTCGTCTGCGCGCGGCTTAAGCTTTGAACATATGAGAAAGCCCGGTCAGTTCGCTGACCGGGCTTTCTTTTATATCAGCGCCAAATGAAACGCCTTTGCATAGCCGGCGATCCGGTCGGCGCAGTCGAGGCCGTTGATGATCCGGCGGGCATTTTTCCAGTCGGCGGTCCGGTTGCTGAGATAACGCCCCAGACCTACCCCACTAAACCAGCCACCGATCATGCCTTCATACAGGATACGCGCGGCAATCTCCGGCTCCAGTGCCCGTTCGGGATAGCTGAGCAGGTCTATGCCGATCAGACCGCCGATGCGCCGGTAATTATTGGCCCAAGTCAGTTGTACGTAGCCGCGCCCGCAATATTTGATGCCATCGCCGGGATGGAGGTTGCCGTTCGCTAACGCCATTGCCGCGCGCTTCGGATTGGGGCTCTGCGGATCGTACATATAGGTCAGGTAAACCGTCCCGCCCCGCTCGGTCACCGGCTGCATGGTAAAGCCGGTTTCGTGGTACGCGGTCGCCAGGGCATAGGCCAGACAGCGGATATCCTCACCCGAATGGCGCGTCTCCCATTGATCGAGCAGATAGGTCAACCCGTCCACGCGTCCGGGCAGCAGCTTACCGGCAAACAGCGTGGCGCGGACGCGGTCGAAAAAGGCTTTGCGGTCTATAGGCATGAGGGCTCCTGTAAAGCCTCAAGTCTACGGGCGGCGGTTTAGCCGGTGAAAACTTGCTGTTCCGGTTTTCATGCCCCTCTTTTTGTATGACCATTGGGCTTGACGAAAGCGTGCGCAAAGCTTAGCCGTGACGCAAATGATAACGTTGTCAGAAACGTTCGGACGATTGGGAGAAGATCATGCGTCACCTTTTAAAATCCGCCCTTTTCGGCGTGGCCTCGGCCCTGGCACTGGCCACGGCGGTATCCGCCGCCCCGATTTCCACGCTGGACCGCAATGGCGCTTACGTCTCGGTCGAAGCCTACGGCCCGAACATCGTCCACGTCACCATTGCCGTGGATAAGGCCGAGGTTTTGAAGGCCCCCGGCTACGGCATCCTGGCCGATCACGCCGATAACGGTGCCTTTAAGCAAAGCAACGACGCCAATGGCGACACCTTTGCATCTAATGGCCTGACCCTGCATGTCAATGCCGCACCGGCGCCGCATGTGCCGAGCCAGGGCGAGAAGTATTTCGCGCCGTCGCTGGCCCCGGTGGCCTTGCAAATCCAGAATGCCAAGGGCGAAACCGTTCTTTCCATGAATAGCTGGGAAATGTCGCCGCATGAGGTCAATGGCGAACAGACCTACCAGGTCGGCGCCGCCTTTGCCGCACCGGACGGCGAGCACTATTACGGCATGGGCCAGAACCGAGGAATCGATGAGCGATCTCGACCTGCGCGGCCGTGTGATCGACTGCGCCCACTGGTATGACGCTCCCGCCGGCGAGCAGGTCTGCGTCCCCTTCATGGTCTCCTCCAAAGGCTACGGCATCGTCTGGGACAACCCGTCGGCTACCCGTTTTGTCGGCGGCATAAATGGCCGACTCGGCTTCCAGTCCAAGGTCGGCGAACGCGTGTCCTTCTTCGTCATTACCGGTTCGACGCCGGAAGAGATTTACTCGGGCTATGCCCGCCTGACGAGGCAAGACGCCGATCCCGCCGAAATCGGCTTTCGGCCTGATCCAGTCCAAGGCGCGCTATGACAGCCAGGGCGAAATCCTGCGCGTCGCCAATACCTACCGCGAGAAGCAGTATCCGCTCGATATCATGGTGCTCGACTGGTTCTACTGGACGCGCATGGGCCAGATGGACATCAATCCGGCCGAGTTTCCCGATCCGGACGCCATGAACAAGCAACTGCACGATATGGGGATGCAGTCGATCGTCTCGATCTGGCCGCGCTACGAGACCGCCGGGCGTTATTTCAACGAACTGGACCACAAGGGCTTCCTGCTTAAAGACAAGGACGGCAAGACGGTCGATGGCCTGCCCTTCCGCTCCGATCGCACCGGCGGCCTGATCGATGCCACCAACCCAGACGCGCGCAAATGGTTCTGGGAACACGCCCGCGACAATATCCTCAGCCACGGCTTCGATTATCCGTGGCTGGACGAGACTGAGCCGGACCTGGTGCCGGACGGCAACTTCTTCTCCATCGGTTCCGGCGACCGCTACCATAACGTCTTCCCGCTGCTGCACGTCGAGGGCGTGGCACAGGGGATGCGCGAGTGGAAGCCGAACAAACGCGTGCTGATCCTGTCGCGTGCCGCTTACTTGGGTTCGCAGCGCACCGGCGCGTTGTTCTGGTCATCGGATATCAACCCGACCTGGGAAGCGCTGCAACGCCAGATCCCAACCGGCCTCAACATGACCGCATCGGGGATTGCGTATTGGGGCAATGATATCGGCGGCTGGCAATGGCTGCCGCAGACCACCAGCTTCACCGGCACGCCCCTGCTCGATCCGTCGGATGCGCGCGAGACGGTCGGCCAGAATAACGATTACCCGGAACTGTTCACCCGCTGGTTCGAGTACGGCACCTTCCTGCCGACCCTGCGCCTGCACGGCGACCGCAAGCACACCGAAATCTGGGCTTTCGGGAAAGAGGCCGAGGCGATCCTGGCCGATTACGACCGC
This sequence comes from Asticcacaulis sp., assembly GCA_024707255.1. Classification (NCBI taxonomy): domain Bacteria; kingdom Pseudomonadati; phylum Pseudomonadota; class Alphaproteobacteria; order Caulobacterales; family Caulobacteraceae; genus Asticcacaulis; species Asticcacaulis sp. The sequence continues at coordinate 847,167 of JANQAC010000002.1, read as the reverse complement.
CTGCGTTATCGGCTGATCCCGTATCTCTACTCTTCGGCCAAACAGACCTACGACACCGGCGCCCCCTTCATGCGTGCTTTGTGGATGGACTTCCCCAACGATCCGAACGTCGCCGATATCGGCACGCAATACATGTTCGGTCCGGCCTTCCTGGTGGCCCCGGTGACGAAACAGGGGCAGACGGAAAAGGACGTGTACCTGCCGGCCGGCGCCGACTGGTATAATTACTGGACCAACGAAAAAATGACTGGCGGCCAATGGGTCAAGGTGGCCGCGCCCATAAGACAGATCCCGGTGTTCGTGAAGGCCGGCTCGATCGTGCCCGTCGGCTCCGATATCCAGTCGACCGCTACGAAGCAGTCGATCACCGCGCTGAAAGTCTATCCCGGCATGGACGGGGAGTTTACGCTTTATGACGATGACGGCACATCGTATGACTACGAAAAGGGCAAGGGGGCAACGACCACCACCCTGCGCTGGAACGATGCCACGCAAAGCCTGACGGCCACCGGCAATGACAAGCCATTCGCCAAATCGGCGCCCTCACTGGTGCAGATTATCGGAAAATAAGGAGGGTATAGATATGCGGGTCCTGAGTAGCTTAGCCTGTCTGGGTCTCGCCTGTCTCGCGGCACCCGCATTGGCCGAGCCCACCCCGCCGGTTTCGGTAACCGGCGGGCAGATATCGGGCACGGATAATGGCGAAGTGCGCACCTGGTTTGGCGTACCCTTCGCCGCCCCGCCGGTCGGGGATCTGCGCTGGCGGCCGCCGCAGGCGGTCGTGCCGTGGTCGGGCGTTAAAGAGACCCGCGCCTTTTCACCTGCCTGCCGCCAGACCGTAGCCTGGATCAGCAACCCGCAGAGCGAGGACTGCCTCTATCTCAATATCTGGGCGCCCCAAAATACTAGAAAAAAGCAAGCCGAAAACCTGCCGGTCATCGTGTGGATACATGGCGGTGGTTATTTCGGCGGCACCGGCGCGCAACCGCTCTATGACGGCACCCGCCTGACGGAAAAGGGCGTGATCGTTGTTACGATCAATTACCGCCTCGGCGTGTTTGGTTTCCTGGCCACGCCTGAACTTTCCGCGGAATCGCCAGACCACGCGTCCGGCAATCAGGGGATCGAGGACCAGATCGCCGCGCTTCAATGGGTGAAGGCCAATATCGCGTCCTTTGGCGGAGATCCGGACCGCGTCACGATTATGGGCGAATCCGCCGGCGCCAATTCGGTGGCCGTGCTGATCGCGTCACCGGCCGCGAAGGGCCTGTTCCAGCGCGCGATCGCCGAAAGCGGCAATTACAGCGTGCCGCTGGACGCCAGTGAGAACGCCCGCGCCGATCGCAAAACGGCGGAGGCCGAGGGTGCCGCTTTCATGAAGGCGCAGGGCGCGGCCACTATCGCCGATCTGCGCCGCATGGATGCCGATACGCTGATCCGCCAGACGTGGGGGCCGCGCGTTATCGTCGATGGAGATGTGCTGCGCGAAGATATGACCACGACTTATCGCCACCACCGGCAAAACGATGTGCCGATCCTGGTCGGCTGGAATGCCGATGAAGGCATGGACCTGGCGCCGGAAATCCTCGGCACCGGCAATTTCAGCGCGGCCAACTACAAGGGGCTGGTGGAGAAGTTGCTCGGCCATGCGCCCTCCGATGCCCTGCTGGCCGCCTATCCGGGGACAACGGATACACAGGCCCATGCCGCGATCAACCAGTTGACCACCGACTGGTGGGGCTGGCGGATGTGGTACTGGACCTCCCTGCAAGCGAAGGGCGGGAAGCAAAAACCTTATCTCTATTACTTCGTTCATTCGCCGACCGAACCCGCGACGCCGTGCGGCTATGGCTGCCAGGCCGGGCATGGCGCGGAAATCCAGTACGTCTTTGACCAATTGGATAAAGACCCGCGGCCGTGGGGCGCTGAAGACCGGCAACTGGCCGACCGGCTGGCTACCTATTGGACGAATTTCGCCCGGACAGGCGATCCGAATGGCGCCGACCTGTCCAAATGGCAGGCGTTCGATGGCTCGGATGCGTCCGTTTTCCGCATCGGCACCGACGACGAGATCAAGCGGCGCGGCAAACTGCCGGATTTCAGGCTCTTCGGGATACCATAATCATCCGCCTTGATAAAACCGTCATGACTGGCTGATATGCCCCAAAAGAAAAGTCATCAGGGGTAATGCCATGTCCATCGATCGTCGTCGCTTTCTGCTGTCCAGCGTTCTGGCTTCAGCCCTTGGCACCCTGCCCGCCTCTATCGCCCGTGCGCTCGATATCCCCGCCGATAATCGCACCGGCACGATCATGGACGTGCAGCATGTCGTCATCCTGACGCAGGAAAACCGCGCCTTCGACCACTATTTTGGCACGCTCTCGGGGGTGCGCGGCTTTTCCGATCGCTTCCCGATCCCGACGGTCAATGGCACGGTGTGGTCGCAGCCGGACGAGCATGACAAGAAGCACCTGATCGCGCCTTTCCGCTTCAATACGGTGCAGGATTTCAAATATATGCGCGCGGAAGGCACGCCTCATAATTTCGTCAATGCGCAGGACGCCTGGGACCTGGGCCGACTGAATAACTGGCCGGGCGCCAAGCATAATCACAGCCTGGGCTATTTCACCCGCGAGGACATTCCTTTCCAGTTCGCCCTGGCCGAGGCCTTCACCATCTGCGACGCCTATCACTGCGCCATTCACGCCGGCACCAATCCGAACCGCCTGTTCATCTGGACCGGCACCAACGACCCCTCCGGCACGCACAATGGTCCGGCGATCGACAACGGCTATGACAACCTGAAATCCGACCCGCAGGGCCACGGCGGCTATGAGTGGGTCACCTATCCCGAACGCCTGACCGCTTCCGGCATAAGCTGGCAGATCTATCAGGATATGGACGACAACTTCACCGACAACCCCCTGGCCGGCTTCAAGCTCTACCGCATGGCCGACATGTCGAAATCAGCACCCTTGATGGAACTGGCGGCGCGGTCTTTGCGCACCCGCGCGCTCGACAAGCTGAAAGAGGACGTTCTGGCCGACACACTGCCGCAGGTGTCGTGGATCGTCGCCACGGCGGCAGGTTCCGAGCATCCCGGCCCGTCCTCGCCGGCTCAGGGCGCGGACTACACTGCCCAGGTGCTCGATGCCCTGACCGCCAACCCCGCCGTGTGGGCCAGGACCGTCTTCCTGATCAATTTCGACGAGAACGACGGCTATTTCGACCATATGCCGCCGCCTTCGGTGCCGGCCAAGCTGGACGGCGTCAGCTATGGCGAGAGCCAGGTCGATACCACCGGCGAATACCACAACGACAAGGACTGGAAGGACCGGCCCTATGGCCTCGGTCCGCGCGTCCCGCTCTATGTCATCTCACCTTGGAGCAAGGGCGGTTTCGTCAATTCGCAGGTCTTTGATCACACCTCGGTCATCCGCTTCCTGGAAACGCGCTTCGGCGTGCATGAGCCCAATATCAGCCCGTGGCGCCGCGCCGTCTGCGGCGACCTGACGACCTGTTTCGACTTCGCTACGCCGAACACCGACACTTTCTTCCAGGCCCTGCCTGAAACCACGGCTACGGCGGAACGCGCCCGCAAACTGAGCGGCCAGCCCACGCCAAAACCGCCCGCCGAGATCACGCCGCCGGTTCAGGAAAAGGGCCAGCGCCCGACGCGCCCCCTGCCCTACGCTTTTGAGGCCAATGCCGCCCCGAAACCCGGTTTTGTCGTCCTCGATCTGGCCAATCAAAGCCCTGATACGGCCGTCGTCTTCCATATCTACGATCGCCTGTCACCCGCATCGCCACCACGCCGCTATACGGTCAAGGCCGGCGGGCAACTGACGGCCCTGATCCCGGCGGATGAGACCTACGACCTGTGGCTCTACGCGCCGAATGGCTTCCACCGCCGCTTTTCCGGCAAGACCGCACAATCTATCCCGGCACAATGGCACGGCAACAGCCTGACCCTGATCGGTGATGGCCAGGTGATCCTCCGGGACGAAGCCTATGGCCAGCCGGAAAAGCGCATCACCTTATCCGCGGGGCAAGCGCAGACGCTGCCGGTCGAGCTGACGAGCCAGTGGTATGATATCAGCGTCAGCGGTGACGGTTTCAGCCATCGCTTCGCCGGTCATATCGAGACTGGCAAGCCCTCGATGACCGATCCGGCGCTGGGCGGCCCGGCCGTGATGAAGCTTGTCTGAGCCGGAGAAACCGGCCAATAAGGGCGGATGAGCCTGATCGACCGCCTCCGCCGCATTCCCTACCTGCCCCTGCTTGCGGGGTTGATGGTTCTGCGGCTGGTCGCGGGGGCTTGCGCCGGACTGGTGCCGGACGAGACCTATTACTGGCTGTGGGCCCAGCATCCGTCCTTCGGCTATTATGATCACCCGCCGATGGTGGCGTGGTGGATAGCCGCCATTCCAGGGCTGCCAGATATATCCGCCCTGTTTGTGCGCCTGCCGTTTGTACTGAGCTTCGCAGGTTTAAGCTGGCTGATCTACGACACGGGCAAAACACTTTTCAGCGAGGTTGTCGCCCGCCGGGCGCTGCTGTGGTTGAATGCCTGCCTGCTTTTGAGCATCGGCTCGGTGGTCGCCACGCCAGATCCGCCCTCGGTGCTGATGTGGGCTTTCGGATTATGGGCGCTGGCGAAATTGCAGGCCAGCGGCAAGGGCTATTGGTGGATGGTCTTCGGCCTGTTTGCCGGGCTGGGCGTCGAAGCCAAATACACCAACTTCTTCTTAGGCTTAGGCGTGCTGGCGTGGTTCGTACTCGACAAGCCGGCGCGGAAGTGGCTGCTGACGCCGTGGCCGTGGCTTGGCGGTGTTGTCGCCCTGGCGGCCATGGCGCCGAACCTGGTGTGGAACGCGCAGCATCACTGGATCACCTTCGCCAAGCAATTCGGCCGCATCGAAGGCGCGCACCTGACGGCGCAATACCTGCTGGAATTCCTGATGTCGCAGCCCCTGCTGCTCAATCCGCTGATCTTTGTGTTTGTTGTTCTGGGCGTGAAGGCGTGGCGAAAACAGCGCGATAACTCGCCGCTTACCCTGCTGGTCGCCCTGCCCCTGCCACTGATTGCCTATATGCTGGTCCATGTTTTTCATGACCGCATCCAGGGCAACTGGCCGGCGCCGATCTTTCCCGGACTGGTCCTGCTGGCGGCGGTTGGCGCGGAAGGCGGCCGGTTCGGCTGGGCCCGCAAATGGGCCGCGCCGGTGGGGATTGGCGTAAGCGTGATCGCTTTGCTGCTTATGGCCTTAAGCCCCGTCCTGCCGCAGCAAAGTGGCACCGCCGGTCTGGGTTTGGGATGGGAGAAGCTTAGCTATGCCATTCATGATAAAGCCTCCGAAACCGATAGCAAATGGATCGCCACAACCGATTACAACACCCAGGGTGAACTCAGCCTACATATGCCGGACACCTCAATCATCGGCATGGCCGAGCGCGACCGGTACAACTGGCCCGCCTCGCCGGGCATGGGTAAAAAAGCCCTGATCGTAGTCAATGCCAGCCATGCGCCCGATCTCGCCCGATGCTTCACCGACCTGCGCGATGTCGGCACGGTTTCGCGCCTGAAAAAGCCCGGCAGGAAGTCGGATTTCCGACTCTATACCGGGCTATTGAAATCAACCGACTGTGACATGGATAGTTTGGATCAGTAGATTTTAGCCACAGATGGCACAGATGAACACAGATGGCGCTTCGCGCCTGAACAGGTGATCACACCCCATCTTTTTTTTCCCGATGAACATAAAATCTGCGCCCATCTGTGTCATCTGTGGCTAAAAATCTTCCTTAAACCAGCGTCGCCTCGAGTGTGATCGGTACCGATGACAGCGCCTTGGAGACCGGGCAGTTGGCCTTGGCGCCGGCGGCGATGGCGTCGAATTGTTCCCTGGAAATGCCCGGAATCTTCGCTGTCAGCTTAAGCGTGATGCCGGTGATGGCGAAGCCGCCTTCGACCGGATCGAGCTTGACGGCGGCTTCCGTATCGATGCTGTCGGCCGTAAAGCCCGCTGCCCCCAGAGCGAAGGCCAGGGCCATGGAGAAGCAGCCGGAATGGGCCGCGGCGATCAGTTCTTCCGGATTCGTGCCGGCCTGGCCGTCGGCGTTTTCAAAGCGGAGCTTGAAGCTGTAGGGCTGGCTGTTGAGCACCTTGCTCTGCGTGGTCAGACTGCCTTCGCCCTGCTGGCCATTTCCGGCCCAGTGGGCCTGTGCGGTACGGATCATGTGAAACTCTCCTCTGCGGTGAAATACGCCCTTTTCTTACGCCCGCTTATGCGACAACTCAATGAACGATCCCGTTTTCCTTTGTCGAAATCGGCGGCAGCGCCTATGAAGGCGGCAAAGATGGGGAGACGGACCATGTCATCGGAAACCACGCCTGCAAAAGGCGGATCATTCACACTGTTTTTGCTGATCATCGTCTATGCGCTGAACTTCCTCGACCGGCAGATCCTGAGCATCCTGAAAGAGCCGATCGCCGCCGAACTGCACCTGAATGACGCCCAATTGGGCTGGATGGGCGGCCTGGCCTTTGGCCTGCTTTACAGCGTGCTGGCCATTCCGGTGGCCTGGCTGGCGGACCGCTGGTCCCGCGTCTGGATCATGACCGCGTCCCTGGCCGTCTGGTCAGGCTTTACGGCGGTGTGCGGACTGGCCATGACCTTCCCGCAAATGTTCCTGGCGCGCATGGGGGTCGGCATTGGCGAGGCCGGCGGCGTTCCGCCCGCCTACAGCCTGATCGCCGACCTCTACCCGCCAAAACAGCGCGCCCGCGCCCTGTCGGTCTATTCCCTGGCCATTCCCATCGGCAGCGCGGCCGGTATCCTCTTCGGTGGTCTGATGGCGGCGGCGGTCAACTGGCGCTGGGCCTTTCTGGTTATTGGCGGGCTGGGCGTGCTGATGGCGCCTGTGTTCCGGCTGCTGGTCAGGGATCCGGTGCGCGGGCAGTTCGACAAGGCGCCCGCCGCCCCCTGTCGTTTGGTAAGGTTGCCTCTCTGGCCTTCGGCAAGCCGAGTTTCTGGCTGATGGCGTTTGGCGCGTCCTTCGCCTCGCTGGTCGGTTACGGCTTTCTGTACTGGTTCCCGACCTTCCTGGCGCGCTCGCTGCACATGGATATCGTCAGCCGGTCAGAACTCTTCGGCGGCGCTTTTCTGATCAGCGGCATTGTCGGCATTCTGGCGGGCGGCATACTGGGGGATTGGCTCGGCCCGGACCGCAAGGGCGCCTATCCGCTGATTCCGGCGATCGCCTTCGTGCTGTCGGCACCGCTCTATGCCCTGTGCGTCATGGCGAAAACGCCGCATGAGGCGTTCTTCCTGATCCTGATACCCCAGGCGCTCGGCCTGATGTGGTTCGGACCGCTGGTAAACGCCATACAGCACCTGGGGCCGGCCTCTGCGCGTGCCCAGATGGCGGCGTTGTTCCTGCTGATCACCAACCTGATCGGATTGAGTGCCGGGCCCTATTTTTTCGGCAAGGTGTCGGATCTGCTCAAACCGGAATATGGCGCGGACTCAATCAAATGGGCCTTTGTAATCGGCCTGGGCTTCTATCTGGTGGCGGCGGTCTTGCTGTTTCTCGCATCCAAAACCATCCGAAAGGATTGGGTGGACTAAGCTGACACCTTATAAGAAAAGAGCCCTCCGGTCGGGGGATACCGGAGGGCTCATAACAGGATCAGACGTTCGGTACTATTGCTTGATCTTGGATATCTTGGTGCCCTCTATGGAAACACCGGCCATCAGGCCCTTCTGGTCGAAAATGAAAGCGTAGGCGTCGTCCTTCAGGGTCGAGGTCGAGAGATTGCGGGCTACGCCCTCGTCAACCACGACGACGGTGGGACCGACGCCGATTTCCAGGCCCGAGCTATCCTTTAGATATTTCACGGCACTGTCGGTCATCAGAAAGACGGCATAGCCGTAGGATTGCGCCCCGGCACTGGAGCCCCCAGGAACCGGAGAAAGAGTTGTAGTAGTCTGCCACGCCGCCGTTCATCAGCAACTCGCCCTCACCATAAGCGCCGCCGAACACCAGACCGGCCTTGACGATGCTGGGGAAGATCAGGATGGCCTTGGCTTTGGAGCCGATAAGCTTGGCGGTGGGGTTGCCGGCATAGAGCGAATTCAGCGCCGCTTGAGAATCGGCGTTGATATCGGCCTTGGTGGCAGCCTCGGCGGCCTGCGGCAAGACGGCGGGCACCAGGGCCGTCGTGGTCAGCGACAGGGCCAGAGCAAAACCGCCGGCTTTAAAGGTGGGGAACTTGAACATGCGGATACCTCAGATGAAGGGCTATAAAAAGCCTGATGGCTTGATGTCCTGTCTCTATCCCCGGCGTGATGAGGCTTTCCATGCGTAGCGTCCTCGCAAAAAATCAGGATCAAGTAAGCTCTTATTAAAACATCACGCCCTTGACATATGATGTATTATGTTTGAAGTGTGGCATATAAAACAAGAAACATAGTCCCGTGGGAGTGGATAATGCCAGCCGACCGTCGCCTTACCCTTGTTGCGATACTCGCCCTCGCCGCCCTGCCAGCCCAGGCCCAGACACGCTGGGCACATCCCAGCAGTGAGATCCACGTCTCTCCCGCAGGCAGTGACGCAGACGATGGGTCTGCGGCACATCCTTTCAAAACCCTGCCCCGCGCCCAGGTCGCCGTACGCCAGCACAACGCCACCGGCGATGTGGCCGTCATCCTGGCCGACGGCACCTATGCGTTGTTGGCGCCGCTGGTCTTCACCCAGGCCGATGGCGGTCAGAAGGGCTTTACCGTCACCTGGCAGGCCGCCCCGCAGGCGCGTCCGGTCCTGTCCGGCGGCGTACCCGTCACCGGCTGGCGCGTCCATGACGCCCAAAAGCATATCTATGTCGCAGATGTACCAAAAGGCATGGACAGCCGCCAGCTCTGGGTCAATGATGCCCTGGCCGAACGCGCCCAGATCGAACTGCCGCGCGACGCGGTCACCTTCACCGAAACCGGCATGGTGCTGAAGGATAAAAGCTGGTCATGGCTGGCCGGCCTGGCCGATCAGCACCGTATCGAAATCGAGAGCCAAGGCTTCTTCACCTCGCGCTTCTCGCCGGTGGAAGCCATCAGCGTCAACACCCTCACCATGCAGCAGCCAGCCTGGGCCAACAATATCTGGGGCTATGACAGCATCCCCTACCCGTTCCACCCCGAATGGTCGCACCTCTATCTGCAAAACAGCCTGGCCTTCCTGACGAAACCGAACCAGTGGTATATCGATCCGGCCGCCGGCAAGCTCTATTACAAACCGGCCGATGGCGTGGACATGAAGCAGGCAAAGGCGATCCTGCCGCGGCTGGAGGTGCTGGTCAGCGCCGCCGGCACGCCCGAAGCCCCGGTCACCGACCTGAAATTTTCCGGCCTGCAATTCTCCTACAGTTCGTGGATGGGCCCGTCCTCACCGGAAGGCTTCGCCAGCCAGCAGAGCGGTTCCTTCCTGACCGGTCGGGCCGCGGCCTATCCGAAGAATGTGCTGGAGGTCTGCAAGACCGGCTGTCCGGAATTCGAGACCGTGCGCGACAAATGGCACCAGACGCCGGCGGCGGTTCAGTTCGCCGCCGCCCAACACATAGTGCTCGATGGCAATGTGTTCGCCCATCTCGGCCAGTATGCGCTCGGCATCGGCAACGATGCCAATGCCAACTTCACCGGCCAGGGCCTGGCGACGACCGATATCGTCGTCTCGCGCAATGTCTTCACCGATCTGGCCGGCGGCGCCATCTCCTCCGGCGGCGTGCTGCCGGACGCGCATCATCCGTCAAACGGCAACCTGACCAACCGTCAGCTTGTCGTCGAGAACAACCTGATCCAGAATATCAGCCAGGATTACAAGGACAATTCCGCCATTCTTTCCACCTATGTGTGGAACACGGTCATCATCCATAACGACATTTCCGACACGCCTTACGATGCGATCGATGTCGGCTATGGCTGGGGCTATGTCGATGCCGGCGGCAATCCGAACTATCGGACCCGCCAGCGCGGCTATGATGCCGTGGCCCAGGGCGGTGGCGGCCAGCCAGTCTACGAGACCCCGACCACCCACAGAGATGTCTTTGTCGGCTTCAACCGCGTCTACAAGGTCAAGCAGTTGTTCAATGATGGCGGCGCCATCTATAATCTTGGCGCCTGTCCGGACTGCGTTTTCGCCGAAAACCACGTCTTCGATATCGGCGACCGCATCGCCCTCTATTTCGACGAAGGCTCGCGCGGCATCCTGGCGCGCAATAATGTAGTGGAGGATGCCGGGGTCTGGCTGAATATCAATACCGCCCGCTCCGCCTTGCCCCTGCGCACCTCAGTCAACAATACGGCGCGCGGCAACTGGCACAACACCACAACAACCGGCGGCATCTGGTCTGCCTATCAGGAAGACCTGATCCTGGATGATCACCTGGTCACGGGCAGTCAGTGGCCCGTTGAGGCGAAGCAGGTCATGGCCAATGCCGGCATCATGCCAGAGGCCGGACCGGTGGAATTCGGCGCCGTGAAACCGCTGGCACACCCTGCCGGCCTGCCGCAGCCCAATGGGTCTCCGGTCGCTGAAAAGACGCGCAAGGAATGATCCGGCGCGCGCTTCTAACCGGCGCGGCAGCGCTGTTTGCCCTCCCTTTAAGCAACGTGCCGGCTTTCGCGGCGCACGGGCTTTTTGACGTCCGCGATTTCGGTGCGCGCGGCGATGGCGTCACACTCGACAGCCCGGCGATCAATTCGGCCATTGCCGCCGCCCGTAAGGTCGGAGGCGGCACCGTGCTCTTGCCCGCCGGGCATTATCTCAGCTTTTCCCTGCGTCTCTTTGATAATATTACACTATTGCTCGCTGAAGGCTGCGTGCTGGAGGCTGCCGATCCGGCGCTCCACAGGGGTAGATATGACCTGGCAGAGGCGGACATGCCGGAGCAGTTCCAGGACTTCGGCATCACCCAGTTCCATTGCAGTCTGATCTATGCCGATGGCGCCGATCATGTTTCGGTCATGGGGCGCGGGATGATTTTCGGCAAGGGCTTGCGGCGTGAAGATCCCGGTGCGCGCTGGCACGGCGCCACCGGCTGGATCGCGCCGCGCATCGCCGATCCGAAGGAAATCGCCATGCAGGGCCAGGGCATCCGCGCTATCGGCTTCAAGAATTGCCGCAATGTATTGGTCCGAGATGTCACCATTCTGCAAGGCGGGCATTTCGCTTGCCACCTGCTCGGCTGCACCAATGCCACGATCGACACCATAACCGTCGACACCAACCGCGACGGCATCGATATCGATTGCTGCCGTGATGTGCGCGTGACCAACTGCCGGGTCAATGCGCCGCATGATGACGGCATCGTTGTCAAGTCGAGCTATGCGCTGGGGCGTAAGGTGATCTGTGAGAATATAAGCATAACCAATTGCCAGACTTCAGGTTTTGAAACCGGGTCGGTGATCGATGGCTGCTACCGCCTGTCTGATTATCGCTCGGTCGATGATATGGGCGTGCTTGGCCGCATCAAGCTCGGCACCGAGAGCAATGGCGGCTTCCGCAATATACTGATCAGGGATTGTGTTTGCGAAAACACGCGCGGCATTCTGATCGGCGTGGTCGATGGCGGCGTTCTGGAAGATGTCGTCGTTTCGAACATAATCTTACGCAATCCGGTTAATCATCCGCTATTCATCCGTCAGGCGGCGCGTCTGCGGGCACCGGAAGGCACGACGGTCGGGGCCTGCCGGCGGGTGCGGTTCGACAATATCCAGGTGTCCGGCGCCGATGGCCGCTATCCGTGCGGTGTGCAGGGCATTCCCGATGCGCCGGTCATGGATGTCAGTTTCTCGGATGTGCATGTCGTCAGTTCGGGCGGCGGCACGATGAGGGATTCAGCGCGCACGCCCAAGGAAAAGCGCGAGGCCAGCCTGGAGGTCAGTTTCATGGGCACCCTGCCGGCTTATGGGTTTTATGGGCGAAATCTGCGGGGCTTGATCCTCAAGGACTGCACGTTCGATGTCGAAACACCCGACGCCCGCCCGGCAATTGTGCTGGATGATGTTAAAGGCGGCCGGATTGAGGGCTTTGGCGCAGGTTCCGTTGTTCAAAAGAATAGCTCGGAAATCATTCTCCTCCCCTGATTTATCGGGGGAGGTGTCGCGGCTTGTCCGCGACGGAGGGCGCCACTTACCACCCTTGATGCCCCCTCCGTCAGCGACACCAGCCCTTCGGGCTTCGCCCGAATGAACTGGGCGCTGACACCTCCCCCGCTTCGCAAGGGAGGAGAATTTAGACTTTCAGACTCGTTGGGCGGCGCTTCTTCCACGACCCTTCGATATGGTCGCGCATGGCCTTTGCGGCAGCTTCGCCATCATGTTTCAGGATAGCCTGATAGACCTCGGTATGGGCCGCATGGGTTTCCCGGATATGTTCGACATTGAGCTTTCCGGAATAGTTCAGATTTTTCAGCGCCTTGCCCTGAATACTGTTGATAATAGCTTCACTGAGCTTATCACCCGATATCCGCATGATGATGTCATGGAACTTCACGTCCTCATGGACATAGGCGGCCGGCGTCTGGATCAGACTTTCCAGCTTTTCCATCTGCGCCGTCAGTTCGGCGATATCCTCACCCGTCGCCTTCTGCGCCGCCTTGGCGGCCATGGAGGATTCGAGAGTCACGCGGATCTCGACCAGATTGTCGAGATAGGACAGGCCATCATCACGCTGGAAAAGCGCGCTCAGCACCATCGGATCGAGCAGGCTCCAGTGCGAGGAATCCTGCACGATCGTGCCGCGCCCCTGCTGCGACACCACCAGCCCCTTTTCGGTCATGGCCGTGGTCGCCTCGCGGATAACGGTGCGGCTGACCTCGAACATATCGCACAGCACATTTTCCGGCGGCAGGGCTGAACCGGCGGGATAAACCTCGGTGACGATGGCGGTCACCAGGTCTTCGACGACGGCGACGGCCAGACGCGGACGGCGGCGGGCATTACGGGCGGAAAAGGCTACAGTGGTATTCAAGCGTTTTTACCTCAAGAGTCGATTCTTGGTCAGCGTAACACGGATCGCGCAAATTCGCAGGGATTTCGCTGGAAGCCGCCACCACGCACATTCAGCATATGTCATATATTTTTCAAAGTCTTGCAAGTCTTATTACAAGGCAATTCAAAGGCTTATTATTGCAAACCGGAGGGCCGTCCAATTCAGCCCTTGCCAAGCCTTATCGCCAATGCTAATTTTCATAATACATATTATAACTCCACATCGCGGGATTTACCGTCTGTGGCGGCGTTGACGAGAAAGACCACAGATGAAGATTACCGGCTATCGCAGCCTCACCACGGTCCATGACTGGGGCCGGCCGATTGGTGATGTCAACGGACTGGTGCGTTCCGGCATTACCGATGTGCCGATCCTGCTGCTGGAAACCGATGAGGGTCTGACCGGTGTCGGCCTGGGCGCCCATGGCGACATCGCGCGTGTTTTCCCGGCCGTGGAAGGTGAAGATCCGCGAGCGGTTACAACGCTTTATGACCGGATGCTCGCCCATGTGTTCAAGAGCGGACACGCCGGCGCCACCTATGGCGCCATCGGCGCGGTCGATATGGCGCTGTGGGATCTGAAAGCCAAGATGGCCGGCGAGCCCCTGTGGCGGACGCTGGGCGCGCGCGACCGCTTCGTGTCGGGCTATGCCTCCGGCCTGTGCATGGGGCTGGAGGACGATGCGCTGTACGCCCTCTATGGCGAATGGGCCGATCGTGGGTACACCTCCGCCAAGATCAAGGGCGGCCGCGATATCGACCGCGATATCCGCCGGATGCTTGGCGTCCGAGACGTGCTGAAGCGCAACAGCCCGCGCCCGGCCATCATGTTCGATGTCAATGAATCCTGGTCGCGCAAGCAGGCCTTGCGTCACATTGCCGAAATCGAACACCATCTCGACCTGACCTGGATAGAGGAACCCGTGCGTCGCTGGGATGCCGAGGGCCACGCCGTCATTACCCGCGCCTCGAAATGCGCGGTGGCGACCGGCGAAAACCTGACGGGGCTGGACCAATACCTGCCCCTCTTTACCGCCGGCGCGGTTGATGTGGTTCAGGCCGGAATGGTCTGGGGCATAACCCATTTCAACCGCGTCGCCATGGCCGCCCATGCCCATAACCTGCCGGTCTCGCCGGTGGGTTATAATGGCAATCCGGTGGCCCATGCCGCAGCGGCTGTGCCCAATCTGCTGACGATCGAGGTGCAGGACTGGAAGGTGCCTTACGGCCTGACCATCGATCAGGAGATCGCCGATGGCGGCATTATTTTGGGCGATGCGCCAGGGCTCGGTATCGAGGTTGATGAAACGGCGATTGCCGCCAAGCGCCAGTCCGGTCAATGGAATGTCGCCGGCGGCCCCCATGTGCGGCCAAGCCGCGCGGGCCTGAGGCTGGTGCCGGAAAGTTAAATATCGGACCCACGAATGGACACGAATGAACACGAAGCTATTCGTGCATATTCGTGTCCATTCGTGGTTTCAAACAAAGAAAAATCACATGGAAACATCCAATATCAAACCTGACGGCCCGGCTATATCTACCCTTGCGCTGGGCGCAGCGTCGCTCGGCAGCGTCTATTCCGAAGTTTCGCAGGCAAATGCCGACGAGACCGTACGCACAGCGCTGGAACTGGGCGTCAATTTCATCGATGTCGCGCCTTATTATGGCCTGACAAAAGCCGAGACCGCGCTTGGCCATGCCTTGCAGGGCGTGCCGCGCGAGACCTATGTGCTGGCCACCAAGATCGGCCGTTATGGCGACAAGGACTGGGATTTTTCGCGCGAGGCCACCCTGCGCAGTCTTGATGCCAGCCTTTGCCGGCTGAAATGCGGCCGTATCGACATCCTGCAATGTCACGACATTGAAATGGGCGATTATCAACAGTTGATCGGCGAGGCCCTCCCCACCCTGCACGACCTTAAGCGCCAGGGCGTCATCGGCTTTGTCGGCATTACCGGCTATGATCTGGCCCTCATGGAAAAGGTCGCGGTCGAGCAACAGGTCGATACGATCATGGCCTATTGCACCTATACGCTTCAGGATCAGCGCCTGGCGCCGGTGGCCAGGCGCCTGCAAGCCCAGGGCATCAGCGTTTTCAATGCGTCACCGCTCGGCATGGGCCTGCTGACCCGGCGCGGCCCGCCCGACTGGCATCCCGGCCATCCCACGGTTCATGCCGCCGCCGCCGAGGCCGCACGGATATGCGCTGAAGCCGGCAGCGACATCTCGAAACTGGCCCTGCAATTTGCCCTGCAAGGCGCCATGAAGAACGGCATGGCAACGACCGTGATCGGTTCCTCCACCCCGGCCAATATGCGCGATAATGTGGCCGTCCTCTCCGAACCGATCGATCCGGAACTGCTGGCGCGAGTCAAAGCCATATTGGCGCCGGTTCTGAACCAGGGCTGGGACGTGCTGCCCGGCAACGGCGGCAAGGCGGGCCAATAATCAATGATAGATTCGCACCTGCACTTCTGGAACCCCGAACGCCTGACCTACGACTGGCTGCAATATGTGCCGGCGATCAGCGGGCGCATGGGGCCTGAAGAGTTTGCCGCGACAGGCGCCGCTCTCGAAGGCGCGATCTTTGTACAGGCCGATTGCGAAGAGGCGCTGGCAGAGGTTGACTGGGTCAACAGCCTCGACTTTTCCATTCTGGGTATTGTCGCCTATGCGCCGCTGGAACTGGGTGATACCCCGCATATATTAGCGCTGAAAACCAAATCAAAGGTCGTCAGCATCCGCCGTAATGCGCAGAATGAACCCGACGGCTTCATGATTTCCGAAGGCTATCAGGCCGGCATGATCGCCGCAGCGAAGGCCGGTTTCAGTCTCGACATGTGTATCCGTGCGCGGCAGTTGCCGGAATTGCGCCAGGCGCTGGCTGCGCTTTTCAAGGCCGTACCGGACGCACGCGTCATTCTCGACCATCTCGGCAAGCCAGACATCAAATCTCACGGCACAGATATTCATGCCGGCGATTGGGCAAATGAAATCAATAGCCTGTCGCTTATGCCTAATGTCTTTTGCAAACTCTCCGGCCTGCCAACCGAGGCCGACTGGGACCACTGGACACAAGAACAGCTCCGTCCTTACCTCGATCACGCCTTGAGCACCTTTGGCCCCTCACGCTGCCTGTTCGGCGGTGATTGGCCGGTCGTCGATCTCGCCGGCGGCTATGCGCGCTGGCAGGCCGTGGTGGCCTCGGCCATCAGCCACCTGCCAGAAAATCAGCAAATACAGGTCTGGTCAGGCACCGCCCGGACCGTCTATCAATTATAAAACAGAGGAAACAATGGACCAGCAACCGACCCTGACCGAAGCGCCAGCCGTTTCTTTATCGGGCATTCCTCATGTCGAAGGCGGCCGCCGCTGGCTGTTGCTGTGCTCGCTTTTCGTCTGTTTCTTCATGCTTCTGGCGCTTTATTGTGGCGTGCTGGCCGTGCTGTTGCCCAACCAGATCGCCACGCTAGATCCGGCACACAAGGTGGAAAACCTCGGCCTGATGTTCTTCGTCACTTCAATCTTCTCAACATTGACGACACCGATCGCCGGCGCCTTTTCCGACCGTACCCGCTCAAAATGGGGTCGCCGCACGCCCTGGATCGTCGCCGGTTCGGTGATCGGGGCCATAGCGCTTGCCAGCGTCGCCTATATGCCGACCTTCTGGACCATTACCGCCGTCTGGGTCATCGCCGCCATCGCGCTCAACTCCATGCAGCCGGCGCTTACCACCGTGGTCGCCGACCGCTTCCCCGAACACGCCCGCGGCACGGCTTCCGGCTTTGTCGGCGCCGGCATGACCGCCGGTGGTACGGTCGGCATGATCGTCGCCGGACGCCTGGCCAATAACATGCCACTGGCCTATGCCGTCTTCGCCGGCGCCATTGCCATCTGCTGCATTGCCTTCGTGATCCTCAACCACGATACCTCTTCCAAAGGCGAACCGCTGGCCAGATTCCGCGCCGGCGATTTCCTGAAAGGGTTCTGGATCGATCCGAAAGCCTATCCCGATTTCTGGTGGGCCTTCGCCGGCCGCTTCACCATATATATGGGCTACCAGGCCATTGTCACTTACCTGCTCTACATCCTGCAGGACTATATCGGCCTGGGCACCGATCAGGCCAATATCGTCATCGGCACGGTCTCTCTCATTACATTCTTCTGTGTTTTTGGCTCATCCATGCTGTCGGGCTGGCTGTCGGACTGGATCAAGCGTCGCAAGCCGTTCGTGTTCGCATCAAGCATCATCATGGGGGGCGGCCCTGGTCGTGCCGCTGTTTATGCCGAATCTCGAAGGCATGTATGGCTATGCCGCCCTGATCGGGGTGGGTTACGGCGCCTTCATGTCGATCGACATGGCGCTAATGACCCAGGTTCTGCCAAAAGACACCGGCGAGGCCGGCAAGGATCTCGGCCTACTCACCACCGCCGTCAATATACCGCAGATCATTTCGCCGGTCATGGCGGCGCAACTGCTGAAATATTTCGATACTGATTATCGCGTACTTTTCATCGCCGCCCTGGTTTTCGTCTTCGCCGGATCGTTCTTTGTTCTGCCGATCCGATCCGTGAAATAACCTGCCATCTCACCTGGCGATTTCAAGCCGCTTCTGCCTAGCAGAGGCGGTTTTTTTATCAAACCCACCAAATAACTCAGACAATAAATTTAGCAATAAATCAAAATACATCAAAAAATGATGCAATTATATATATTCAAATCACAAATGTGATCATTTGGTCACAAAATTATTGTCATTTATATTTTGTGAGCAAATCTCGAAATGGGTGCGGATAAATGGCATATTGGCCATAAAAAATAAAGCTTTATAAGTGGGTTGGGCTTCCGCGGCACACACCTCTTTTTTAGTCGCCGGCCTGAGGTAAATGCGCTAAAATATATGAAAGCCGCATCGGACAGCCGATTTTCGCATTTGAAACCATAACCCCGCCCAGCGTCTTTGCCAAACCGCAAGATAAAAAACAAATAAATACAGAGAGCTGAAGCGCACACAGGATGCCTTCAAAAGAGAGAAAACAAATTTGCGCGTTGCAGGGCCTGCCCCGCAGCACTTCATTTCCACTCTTCCCGGGCTCAATTTAGAGAAACGCCATATTGTCGGACATATGATGATCATTTGACACACATATTACCTTGAAATAGTGTCAGGACATCAGCCCCTCACATAAGGGGGCGACCAAGGAAGGAAATCATGTCCAGGAAACTCGTATTATTGGCCGCCACAGCCCTCTCCGCCGCCGCGATCGTCGCACCGGCCTTTGCTCAGGATGCTGCCCCGCAAACCGACACGCCGGCCGCCGCCGCGCCTGACGAATCCCAGGTCGTCATCGTTCGCGGTATTCGCCGCTCCATGAAGGCCGCCATTGATATCAAGAAGGCCGCCATCAATACGGTCGATTCGATCGCCGCCGAGGATCTCGGCAAGCTGCCCGACCAGAACGTCGCCGAATCGCTGCAACGTATCCCCGGCGTGACCATCGAGCGCAACCGCGGCGAAGGCCGCTATGTCTCGGTGCGCGGCTTCGGACCGAAGTTCAACGCCGTCACCGTCAATGGCCGCACGCTGGCCACCGACAATAACGGCCGCGAATTCTCCTTCGACGTCCTGCCCTCCGAACTGATCGCCGGCGCCGATGTCTATAAGTCGCCACAGGCCAATATCAACGGCGCCTCAATCGGCGCCACGGTCGATGTCCGCACCCTGCGTCCGCTCGATCAATCCAAGAGCTTCACCGCCGCCGCTTCAGTCGGCAGCCAGTGGGCCGAACTGGCCGACACGCAGAACCCGGAAGCCTCCGGCGTCATGAGCTGGCGCAATGACGCCCCGCACCTTTGGCGTCGCCCTCTCCGCCTCCTATATGGACCAGGAAGTCCGCGACGATGAATTTACCATCGGCGCCGGCCACGTCTACCGCTCCTCAACCGACAGCTACTACAATGCCGGCGGCGTCGCCGGCGCCCGGCTCGGCCCGGATGTGGCGCCCTTCACGCACATTTCCATGCCATCGAACCTGTCGCCCTTCTTCTTCGTCCGCAAGAAGAAGATGACCGGTCTCAATGGCTCGGTGCAGTGGAAGCCGGCCGAAAACCTGACCCTGACCCTAGACACCCTCTATTCCAAGGCGGACATCACCGAGGATCAGACGGGTCTCGCCTATGACTTCTCCGGCGGCACGCTCGTCGAGCAGGTCGTTCAGGGTAATGAAGCGGTCTACCAGCGCTATACCGGCGGCACGGTCGACCAGATTCTGCAGCACGATACCCGCGACGTCACCACCACCATGGTCGGCTTCAACGCCGCATGGAAGGCGACCGATACCCTTACCCTCAGCTTCGACGCCTCGACCTCCAAGGCCCAGCGCCGCGGCAAGGAAGACAGCGACTTCACCACCATCCGCCGCAAGAACATGGACCTGTGGTTCGATCGCCGCAGCGGCAGCCCGATCTATGACTACGGCTTCTCCTCGCCCAACTACGCCAACGCCGCGACCAACCCGCAGGGCATAACCGCCCACTACTATATCTGGGGCGGCGGTTCGGATATCGATGACAAGACCAACGAGTTCAAGCTCGACGCCAAGTGGGCCCCGGAAGGCGCCGTCACGCTCTATGCCGGCCTGGCCAGCGAACAGCGCACCAAGACGATCACCACCAATTCCATGCCGTTCGGCCAGCAGTGCGCCTATTGCGGCTCCGATCGTGTTCTGCCAGAGTCGCTGTTCTCCAACACCAGCATGGATTTCTTCTCAAGTCATGACGGAAACATTATCCGCGACTGGGTAGCCTATGATCCGATCGCCCTGATCCAGCAGGTCAAGTCGTTCGCCGATCAGGACGGCAAGGCGTTTGCCCCCGGCGTCTTCGATCCCTCAGGCTCGTCGGTCGTGGATGAAAAGGTCACCATCGGTTATCTGATGAGCGATATCCGCACCGAAATCGGCGGTATGCCGCTGGCGATCAATGCCGGTGTCCGCGTCGAGGATACCAACTACACTTCGTCCGGTGCCTCGCGGACCGTGCTGTCGGCCGCACCGAATGACGCCGGCCAGAACATCGTCACCTTGTCGGACGTCATTCCGGTAAGTTTCGACGGTCACTATACTGATATCCTGCCTTCGCTGAATGCCAAGCTGAACCTGACCGACGACCTGCTGCTGCGCTTTGCCGCCTCCCGCGTCATGACCCGCCCGACCCTGTCGGATCTGTCGCCGAAGCTGTCGATCCAGACCAATCCCGGTAACGAGACGATCAAGCACGGCAATCCGGACCTGCAACCCTTCCGCGCCTCGCAGATTGAAGGCGGCCTGGAATGGTATTTCAACCGCCTGTCCCTGCTGTCGTTCAACGCCTTCTACAAGAACATCGACTCCTTTGTTACGCTCGGCAATACGACGGAGGTCGTTGGTCCCGTTACCTTCGCGGTCACAATTCCAGTCAACGGGAAGGGCGCCGTGGTCAAGGGCTTCGAACTGGGTTACCGTCAGGTGTTCAACAACCTGCCCTCACCGTTCGACGGCCTGGGCACGCAGGTCAGCTATACCTATGCCGACAGTGATGCCCGCTACACCAACGGCTCCGGCATTACCTACACGCTCGAAGGGCTTTCCAAGGACAGCTATTCCCTGGTCGGCTTCTATGAAAAGTATGGCTTCCAGGCCCGTATCGCCTACACCTGGCGCGACAAGTTCCTGCAACTGGCGTCAGGGCGTAACAACGAACCGGAATATTTCGACGCCTACGGCCAGCTCGATGCCGGTGTCTCATACGACATCAACGACCACTTCACCGTCTATCTCGACGGCCTGAACCTGACGGACGAGAACGAGTTCATCTACTCGGTCACGCCTGACCGGACCAAGGAATACCGCACCACCGGCAAGCGTATCTCCGCCGGCATCCGCTTCCGTTACTAAGCGCTTTCCAAAAAGTGTGACGCACTTTTTGGATTAAAAAGCGCGACAAACCAAAGTTCTCCCCGACCTGCTGTCTGTTGCGTAATTGTCCGGACCTGTATTCACCCGTTTTACAGGTCCGGTGACAGAGGCCCCCTGGCCCGCCCTTCTCCGGAAGCGGCGGGTCTTTTTTGAAGCAAGGGGCGCGGCCCCTTGACCCGTAAGTTTTTGGCGCCGTGGGGGATTAAATATCACTTGCGGGTTTAGGGTTGACTTAGAACTATGCCTTGCCTAAAACATATTCATAATATGTATTATGTAACGGAGCCATTTATGGGACGCCTCACCGGCAAGACCGCCTTTATCACCGCCGCTGGCCAAGGCATGGGCCGCGCCGCGGCGGAAGCCTTTATCGCAGAAGGCGCCACCGTTATTGCCACCGACGTAAAGCTTGAATTTCTGGAGGGTCTGGAAGGCGCGATCTGCCGCCCGCTCGATGCCACCGATCCCGCCGCCATCAAGGCGCTGGCCGCCGAATTCCCGCAGGTTGACGTGCTCTATAATTGCGCCGGCTATGTCCATGCCGGTACGGTCCTGACCACGGATGAAGCCGCCTGGAACTTCAGCTTCTCGATCAATGTCACCGCCATGTTCCACACCATCCAGGCCTTCCTGCCCAGGATGCTGGAACGCAAACAGGGTTCGATCATCAATATGGCGAGCGTGGCCGCCTTCAAGGGCGTGGCCAACCGCCTGGCCTACGGCGCCTCGAAGGCCGCCGTGGTGGGACTGACCAAGTCGGTGGCTGCCGATTTTGTGGCGCAAGGCATTCGCTGCAACGCCATCTGCCCCGGCACCATCGATACGCCTTCGCTTCAGCAGCGGATGCGCGATACCGGCGATTATGAGAAGGGCCGCGCCATGTTCCTGTCACGCCAGCCCACAGGTCGCCTGGGCACACCGGAAGAACTGGCCGCCTTCGCCGTTTATCTCGCTTCAGACGAATCCAGCTTTACGACCGGCCAGGCACACATTATCGATGGCGGCTGGTTAAACTAGGCAAGGGGCACAGCCCCTTGACCCGTAACTTGACGGTGTTGAACCGCGCCTCCCCGCTTCTATTCAGGATTACAAAATGAAACTGCTCCGCTTCGGCCCGTCGGGCGCTGAAAAACCCGGTCTCCTCGATGCCGAAGGCCAGATCCGCGACCTCTCCGGCGTGGTCGATGACATCGCCGGCGACGTGCTCTCCGCCGAGGGCCGGCTAAGATCGCCGCCATCGATCCGGCCACCCTGCCCCTCGCTCCGTTCGGTTCGCGTTATGGCCCCTGCGTCGGCCGCGTCGGCAAGTTTATCTGCATCGGCCTGAACTATGCCGACCACGCCGCCGAATCCGGCCTGCCCGTGCCGGATGAGCCCGTCCTGTTCATGAAGGCCACCTCCGCCATCGTCGGGCCGAACGACGAAGTGCTCAAGCCGCGCGGCTCGACCAAGCTCGACTGGGAGGTAGAACTGGGCCTGGTCATCGGCAAGAAGGCGTCCTACGTTTCCGAAGCCGAGGCGCTGGATTACGTGGCCGGTTTCTGCACCATCAATGATGTGTCCGAGCGCAACTTCCAGACCGAACGCGGCGGCACCTGGGACAAGGGCAAGGGCTGCGACACCTTCGGCCCTATCGGCCCCTGGCTGGTGACGAAGGATGAAGCCGGCGACATCAACAACCTGAAAATGTGGCTGGACGTCAACGGCAAGCGCTTCCAGAACGGCTCGACGGCCACCATGGTCTTCAAGCCGGCCTTCCTGGTGCATTACGTCTCGCAGTTCATGTCGCTGCATCCGGGCGATGTCATCTCGACCGGCACCCCACCGGGTGTCGGCCTTGGCCAGAAGCCTGACCCGATCTATCTCAATGTCGGCGATGTCATGGAACTGGGCATCGAAGGCCTGGGCACCCAGAAGCAGACCGTAGGGGGTGCATGATCTTAAGGCCTCCGGAGCCATCCGGAGGCCCTTTTCATATCAGGCCAGCAGATTGCGGTTGATTTCGGCGATGGTTTTCACGCCGGTGAGCGCCATGGCCGTGCGCATTTCCTTCTCGATCAGGTCCAGCAGGTTGGTCACGCCCACCTCGCCGTGAGTGGCCAGGGCATAGATATAGGCCCGCCCCAGTAATACCCCCTTGGCGCCGAGCGCCAGCATCCGCACCACATCCAGCCCTGTGCGGATACCGGAATCGGCCAGAATTGTCAGGTCGTCACCCACGGCGTCGGCGATCGCCGGCAGGGCCTTGCAGGTCGAGAGCGCACCATCGAGCTGGCGACCGCCGTGGTTCGATACCACGATGCCGTCGGCGCCGAACTTCACGGCATCCTTCGCGTCTTCCGGATCGAGGATGCCCTTGATGATCATCGGGCCTTTCCACATGTCGCGGATCCATTCGAGATCGGACCAGTTGATCGACGGGTCAAAATTGGCGCCCAACCAGCCGATATAGTCCTCAAGCCCTGTGGCCTTGCCGAGATATTTCGACACATTGCCCAGATCGTGCGGCGTGCCGAGCAGGCCGACATCATAGGCCCATTCCGGCTTCATCATCGCCTGAATGATACGGCGGACCGGACCGAAATCGCCGCTCATGCCGGAATGCTTGTCGCGGTAGCGTGCGCCCGGCACCGGCATATCGACGGTGAAGACCAGCTTGGTGACGCCCAGGGCCTGCGCCCGTTCGAGCGCGTGCTTCATGAAACCGCGATCCTTCAGCACGTAAAGCTGAAACCAGATATCGCAGCCGGACTTCTCAACGATTTCCTCAAGAGGACACAGCGAAACCGTTGAAATAATGTAGGGAATATTGGCCTTCTTCGCGGCCCTCGCCACCTGCACCTCGCCGCGCCGGGCATACATACCGCCTAAGCCGACCGGCGCCAGCCCGACCGGCATGGCCATCTTTTCTCCGAACAGTTCCGTTTCCAGCGACAGGTCGGCGACATTCTTCAGGATGCGCTGGCGCAGGGCCAGGGACGACAGGTCGCCGACATTATTGCGCAGGGTCATTTCGGCATAGGAGCCGCCGTCGAGATAATCGAACAGGAAGCGCGGCAGTTTGCGTTTGGCGGCTTCGCGGTAATCGGTGGCAGCGGAAATGATCATGCGGGTCTCAACTGGTCAGTATTTCGGACTTGGTTTCATATTCCGAGATGAATCAAGTTGCAAGGTCAGGTCGGCATAGGCGGGCATGGTTTGCAGAATATGACGGGTCAGACGCTCGTAATGCTGGGTAAAGCGGCTGATCTCCTTGTCGTCCATCACCCGCGCGCCAGTGCGCCCTTCCGCTTTCAGGCGCGCGCGCAAGGCATTTTCCTGCTCGATTCGCCAGTCGCGCACGATGTCGAAACCGGGTGCCGCCAGCAGGACCAGCCGGTCAATATGGCGGAACAGATCGGCGTAAGGCCCTTTCAGCGCGTCATTCACCGCCCGCCGCCAGACGCCGTCTTCCTGGCGCTCCAGATCATTGACCGGCGCAATCAGGTCTTCATCCGACTGCGGACGGGCACCCACACACCAGCCCTCGAAAATGATAACATCTGGCGCGGTGATTTCCGGCCAGTCCTTTTCGGGGAAAGGCCGGTCATTGGCCTTGTCAAAGCGCGGCAATCGCGTCGGTTGTCCAGCTTTCAGCCCGGCGAATACACGCTCACCCAAAGCCACATCATGCGTGCCTGGCACACCACGCGTGGCGAACAAGGGCGAGAGTGCGACCGGCCGGGCTTCCGGCGCCATATAGAGATCATCAAGCGATAACAGCGCGACCTTGAGCCCCTCGTCTTCCAGATGCGCGACCAGTCCTTCGCTCAAGGTGGATTTGCCGGAGCCCTGCGCCCCGCAGACGCCAAGTACGAACGGCTTGTCCGCCTCTTTCAGCCAGTCTTTTACCCTAGCTTCTACAACCTCAAGCGACCCGGTCACCGACGGGCTCCCCCGCGAAAAACTGATCGACATTTTTCGCCGCCCGCATTCCCATGGCGTTACGCGTCTCGATGGTGGCGCTGCCGAGATGCGGCAGCAGGACGGCATTATTAAGCGGCAGCAGGGCCGGATTGACCACCGGTTCGCGCTCATAAACATCCAGCCCCGCCGACCAGATGGTGCCGGCCTTCAGCGCCGCCGCCAGGTCATCCTCATTGACCACTGAGCCGCGTGCCGTATTGATCAGGATAGCCGTCGGCTTCATCAGCCCCAGCAGGCGGGCATTGACCATGTGATGCGTTTCCGGCCCGCCCGGCGTATGCAGGGACAGCACGTCCGACTGCGCCGCCAGGTCTTCGAGGCTGGCGACATAGCGCGCCTCATGCGCCGCTTCGATATCGGTCGCGGCCTGGCGGCGGCTGAAATAGGCGATCTTCATGCCGAGCGCCGTCCGCGCCTTTTGCGCCGTCGCCTGGGCGATGCGGCCGAAACCGACCAGGCCCAGGGTCTTGCCTTCCAGCGATTGCCCCATAAGTGCCGTGGTGCCCCAACCTTTCCAGCCGCCTTCGCGCAACTGGCGCTCGCCTTCGGACGCCCGGCGCGACGCCATCAGCATCAGCATGAGGGCGATATCGGCCGTGGCCTCTGTCAGAACGTCCGGCGTATTAGAGACCACGATCCCGGCCTCTTTCGCGGCCTCGATATCGATATGCTCATAACCCGCGCCAAAATTGCCGATCATCCTTACCCGCGCATTGGGCGTGGCGAAGATTTCCGCCGTCAGCTTGTCAGTGACGGTCGGGCACAGGGCGTCATATTCCGTCATCGCCGCCTTAAGCTGCTCCGGCGTCAGCGGCTTGCCGCTGTCATTGACCGTCGTGTCGTAATGCGCCTGCATATAGGCTTGGGCCGCTTCGGGCCACGGACGGGTGAGCAGAACTTTGGGACGGGTCATACAGGGAATCTCTCGGTTATTCTCCAAAATGCGATGAACCTCTTATCGCGTTTTGGCAAGGGCAAGCGCCCGCCGCGCATGTTTGCGCGGGAGCCATGCGGCGCCTGAGCTGAATCAGCGCCGCTTAAAAAGCGGTGCACGTTTTTCCTTGAAGGCGGCGCGCCCTTCCTCGGCATCTTCGGTAGCGAAGCAGATGGTCTGCAAATCGCGCTCGTATTCCACGGCCTTTTCGTACGGCATGGTGTGGGCGGCGCGCAGGTTGAGCTTGCCGGTTTCGGCGGCAATCGGCGCGCGGCTGGCGATGGTTTCGGCGATGTCACGGGCGCGGGTCATCAGATCGGCCGGTTCGCACACCTCGCTGACCAGGCCCCATTGTTCGGCTTTTTGCGCGGTGATCGCATCGCCGGTCAGGATCATCAGCGAGGCATTGGAGGCGCCGATCGAGTGGACCAGGCCCGCCGCCATGCCGCCGCCACCGATCCACCCCAGCTTGATTTCCGGGGCAGCGAACTGGGCATTTGACGAGGCAATGCGGATATCACAACTCATGGCCGTTTCCAGCCCGCCGCCGAAAGCATAGCCATTGACCGCGGCAATAGTTGGCTTGAGACACAGGCGGATGGCGTCGCAATAGTCGCCGCGATTACGGAATTCCCACGGCGTGGCGTAGTCGTCGAGCGTGCGGATATCTGACCCGGCGCAGAAGGCGCGTTCGCCGGCGCCGGTGACGATCACGCAGCGGATGGTATTGCTCTTGTTGCATTCGGCCACGGCGGCTTCCAGCGCATAGGCCATCTCGGGCGTCATCGAGTTGAGCTTGGTCGGGCGATTAATGGTGATGACAGCGACGTGGCCATCCACTTCAAACAGCAGTTCATCGGTCATGAGTTTAGCGCTCCGAGCCCGAATCCGCGTTCCGGCATAAAGGGTTTGCAATTGAGTCAATAATTGATCATGCGGCAGCCGGGCATAAAGCGTATCGCGGATGGCCTCTGACGCAGCCGTCTGGAAGGCGATGGCACCATCATGGCGCGGCCGGACATAGGCGGCTTCCAGGGCATCGGAGGTATTGCGATAAAAGTCGCCCCAACGCGCATTGACCACCGCGTCTTGCCACGCAACACGCAGCGATGGCTGGCCATCATGCGCCGGGATAAAGCCGATCTGCGCCTGCGGCGACATCAGCCAGCGCAGGTGATCGAGCAATGCGGGCGTGATGTCGCAACGCTTAGAGATACCGATACCCGTGCCGCCAAGCGTCGAGCCGATCCCGCCGGCGCTGCGCGGCGCATTGGCAAAGGTCAGAGCCTTTCCAGATTTTGGCGCGGCATAGTTCACATAGCCATAGATCAGCGGACACAAGACCACATCGTCATGATCGACCATATGCTGAAGAATGCCGATCGGGTTCTTTTCCCGCACGCTCAGAGGCGATTTATCCGTCAGGCGTTGCATGATATCGAGCGCGGTCAGCCCGACGGCTTCCCTAACAAACAGGTCCGGATCTTTCACCGCCGGACGTTCACCAAGTGCCGCGCAGATCGACTGAAAGCTGAGCGCCGCGTGCGGTCCGGCCAGCGACAGCGCTACAGGCCCGTTGAAGGCCAGAACCTCATCCCAGGTTTGTGGAATATCGATCCCCGGTTGACAGGCCATCACCTGCGTGGCGGCATCGAGCGGCAAGGCCCAGTGTTTGCCTGCAAACTGATAGCTTTTCAGCGAAGGGCCTATACAGTCGCGTGCCCACCCGGCGATCTCTTCCGGCGTGAAAATATCCTCCAGCGGCCGCAGGCAATCGCCAGCCACCGCCTCACCGACATGTGGGTGATCCAGCACCACCAGATCATACTGTTCGCATAACTCGGCGATCGGATGGGTCTCGAAGCCCTCCAAGGAATGCTTATCCCAGGACAGGCCGAGCGCCGGATTGGCTTTTGCCGCCGCGTCCAGCGCATTGAACCCGCGCGGATGATCCCAGGTCAGACCTTTGTATTTATGCTTAGACATTTGCCTGTTTCACCGCACCGCTGGCCAGCAGGGCCTCGATCTCGGCGTCGGATTTACCCGCAGCGGACAGGATTTCGCGCGTGTGTTCACCGACGCGCGGGGCGCCGCGATCAACGGTTGACGGGGTCTTGGAAAACCTGATCGGGAAGCCCGGCGTCTTCACGCGACCTTCGGTCGGATGATCATATTCGACAAAGGTGCCGTTATGCTTGATCTGCGGATCATTGACGACATCTTCATAGCCATAGACCGGCCCGCACCAGATATCGACCGGACGGAACAGATCGAGCCATTCCTGGGTGGTACGCTCCTCCAGCTTGATGCGTGTCATGGCATAGATTTCATCCCGGTAGGTCCACGAATCCGTCTGATCCTCCAGGTCGGCAAAGAAAGGTTCATCAATCAGTTCGCCCAGCTTTTTCAGATTGGCCATGGCGATGGTGATATAGCTGTCCTTCGTTTTGAAGACCCCGTAAGGCGCGCGGATATAGCTGTGCGCGTGGGGCTCAACGGTGCGCGTCTGCGGCCTTTTGCCGACAGTGAAGACCGACAGTTCCTGCATCTGGATGGTGGTGATGGCATCGAGCATATTGACCTCGACCTTCTGCCCCTCACCCGTGCGTTCGCGGTGGAACAGGGCCGCCAGCGCGCCCTCGAAAGCCGTATAGGCCGTGATGGCGTCAACGAGATACTGGCCGGCGGGCGATGGCGGCGTATCCTTCGATCCGGCGGACATCATGGCGCCGGACATGGATTGCAGCAGCAGGTCCTGGCCAGGATAGTTCTTGTAGGGGCCGTCCTCGCCATAGCCCGACATAGAGACATAGATCAGCTTCGGATTGATGGCCGAGAGCGTCTCGTAATCAACCCCCAGCCGCGCCGCCACGCCGGGACGATAATTCTGCAAAAATACATCGGCCGACTTGACGAGATCCAGCAGCAGGGCCTTGCCTTCCGGCGATTTCAGATCGACCGCCAGCGAGCGCTTGTTACGGTTCAGCGACAGGAAGGAGACATTGATTTCATTGCCCCAGGCGCCGCCGGCCGGGGCGTGGCGCTGCCATTCGCCGGTGGTCGGTTCCACCTTGATAACGTCCGCCCCCATATCGCCCATGCGCTGCGCCGCGAACGGCCCGGCCATGGCGATGGAGCAATCGAGAACGCGAATGCCGCTTAATATACCCATTTCAAATCAAACCTTTATATGCATTATCTAATTCATCACCCAGCCGCCATTGACGTTCAGTGTCTGGCCGGTGATGAAACCTGCGTCTTCTGAGCTGAGGAAGGCGATAGCGTTGGCGATATCGCCGACATGGCCGCGGCGCTTGATCGCCTGCTGGGCCAGGACATGGCGGTTATAGCCTTCGGGATCGGGATTGATGGCTTCGGCGTCGGTCGGGAAGGCACCCGGCGAAATGGCATTGACGGTCACACCGTAGGGGCCGAATTCGCGGGCCCAGGCGTGGGTCAGGCCGATCAGGGCACCTTTTGAAGCGACGTAAGGATAGATGTTCGGCCAGCCGCCGGAGAGAGTGATCGAGGCGATATTGATGATGCGGCCGAAGCCCTTCGCCTTCATGCCCGGCAGGGCTTCCTGCACGGCAACTATGCCCGCGTCAACATTGACGCGCTGGACCTTCTGGTGATCTTCTACGGTAAATTCTTCAAAAGATTTAGAGGGATAGATGGCGGCGTTATTGATGACCACATCATAGCCGCCTGTCTCTTCCCGGCGCGCACGGATATCGGCGCGGAAGCCCTCCAGATCGGACATATCTGAGCGCGTCACCAGCAGACGGCCTGTGGTGATGCCGGCGGCGGCCGCGGTCAGGGCGGCGATCTTGGCATCGTCGTGATCGACGGCCACAAGGGTGGCGCCGCGGTTCAGAAAGTTCAGCGTGGTTTGCAGGCCAAGTCCACCCGCAGCCCCCGTATAAAGGATGGTCCTGTTCCGCATCCTAGCGCCCCCCGATCGGCGGAAAGCTGCCCGACGGCACGGGATAATCCTCGGCGGGCTGGACCGCCACCGCTTCAATGCGACGAACGGCATCGGCCACGGCAGCGCTATCCGGCAGAATACGGAAGACGCTGTCATAGCGACGCTCATCGCCATGCTCCAGCCAGATCAGCTCGCCACGCTCTTTCGCAAATGGCTTGCCGAAAACGTGGTTTGTGGACGGTTCGATGCCGAGGGCGTAGTGCCCGGCCTGAAGGTTCTGCCATTCATACATGGCCGGAAACTGCTCTTTCAAAATCTCAACTTCAAAGCCGAAACCAATGTTTTCATTGATCAAAGCGACATTGATCTTCCCCGACGCGTCGGCCTGCATATCGTGTTGCCAGACCTGCTCATGGAAGTTCACCTTCGGTTCGCAGAGCGTGCGATAGCCAACTTCCTGCCTTTGGTAGTCATCGGCATGGGCGGCCCAGACCACATCGCGGATCGGCGCCACATAGCGCGAACCTCCCGCCAGGACCGGATGACCAACATTGATATGGTAGCAGTACATATGCGGCGTGCGGTAGAATCCATGATTGACCACCCGGTCATGCAAATGGATTTCGTCGGAACCGACCTTCGCCTCAATGCGGCGGATCAGGTGCAGATCCTCGCCGAAGACGGTCGATTGCTGAACCACGCCTTCCGCCCATAGCGTGCATTCATCGCCGTTCCATCGCTCGCCATAGCCGGTCAGGCGCGCCGGAATGGTGCCGATACGACCGTGCAGTGACGAAGACACCGCCTTACGCGCGCTGTAATGATACTGATCGGCGGCATCGTCATCCATGAAGAGGATATGATCGAGCCCGCAGGTCACCATCAGGCCCGAGAAGGACCGGAACCAACCTAAGCCGCCCTCGCCTTCATAGTCATGCAGGCCGGGATGCCTGAAGCCCGAAGGCGAATGCCAGCCCACCGCCCGGCCATTATGCTCGCAATCGGCAATATCCATGGCGCGATCGACCAGCACGGTGAAACGCAGGCCGGAGCCGGTGCGGAATTCCAGCATCCGTACGCCACGCTCGACACCATCCCCAAGCGTCATCAGACGCACACCGGCGAATTGCGACAACTGGCCGGTATGCGCCGCCAGGTCACGGCGCGTGTAGGTTTGCTTGAAAAGTTCAGCCATGAGCCAGTTCCGTATCCCTGTACGCGATATATTTTTTGCTACCAACCACTCATATACCGATCAGACTTGATGTCAATACATCATCATACATCATATGTGTAATTTCCTTTTAGCGTTTCGTGAATGTTAATTAAATTATTATATTTCAATAACTTGACTCAGTATCACAACTCCAACCTTTTACCAGATCGCCAATAGGGCCAAATAAACCACTTGACTTATCCATGTCGTTTCGATGTATTTTGATGTCAAAGACCGCAACCCTGCGCCGGGCTGCGAATCCCAAGGAGGAGCGCCCCAATGGCTGTTACCCGCGCCACCCTGATCGACATCGCCAGACAGTCCGGCGTCTCTACGGCTACGGTAGACCGCGTGCTCAACAAACGTCCCGGCGTGCGCGATCGCACACGGGAGATCGTGTTCCAGACGGCTTCGCGCCTGGGCTATATCGCCCTGCCGGGAGAGGTCACGGTCAGCCGCGCGCCCGTGGTGCTAGATTTCATCCTGCCGAATGGCGCCAATACCTTCATCCGCAACCTGTCGAAATCGCTGGAGGAGATCAGTGCCGACCGCGGTGATATCGAGTTGCGCCTGCATATGACCGAAGGCTTCGATCCCTACGCCCTGGCCGATGCCCTGCTGAAACTGTCCGGCCACTCAAAGGCAGTTGGCGTGATCGCCCTGGATCACCCTGTCGTGCGGGAGGCCCTACGCCAGTTGCGCAATTCGGGCACCCTGGTCTTCACCCTGATCTCGGACATTTCGAATGTGCCGCGTGAAGGCTATATCGGCATCGACAATCGCGCCGCCGGGCGGCTAAGCGGCTATCTGCTTGGCCGCCTGTTACCGAAAGCCCCCGCCAAGCTGGCCCTGTTTGCCGGCTCGCTGTCCTATCGCGGCCACGAGGAGCGCGAGATGGGCTTTCGCCATATCCTGCGCGAATCCTATCCCAATCTGTCGGTCGTCGAACTGCGTGAGGTTCATGATGACGACGAGGCCGCCTACCGTGAGGCGCGCACCCTCCTTCAACAGTATCCCGACCTGGCCGGCATCTATAATATCGGTGCCGGTAATCGCGGCATTGCCAGGGCACTGGAAGATTCCGGCCGCGACCAGAAAATCGTCTTTATCGGCCATGAACTGACCGATCACACCCGTAAATTCCTGCTGGATGGGGTGATGGACGCCGTTATCGACCAGAACCCCTATGTCGAGGCCCGCGAGGCCATAGATCAACTGGCCCGCACCCTGCGCGGCGAGACAGTCAAATCCTATCTGCCGATCCGCGTTCAGGCGATCTTCAAGGAAAATATTCCAGAATGAGCGCCACAATCCGCAAGGTCTTCGCCGTCGATATCCATGCCGAGGGCATAGAGACCTACAAGGCCTGGCACCGGGCCGGCGGACCGCCGCAGGCTGTCACCGACGCCATCCGGGCCGACGATATCCGCGACCTGGAAATCTGGCTGGTGGGCGACCGTATGGTGCTGATCATGGAACAGGGACCGGATTTCGATCCGGCAGCCAAGGCCAAGCGCGATACCGCCAACCCCGATGTCGCAGCGTGGGATGCCCTGATGCGTACCTTCCAGAAGCCCCTGCCCTTCGGACCGGAAGGCTCTACCTGGCTGGAAATGGCACGCATCTACAGCCTGTCGGAGCAACCCTGACTGTGGCCGTTAAGGTTTTTGAAGAAAAACCGTCACTTAACCGCTAAACGGCTGTCATCAAATCACCCTATCCGCTGGTTTCATCGGAAATAGCGGGAGCCTTATGGGGATGGTCAGCCGCCGGAAAGTCCTGTTTGCCGCAGGCACGATTGCCGCCGCGCCCGCGCTCGGCGCCTCCGCTCTTCCCGAAACACCCGCGCAGGTGCGATTTGAGCACGGCGTCGCCTCGGGCGATCCGTTACCCGACGCGGTGATCCTGTGGACCCGGATCAGCGGCCTGGAGCGCGGCGCCGATATCGCCTGGGAGGTAGCGCGCGACGACAGCTTTTCCACCCTCGTCGCCGAGGGCAAGGTCTTCACCGATGCCGGCCGCGACTATACCGTCAAGGTCGATGTTCGTGGCCTGAGGCCGGATACCGAATACCACTACCGTTTCCTGGCGGGCCCGATCGTCTCGCCGGTCGGCCGCACCCGCACCCTGCCCTTGCAAACCGACAAGGTGGTGCTGGCCGTCGTTTCCTGTTCCCTGCACCCGAACGGCTATTTCAACGCCTATCGCGCCATTGCCGACCTGCCGCATGTCGATGCCGTTGTCCATCTCGGCGACTATATCTATGAGTATGGCGCCGGACTGACCGATTACGGCATGGGTAATGGCCGAATGCTGATGCGCATTCCCGAACCGACGCACGAGATCGTCTCGCTGGCCGATTACCGGATGCGCCATGCCCAGTACAAACGCGACGAAGACCTCCAGGCCGCCCATGCCCGCGCGCCGTGGATCTGCGTTTTCGATGATCACGAAATCTGCAATAACCCGTGGCGCGACGGCGCGGAAAATCACCAGCCCGATGAGGGTGACTGGGGTGTGCGCAAGGCCGCCGCGCTCAAGGCGTACAGCGAATGGATGCCGATCCGCGATCCGGCGCCCGGTAAGCTGCGCGAGGCCATCTATCGCAGCTTCCGCTTCGGCAGGCTGGCCGAACTGGTCATGCTGGAAAGCCGCCTGCTGGCGCGCAGCAAACAGTTCGATTACGCCGAAGACCTGACCTATGCTGATGGCAAGCCCGACAAGGTGGCCTTCCGGGCCCGGCTCAATGATCCGGCGCGGGAACTGCTGGGCGCCGAACAGCGCCAATGGTTGCAGGACACATTGAGCGCTTCGGTCCGCGATGGCGTTACCTGGCAGGTGCTGGGCAACCAGATCGTCATGGCACGGGTCAACGGCCCGGATATTGTCAAGCGCCTGGGGCCGGATGCGATCAACACACTCCGCACCGTTTCCCCGGAAGGCGTGCGCAAACAACTCGACACCTTCGTGGCCCTGTTCGACAGCGCCGATCCCTTGCCTTTCAATCTCGACGCCTGGGATGGCTATCCCGCCGAACGCGAGCGGCTCTGCACCATGATCAAAACAGCCGGCGCGCGCACGGTCGTTGTCTCCGGCGACAGTCATTGCGCCTGGGCTAACCAGTTGCGCGATGGCGTGGGCCAGCCGGTCGCCGTCGAACTGGGCGTCACCGCCATTTCCAGCCCGACGCGCTGGCTCGATTCCTGGTTGCCAGACCTGCAACTGGCCGCCACCCTGGCGGACCAAAATGAGGAAGTCCTGGCCGCCGATGACGCCTATAACGGCTTTATCCGCCTGACCCTGACGCCGGAGGAAATGACTGGCGAATGGATGGCGGTCAGCACGATCACGTCACGCCAGTTCACCTGTTTTCCGCACCGCCGGTTCTCGGCAAAGGCTGATGAGATGCGGCTGAAAGCAGGCGTTTAGAAAGCAAGAAACCCCACCACCAACGCGCAAGTGCGCGTCGGTTCCCGGCACCGGCCGCCCGGCTCCCCGGCAAGCCGGGGAGGTATAAAGGGTAGGCTTACTTCCCTTCGGCCGGCCCCTCATAGTTCCAAACCACGCGGTCGTGCAGGTCCTTGCCCGCGAACGCTTCGACGACATTTTCGCCGTCTCGCAGATCGATCTCCCAGATGGCGACATGATCGATGACCTTCTGCGCGCCCAAAGCCTCGCCGTTCAGCGACAACCGTACCTCATCCATGTTCGAATAGACCTTCACCTTCACATGGCGGATGCGCTTGTGAACATCGCGCGGGCTGGTGATATGGACCATCAGCCGGTCCGACCAGTTGGCCTGATACCAGTAGTAGGCGTCCTTCTTCGTCTGGCGGTCTTCAGTCACCAGGCCCTTGTCATTGATGGCCGGGCGGTCGCCCTCATTACGGCGGAAGGACGGGAAATCGAACGCCACCCAGATAAAGTCCGACCACAGATAAGACCGCGCCTTCAGTTCGCGCCAGTTGGCCTCATGGTAAAGCGCCTGGTACTGCTCCGGGTGCCAGAAAGCCTGCGGCACCACGGCTTTCGGCGCGTCTTCCTGATGTCGGATGCTGGCGCCGGCGCCATATTCCGAAACGCCGAAAATGCGCGTGGGATATTTGGCATGAAGCGCATCGGCCCATTTGCCCATATCGGCGAAGGTGTCGCCGTACCAACCGAAATAGCGGTTATAGGAAATGACATCGCTGTGGCCGGCGATAGGATCGTCATCGGCCAGGCAGCAATGGGCATAAACGGTCGGCCGCGTCGGGTCCATGGTTTTTGCTGTTGTCTGCAAAGCGGCCAGCACCGGATTGGCGTCCGGCACAGTCGAGCGAATCTCATTGCCCAGCCCCCACAGGGCCACGGAGGGATGATTGTAGTTTTGGGCGATCAGCTCGCGCATCTGCTCCACGGCATTGTCCTGGAACGCCTGACCGGCGGTGATCGCGTCAACCAGCGGCACTTCGGTGGTGAGCAAAAGACCCATGCGGTCGGCATCGTCATAGACGCGTTTGGTGTGCTGCATATGGGCCAGGCGCAGGGCCGTGACACCCATATCGTCCATGATCTGCATGTCTTCGTCGATATCGGCGTCGCTGACCGCCGTGCCTTTGCCCTTGCGGCCCGGCTGCTGCATATTGGCACCATAGATGCGGTAGGGCTGGCCATTGAGCAGAAACCCTTTGTCGGCGTCGATCGTCACGGTGCGAATGCCGAGCGGCACGGTCACGCTGTCAGTCCCCGCCTCGATGACCGCCTTATAGAGATAGGCGTCCTTGCGGCCGGCCCACAGATGCGGACGGCGGACGCTGAGCGCCTGTTCGACCGGCAGGGCCTGTCCGGCAGAGAGCGACACGGCTGATTTGGCGGTGGCGACCGTCTTGCCGTCAGCATCGAGAATGCGCGTCCTTACCTTTACCTGGCTCGCCTGGGTACTGTCGTTCTTCAGCAGGATACGCGCACCAACATCGGCTTTTGATTCCTTGATCGCCTTGGTCGTCACATAAACACCCGGCCCGCCATGGTCCATCAGATCGACATGGACGCTGCCGGTGGTGATCAGCGAGACAGTGCGATAGAGTCCGCCGAAGATGTTGAAATCACCGGTCAGCGGCGCCACCTGCGGCACGCGCGTATTATCGACCCGCACGGCGATCAGGTTATCGTCCGCTTTCAGGGCATCGGTGATATCAAAGCGAAAGGCCGCATAGCCGCCTTCATGATGGCCTACGCTTTTCCCATTGACCCATAAATCGGTCACCAGTGCCGCGCCGTCGAATTGCAGGACATAGCGCTGGCCAGCCACCGGCGTGATCTCCAGTTGGCGGCGATACCAGCCCGATCCGCGATAATAGACGCCTTCTTTTTCGCCACGCGAGGTGTCGCCGCCCTGGTTGGCGTCGCCGGCATTGAAGGTATGCGGCAGGGTGACCGGCTGCCAGCTATTGGCATGGAAGTCCGTACTTTTTGCTTCCGGCATGTCACCTTTCATAAACAGCCAGTTGTCGTTGAGAGAGGTTTGTTCACGCGCCAGAGCCGGCGTTGAAAAAATGACAGCGAGCGCCAGCAGCAGGCGGGCAATATGTTTCATGACGGCGTTTCCTGTTTATGGCCCCACCCTATTCTGACACCGGTATCATGACAAGCTAAAATTCATATGATGAATTTAAGCGCAATCCAGAAACGCGATATAATCGTAAAGGCGGCATGAACACATCCTCAAAAGGCAATGCCATCATCATCGGCACCAGTGGCGGAATCGGTGGCGCCTTGCTCACCACGCTGATCGCGCAAAACCGCTACGATCAGGTACTTGCCCTGTCTCGGTCGTCTGTCCCACCGCTGGATCTGCTCGATGAAGCCAGCATAGCCGGTGCCGCGAACTGGGCGGCGTCGCAAGGTGATATCCGCCTGGTGATAGACGCTACAGGCTTCCTGCATGACGCGCAGTTTCAACCGGAAAAAAGCTGGAAACACCTCGATCCAGCGCACATGGCCGGGGCGTTTGCCGTCAATGCCGCCGGTCCCGCCCTGCTGATGAAACATTTTCTGCCTTTGCTGCCCCGCGAAGGCCGCGCAGTCTTCACCACCCTCTCGGCAAAGGTCGGCAGCATCGGCGATAATGAACTGGGCGGCTGGTACAGTTACCGAGCCTCGAAAGCGGCGCTCAATCAGTTCGTCAGGACCGCCGCCATCGAATTGCGCCGGCGCGCCCCGCAAGCGATCTGCGTATCCCTGCATCCCGGAACGGTTGAAACGGTCCTGTCATCTCCTTTTCACAAAACCGGCCTGGCGGTGCGGCCGCCCGCCGAAGCCGCCCTGGCCCTGTTGAGCGTCATCAACCGATTGCAACCCCATCAGAGCGGCGGCTTTTACGACTATACGGGCCAGCCCCTGCCCTGGTGATCAGAACGGTGCCGGAGACCGGAAATCCATCGTCTCGCCGCTGATCGGATGCGGCAGGGACAGGCATTCGGCATGTAGCCGCAAACGCGGGCTTAGAGCCTCGATTTCCTGCGGCGCATAGAACACATCGCCCAGGATCGGATGGCCAATCGCCATCATATGGACGCGCAACTGGTGCGACCGGCCGGTCACCGGCTCCAGTTCAACCCGCGTTGTGCCCTCCCCCGCTTCCAGCACCCGCCAGCGCGTCAGGGATGGCTTGCCAATCTTATGATCGACCATTTGGCGCGGACGATTGGGCCAGTCGGTGATCAGCGGCAGGTCGACCTCGCCCCGCCCTTCCAACCGGCCCGCCACCACGGCGATGTAGCGCTTGCTGACCCTTCGATCAGCAAAGGCTTTCGACAGGGTGCGGTGCGCCTCGGCCCCGCGCGCGAACACTATCAGGCCGGAGGTCGCCATGTCCAGCCGGTGCACGGTCAGGGCATCGGGATAGTCAATCTGCAAGCGGGTAACCAGACAGTCCTTGTTTTCCGGCAGGCGGCCGGGCACACTCAGCAGGCCGGCGGGTTTTTCCGCCACCAGCATATGCGCATCCACATAAAGGAGTGTCTCAGGCACTACAGCGCCTTGCCCATGCGGACGATCGGCAGGGTCAATCCCTCCTTCATTTGCGCCTCGGTGGTCTCGATCGGTTCGTAGCCATAGGCGCGATACAGCGGAATGCCGGTCAGGGTCGCCCCCAGTTCGAAGCGCCGAAAGCCGGCTGCTTCCGCCGCCGCTTCACAGGCCTTGAGGATTTGCGCGCCCAGGCCGCGCCGTGTCCAGCCGGGCCTGACGAAAAAGGCACGGATACGGGCGGCATCCGCGGCCGGATCAAGCCGGTTGTCCTCGCGGCCCGCCAGGGCATCGGCGCCATAAAGCGTCTTGCGGAAACTCCAGCCGCCACAGGCGACGATTTCGCCGTCTGCCTCGATCACGAAATAGGTCTGGTCGATGATCAGTTGCGTATCGACGCCAAACACCGTGCCGAGCGCTGCGCGGCGCTGGGCTTCGCTGTAGTCTTCCGCCTGGAGGGTCATGACGGACTCGGCAATCAGATTTTTCAGGACGGGAATATCCGCCATTGCGGCGGGACGCAGTGTAAAGCTCATAGATGGAGCAATATCAGCGCGGTCAGCGCGGGCAAGCCCTGAATGAACAGGATCGACTTTTTGACCGTGAAGCCGCCATAAAGCCCGACCACGATCACGCAGGTCAGGAAGAAGATCTTGATATAAAACCCGTCGTGCGGCGCCAGAAGTCCCCAGATCAGGCCGGCGCCCAGAAAGCCGTTATAGAGTCCCTGATTGGCGGCCAGCTTTGCCGATTGCGCCGCGAACTCCGGAGTCAGGCCGAAGGTGCGTCGTCCGAACGGCGTCTGCCACAGGAACATCTCCAGAATCAGGAAACCGATATGCAGGGCGGCGACAAGGCCGGTGATAATATTGGCGATGGTGTGCATGACGAGTTCCCTCCTGTTGACAACAGGGTGGGCCAGCCCTTGCCAAAGCGCAATGAAAAAAGCACTCTCGGCGCCATTGCCAGGGAGTACCCCATGACCGATCTCTACTCTATCCCCCTGAAACGTATTGACGGCACGCCGACCACGCTGGCAGCCTTCAGGGGCAAGGTGCTGCTGGCCGTCAATGTGGCCTCGAAATGCGGGCTGACGCCGCAATATGAAAGCCTGGAAGCCCTCTATCGCCAGAAATCGGCTGACGGTCTGGAAATCCTCGGCTTCCCCGCCAACAATTTCCTCGGCCAGGAACCCGGCACCGACGCCGAAATCGCCGATTTCTGCACCACCAGCTACGATGTCACCTTCCCAATGTTCGCCAAGATCAGCGTGGTGGGCGCAGATAAGCATCCCCTTTATGACATTTTCACCAAGGCCCAGCCCGAAGCGGTCAGCGCCGGCCCCATGCGCGAGCGGCTGGTAAAGTTCGGCATCCCGGTCAGCCCCGAAGGCGAGGTTCTGTGGAATTTCGAGAAATTCCTGATCAGCAAGGACGGCCAGGTCGTCGAACGGTTCGCCCCGGATGTGACGGCCGATGATCCGCGTCTTGTGGCCTCCATCGAGCGCGAACTGGCGAAATGAAACAGGCGGCAATCAAGACGTTGCCGCCAAGCTTATGACTTTATTACAGTTTGCCGGCCTGTCCGGCATTTAGACCCGATACAGCCTGCCCTATCCCTGATTTATCGTTTCAATCATGGGAGGTTTTCTTATGGGTAAAGGTATTCTGTTGTGGCTGTTGGGGGTGCCGATCCCTGTTATCATCATCCTGGCCCTTCTGTTTCATTGATCGGAGGGCAAGACATGGCACTCCCCGATCCCCTCACGGCGACCGATGGCCCCAACCTCGAATCGTCAAAATCCGGCATTCACTGGGCCTCTATCCTTGGCGGTGCCGCGGCGGCGGCGGCGATTTCCGCCATCCTCCTGCCGCTTGGCTCGGCGCTCGGCTTTGCCGCGACCTCGGCCTATAATCCCGGCGAAAGCCTGGTGACCTTCACCGCCGGCATGGCTATCTGGCTGGTCGTCATGCAGTGGGCGTCTTCCGGGGTCGGCGGCTATATCGCCGGCAGGCTGCGCGTCAAATGGGCCGACACCCACAGCGACGAAGTGTTCTTCCGCGATACGGCGCATGGCTTCCTGGCCTGGGCCGTGGCCACCCTGTTCACCTTCGCCCTTGCTGCCTGCGTGGCCTTGGGTGCGGTCAATGCCGGCGTGCAGGCGGGCGCCACCGTGGCGGCTGGCGCTGCGGCCGGTGCCGCCGGCAATGCCGACGACCTGGGTTATTACTCTGACAGCCTCTACCGCACAACGACTCCGGCCACGCCCGCAACAGCCGCAGACGTCAGCGCGGAGACCACGCGCATCCTGGCCAATGGCGCCAAGACCGGTGTCATTCCGCCCGCCGATCGCGCCTATCTGTCTGCTCAGGTCGCCGCTCGCACAGGGCTGTCCCAGCCCGAGGCCGAAGCGCGCGTCGATAATACATTGGCCCAGATCGATGTCGCAAAGGCCAAGGCGACCAAGGCGGCGGAAGACGCCCGCAAGGCCATGGTCGCCTTCCATACGGCCCTGTGCATTTCCCTGCTCGTCGGCGCCTTTATCGCCTGTGTCACAGCGGCGCTGGGCGGCCGGTTGCGCGACAACTACTAGGGTACAACGCCTGTAAATATGGCCGGACCGGATGGAAACATCCGGCCCGGCTTTTTTGTTGCCCAATGTCTAACTATGGAATATGTATGATGTATTATATATCAACAGGAAACGCGCCCTATGCCCAAGCTCAACCGACGCCATTTCCTTGCCGCCACCGGACTGGCGGCGGCTTCCGCCCAGACGTCGAGCGTTCTGGCGGCTACCGCTCCTTTCGGTGTAACCGATCTGCGTGCCGAACAGACGACCGAACTGCTGGGCACGCAGGTCCGCGAGCCGCGCCTGTCGTGGCGGCTGACCGGCCCAGAACGCGATCCGGAGCGCGGCCTGATGCAGACCAGCTATCGCATCCGCGCCGCTTCCACGCCCGATACGACAAAGGCCGATCTGTGGGACTCCGGCGTCGTAAATGTGAGCGATTGCTTCGATATTTCTTACAAAGGCACGGCGCTCAAATCGATGCAGCGCGTTTGGTGGTCGGTCGAGATCGCCGATAATAAGGGCCGTACGGCCGCATCGGCCGCCACCTGGTTCGAGACCGGCCTGCTTGATCCTTCCGACTGGCGGGCGCAATGGATCATCGCCGAGGATGATCTGGCCGCCGGTGATCGCGCCGCTGCTCTTCAGTGGATCTGGTCCCCCAAGGCGCTCGACGATCGTCACCATGCCTTCCGGCTCGATTTCGACGCGCCGGCTTCGCTGGTTTCTGCCGAGGTTTTGATCGCCGGTAAGGACTGGATCAGAGGTGCCTGGGCCAACGGTGAAACCCTGCCCCTACCCGATCAGCCGGTGCCCAACTGGGGTACGCTGGTGCCGGTGCCTGCCAAAATCGGGCCTGGCCATAACAGTGTCTGCGTACTGGTACAGGCCGAAACAACCGGTTTTTTTCCGGTTGATGGCGGCGCCTTCTCGGCCTTGATCCGGCTGCATCTCGCCGACGGAAGCATCAAACGTTTTGTCAGCGGGCCGGACTGGAAGGTGCACCCCCTGCCACCGGAAAACTGGTGGGCCGCCGACTTCGACGCCAGCGGCTGGGACAAGGCGCAAAAATCCGGCTCAGATGCGCAAAACGATCCACGCCCGGCAGAGCCGGCACTGCATCTGCGCACGGCCTTCACGCCAAAGGGCAAGGTGGTCAATGCCCGCCTCTACGCCACGGCCCTGGGCGCCTATGACGCCCGCCTCAATGGCGAACGCGTCTCACCGGCGCGTTTATCGCCTGAAATCAGCGTGGCGCGCGATCACATCTTCTACCAGACCTTCGATGTTACGCACCTGATCCATGCGGGCGAGAACGCTTTGGGCATCACGGTCGGCGACGGCTGGTATGCCGGCGCTTTCGGCTGGCGGCTGGAACGCTATGGTTTCGGCCCCGCGCCGCGCCGGCTGCTGGCGCAACTGCGGCTCGACTATGCCGATGGCACATCCGAATGGATCGTGACCGATGAGAGCTGGCGCATCGGTCCTTCACCCATCGTTACCTCGGAAATCTACAACGGCGAAGTCTATGATGCCCGCATGGAAACACCGGGCTGGGACCGCCCCGGTTTCAAGCCGGACTGGTCCGCCGTAAGGATCGGTCAAGCACCGAAGGCGCGCCTCCTCGCCCAGACCAGCCCTCTGCTCATGCCGGTGGCCAAACGCCGTGCCGCGAAGATCACGCAGCCGAAACCCGGCGTCTATGTCTTCGATTTTGGACAGAATTTCGCTGGCTGGGCCCGCCTGACGGCCAAGGGCAAGGCCGGACAGACCATAACCTTGAAATTCGCCGAATACCTGAAAGCCGATGGCGAGGTCGATCAGGCTAATCTGCGCATGGCCAAATGCCAGGACCATTACACGCTGAAGGGCGCCGCCAATGGCGAAACCTGGGAGCCAAGCTTCACCTATCACGGTTTTCGCTATGTTCAGGTCGAAAACTATCCCGGCGTGCCTAAGGCGGCCGATATCGGAGGCATTGTCGTCACCTCGGCCTGCAAGGTGACGGGGGATATGAAATTTGATTCCCCCCTGATCCAGCAGTTCTGGAACAACGCCATGTGGAGCCAGCGTTCCAACTTTTTCGGTGTGCCGACCGATTGCCCGCAGCGCGACGAGCGCATGGGCTGGATGGGCGATATCCAGGTCTTCCTCGATGCCGCCGCCTTCAATATGGAGGTCGATCCCTTCATTCGGCGCTTCCTGACCGAGGTCCGTGCCGCCCAGACACCCGAAGGCGCCTACCCGAT
Organism: Asticcacaulis sp.; assembly: GCA_024707255.1. Lineage (NCBI taxonomy): Bacteria > Pseudomonadati > Pseudomonadota > Alphaproteobacteria > Caulobacterales > Caulobacteraceae > Asticcacaulis > Asticcacaulis sp. The sequence continues at coordinate 804,289 of JANQAC010000002.1, read as the reverse complement.
CGTGGTGCCGCAGCCCCTCTCCTTCCCCGATATCGTCACGGCGGGCTGGTCGGAAGCCGGCGTCATCCTGCCGTGGACCCTTTGGAAACGTTATGGCGACACCGCCGTGGTTGACGAGAACTGGGGCGCCATGACGGCGTGGATGGATTATCTGCTCCGGCACAATCCGGACTATATCTGGCGCCATGAGCGTGGGCTCGATCTCGGTGACTGGTTGTCAGTCGATGCCATAAAACCGGACGACGAGACGACGCCGCGCATCCTCTGCGCCACCGCCTACTGGGCCTATTGCGCCGACCTGATGACCGACATGGCGAAAGCCACCGGCCGGGGCGACCTGGCGGCCAGATATGCTGACCTGCGCGCCAAAATCGGCGCGGCCTACGCGAAGGAATTCATTGATGCCAATGGCAAGGCCGGCAATGGCAGCCAGACCTCGCAAGTGCTGTCGCTTCATTTCAACCTGGTGCCCGCTGATCGTATTGCCGGCGCGTCGAAAGTACTGGCCGACGAGATCCGTGGGCGCGGCATGAAGCTTTCCACAGGCTTCCTAGGCACACCCTATCTGTTAGACGCGCTCGCCGATACCGGCCAGTTGGAGGTCGTATCCGGCCTGCTGCTGCAAACCCAGAAACCGTCATGGGGCTATATGCCCCTGCACGGCGCCACCACCATGTGGGAACGCTGGGATGGCGATACCGGTGATCTGGCGATGAACAGCTATAACCACTACGCCTATGGCGCGGTCTGCGGCTTCATGTACCGCCGTCTGGCAGGCCTCTCCCCCGCCTCGGCCGGTTTCCGCACGCTGCGCGCCGAACCCATCTACCTGCCGAAGGCCGGCACGGTCAGCGCTACCTATGACTCGTGTCTGGGCCGGATGGCCGGGTGCTGCGAAGGCGATGCCACGGGCCTTAAACGCTATGACCTGACTGTGCCGCCCAACGCCACGGCCGAGGTCATCCTGCCCGAAGGCGCCTGGCGCGAAAGTGGCAAGGCGCTGGATGGCCATGACGATATTCGCAACCTGCATCGTGAAAGGGGCAATGTCAGGTTCGAGATCGGTTCGGGCGATTACCGCTTTCGCGTCGCGTAGTGGCTTTTCGGAAACTCCGGGCTATCCCATCAACCGTTCCAGAACCGTCATCTCGTCTGCTTCGGCCGCCGGCTTGTCCCAGCGGATGCGGCTTATGCGCGGAAAGCGCAGGGCATAGCCGGATTTATGGCGCGTCGAGCGATGGACGGCGTCGAAAGCGACCTCGAACACAAGTTCCTTTTTCACCTCGCGCACCGGCCCAAAGGTCTTGAGCGTGTGGTGGCGTATCCATTTATCCAACTCGACCAGTTCGGCATCTGTAAAACCGAAATAGGCCTTGCCGATTGGCAACAGTTCGCCATCGCGCCACAGGCCAAAGGTGAAATCGGAATAGTAGCTTGACCGGCGGCCGGAGCCGCGCTGGGCGTACATCAGCACGGCATCCACCAGCTTGGGATTGATCTTCCACTTGTACCACGGGCCGGTCGGCCGACCGGCGACATAGGCGCTGTCGCGGCGCTTGAGCATCAGCCCCTCTATGACCGAGAGATTATCGACGCTAGCCCGCGCTTCCTCAAGCTGCGTGAACTCATGCCAGGGGATTTGCGGTGACAGGCTGATCCCGACCGGCTGGTATTTATCGAGTGCTGCCTGGAGTAATTCGCGGCGCTTTTCATAGGGCAAAGGCCGCACATCCTCGCCTTCCAGCATCAGCACGTCATAGGCGATCATCGCCGCCGGATAGTCTGTCATCAGTTTGGCGGATAGGTTCTTGCGTCCAAGGCGTTGTTGCAGGTCGTTGAACGAGCCCAGTTCGATGCCGCGCTGGACCAGAAGCTCGCCATCGAGCACGGCATGGAAGTTGAGATGCTTCAGGGCGTCGGGAAAACTGCCGCTGATATCATCACCGGTGCGCGTGAAAAGCGCGCGGCCAATGGCGCTGTTGACGCACTGGACTCGGATGCCATCATATTTCCACTCGGCGGCATAGGTTCCCGGCAGGATCAGGCCGAAATCCTTTTCTTCCAGCGGGTGGGCCAGCATGACCGGAGTGAAGGTCAGCCGCTCATTGACAGCCGGCGCTTCCGCCCGCCCCTCCAGCCAGGCGAACAGGTCATCATAGGGCGGATCAACGCCATGCCACAGGGTCTCGATGCGCTCGATCGGCTGGTTACCATACTTGGCCAGAACCTGTTTCAGCATCCGCGCCGATACGCCGATCCGCAAGGCGCCGGCGCCGATCTTCAATAACGCCCAGCGCTCAGGTGACGTCATTCGATCGAGCAACCCGGCGACATAGTCGGGCAGTTGCGCCTTGGGGGTATGGCGCAGGCCGGCCACCACCTCATGCAGCGGCGGCAGGTCGGGGTCATTAGGCGGAATGGCCGCGGTTGGCCACAGGTGGGCTACCGTTTCCGACAGCTCACCGACATAGTCGTGGCTCATGGCCAGCAGTTGCGGATCGGTGCGCGCTCGGATCAGGTCGAGCACCATGCCGCGTTTGAAATTGGGCAGACTCAAGCTTCCGCCAATGATCGCCACGGCATAGCCACGATCCGGATCGGGCGTGGTGGCGAAATAATCAAGCAGCAACCGCTCCTTGGCCGAGGTCGCCGGCTCGTAATAGAGTTTTTCCAGCAGTTGCGAAAACGCCCTCATTCACTGTCATCCTCATAGCCCAGCAAATGCAGGGCCTGAGCCTTGAAGCCGTGCTGCTGGGCGTAATAGACCAGGGCGTCATCGCGGCCATGCGTCACCCAGACCTCCGGCGCGCCGACATCGACGAGCGTCCGGGTCAGTTCGTCCCAGTCGGCATGATCGGAGACGACCAGCGGCAGTTCAACGCCCTTCTGCCTGGCGCGGGCGCGGATACGCATCCAGCCCGATGCCGCGGCGGTCAGCACGTCGGGCAGCTTGCGCGACCAGCGATCCTGCAAGGCCGAGGGCGGGCACAGCACGATCTTTCCGGCAAGCCTTCTGGCGTTTTCCGGCGTCACCAGCTCCAGCAGGCCGAGCCCGATGCCAAAGCTTTCATAGAGTTCGCAAAGCTTCTGCATGGCGCCATGCAAATGGATGGTCTCGCCATAACCCGCCGCACGCAGGGCGCAGATAATGCGCTGGCACTTGCCGAGGGCATAGACGCCAACCAGATGGCAGCGTTCGGGAAACTGCTCAATCGAGGTTAGCAACCGCGCAATCTCATCTTCCAGCGGCGGATGACGAAAGACCGGCAGGGCGAAGGTCGCCTCGGTGACGAAGACATCGCACGGCACCGGCTCGAATGGAACGCAAGTTGGGTCTGCCCGGCGCTTATAGTCGCCGGAAAAGACGATACTCGCACCGGCATGTTCCAGCCTGGCCTGGGCCGAGCCGAGAATATGCCCCGCCGGATGCAGGCTGACCTTGACACCGCCGATCTCCAACGTCTCGCCATAGGCCATCGGGTTCTCGGTCATCAGGTAATGGGTTTCGCCGTAGCGCGCCCGCATGATGGCCAGCGTCGCCTCCGTGGCCCAGACATGGCCGTGACCCGCGCGCGCGTGGTCGGCATGGCCGTGGGTCACTACTGCGCGGTTTACCGGCGCCATCGGGTCGATATAGAAATCGCCGGCCTTGCAATAGACGCCCTGCGGCCTCACCTCTATCCAGTCCCTGGGGTGCATTTCCACCTTTCGTCTTTATTTCCGGCCACGATACAGTCTCAGCATGGTGAAGATTCCGACCCGGTTCCGGCAGTGGTTCGACCAGCAGGGCTGGACCATATTGCCGCACCAGCGCGAGATGGTTGACCGCTACCAGAAAGGCCAGTCGACCCTTTTGACCGCGCCCACAGGCACCGGCAAGACCCTGGCCGGTTTCCTGGGATCGCTGATTGACATCAGCGAAACCCAGCCGAAAGGCCTTCACACGCTTTATATATCGCCGCTCAAGGCATTAAATTACGATATCGAACGCAATGTTACGGCGATCATTGGGGCTTTGGATCTGCCGGTGCGGGTCGAAAGCCGGACAGGTGATACCTCGGCCCATCGCCGCAAGCGCCAGCGTACCAAACCACCCAACATTCTGATGACCACGCCGGAATCTCTGATGCTGCTGCTCAGCTATCCGGAAGCGCGCGATATGTTCGGCGCCATCGATGCCGTGGTGATCGACGAAATCCACCAGGTGGCGGCCAGCAAACGCGGCGACCTGATCACCCTCGCCCTGGCGCAGATTGAAGCCTACCGGCCGGGTTTCCGCCGCATCGGACTTTCGGCCACCGTGGCCGAACCGGACCTGTTCTGCCTGTGGCTGGGCAAGACCGGCCAGCCGGTCGATCATTTCAACAGCCCATCCACCGGCAAACCGCCGCAGGTTTCCATCCTGAAGACGAAAGAGCCGGTCCCGTTCACTGGTTTCGTGGCGCAATATGCCGTCAGCGAGATCATGGCCGAGATCGAAAAGGCCGGCTCGACCATCGTCTTTGTTAATACGCGGTTTCAGGCCGAACTGCTGTTCCAGTTCCTGTGGGATGTCAATGACCAGGCGCTGCCGATCGCCATCTTCCATGCCTCGCTGACCCGTGAGCTGCGCGCCAAAACCATGAAGATGATGGCCGAAGGCAAACTGCGCGGTCTGGTCGCTACCTCCGCCATCGAACTCGGCATCGATTGGGGCGATGTCGATGTCGTCATCCAGGTGGGCGCGCCCAAGGGCGTCTCGCGCCTGCTGCAACGCATTGGCCGATCCAACCACCAGGTCAATGTGCCCTCGAAGGCGTTTCTGGTGCCGGCCAATCGTTTCGAGGTACTGGAATGCGAGGCCGCCATGCTGGCTATCAAGGCGCGGCATCTCGATGGTGACCATCCCCTGCCCGGCTCGCAGGACGTCGCCATCCAGTTCATCCTCAATGCCGCCTGTTCCGCGCCGGTAACGCCGCATCAGTTGCACCAACTGGTCATCCAGTCCTGGTCCTATCGTCAACTGACCTACGCGCAGTTCGAGGAATTGTTCCAGTTCGTCATCGATGGCGGCTATGTACTGCGTAATTACGATCGCTGGCAACGGCTGATCAAACAGGACGATGGCACCTGGATCCCTGCGAATAAAGCGGTCATCCAGCGCCATCGCCAGAATATCGGCGTCATCATCGAGGCCGGCAAGCTGAAGGTCAAACGCCGCCATGGTCGCGGCGGCAAGTATCTCGGCGAGATCGAGGAGTCCTTCGGGCAATCCCTGCGGCCAGGCGATACCTTCTATTTCGCCGGCGAGATCCTGGCCTTCGAGCGCATCCATGACATGACGCTCGAAGCGCGCGCTTCGGCCGCCAGGGAACCGATGATACCGACCTATGCCGGCGGCCAGATGCCGCTCTCGACTTTCCTGGCCGAAGGCGTGCGCGCCTTTTTGCAGAACGAAAAAGGCTTTGAAAAACTGCCGAAAGTGGTGCGCAACTGGCTGCACCTGCAAGCGCGTTTTTCGGTTTTGCCCGACCGTAAAAGCCTGCTGGTCGAAAGCTTTCCGCGCGGCAAGCTCAACTGCGTCATCTTCTATACCTTCGAAGGGCGCCGCGCCAACCAGACCCTGGGTATGCTGGTCAGCCGCCGCATGGAGCGCACCGGCCTCCATCCTCTGAGCTTCACCGTCACCGACTATGGCCTGGCGATCAACAGCCTCCAGCCGGTGACCGAGGATACGGTCTATGACCTGCTGTTGCCGGATATCCTGGCCGATGAACTGGAAGAATGGCTGGCAGAATCGCCCATGCTCAAGCGATCGTTTCGCCGGGTGGCGACCATCGCCGGCATTGTCGAGCAGAACAATAATTCCGCCCGCAAGACGCTGAAACAGGTCACCTTTTCCACCGACCTGATCTATGATGTGCTGCGAAAGTATGAGCCGGCTCACGTCCTGCTGGCCCTGGCGCGCTCCGATGCCGAACGCGAACTGCTCGACCTCGACCGCCTGACCGATATGATCCTGAAATTCCAGCGTCATATCGAATTCCGCGACCTGCCGCGCCCCTCGCCGCTCTCCTTGCCGGTCATCCTCGATGTCCGCACCGAACGCCTGCCCGGCGGCGGTATGGAAGCGTTGCTGGCCCAGCAAAGCCTGGCCGAGACCGCCGAAACCCTGATGCACGAGGTCGAAGATGCGCTCTAGTCTTGAGGTCGATTTCGCCGGCCAGCGACTGGTGCTCGACGCCGCCCTGGGGCTTTACTGGCCGGCGCAGCGTATGTTGGTGGTTTCCGACCTGCACCTGGAGAAGGCGACGTTTCTCGCACAGTTCGGCTCCCCGCTGGCGCCCTATGACACGCTGGACACCCTGAACCGGCTGGAGGCTCTGGTCTCAAAATACCGCCCGCAATCCCTGGTCATGCTGGGCGACAGTTTCCACGACCGCCACGCCTGGGAACGACTGGAAGCCACCGCCCGCCAGCAGTTCAGGAAGATCTGCGGTGCAGTCGATACCTGCCATCTGGTGGAGGGCAATCACGATATCGGCCTGTTGAGCGAAAGCGGCCTCAGTTTTACTGACGGCATCGAACTGGATGGCCTGACCTTCCGCCACGCGCCGGCAGTCAGTCCGAAACCGCAGATTATCGGCCATTTTCATCCCAAGCTGCGCATCTCACTGCATGGCCATCGCCTGACCGGCAAATGTTTCGCCATAAATCAAAACCTGTTGATCATGCCGGCCTTCGGCAGCTTCACCGGCGGGCTCGATATGCGCGATCCTGTTTTTGCCGAACTTGGCGCCGATGATCCCCTGCGACCCTATATCATCCACGGCCGGACGATTGCCGCCCTGGACCTTCCATCCTGATCACGCTCCTTGGTGTTCTGCAGAGGCAAGTCCAAGTACCGCCTGCCGCAACTTCGGCTGAGATGTCCGAGGCCCCAGGCAAATGCCAAAAAAAGCCTCTGAAAATCCATTTTCCGCGATATGCCCCAAAGATCTGTCACCGTGAAAAAGGAGGACCGCGCCCCCTGGTCCCGCACGCCGGTCAGCACGTCTCCGCGCCGCATGTCGGGCAGGACCGCTTCCAGTTCCCGCGTCCAGAGTTCCAGGCGCCCGGCATCGCCCGCCCCAATGTGCTGCATCTCATCCCGGATGTGACCGGCCATTCTGCGCGCCTCCAGATCACGCAGAAAGGTGACCTGCAAGGCATAGGGCCTGTCAGGACGCCAGTGTGACTGCGGCGCAAAGAGCGATATATCCAGCACAGGCACCGTCAGGATATTGAGTCTGCCCGAACCCACCAGACCCGGCTGCGGCACGAAGGTCAGAGGCGTGCCCGCCCTGGCGATATCGGGCAGGAACGCGGCGGAAAAAGCAGAGATGAACAGAGTGCGACGGTTCACGACCATGATCCTCCATCAGCGGTTCGGGCATGGACGGTCAGATGCCCTTTCGCCTGAGTGACACCGCCCACAGACAACAGCCGTAATCCCGATCCTCAAAAAAAAATTTTCCGGCGCAAGTACGACCTGTCCGGCGCGGCGGTGTCGTTTGGATGATCCACCCCACGGAGAACCTATTGTGGTCATTAAACGTCTGTTGCCGCGCCTACTCGCCGGCCTGTCCCTCTTCGCCAGCGCCACCCTGCTGGCCAGCGCCCCTCCGGTCATGGCGGGTGAGCCCCTCGATTTGTCCGCCTACAAGGGCAAGGTCGTCTATCTCGACTTCTGGGCCTCATGGTGCCACCCCTGCGAGCAGTCCTTCCCCTATATGGAACAGCTCAAGTCGCGCTACGGACCGGACGGCCTGGTGATCATCGCCGTCAATGTCGATCACAGCCGCGATCGCGCCGACAGCTTCCTGAAGCGCGTCGGCAGTGACCTGACCGTCGTCTACGATGCCAAAGGCGTCCTGGCGCAGCGCTACAAGGTCCACGACATGCCGACCAGCCTGCTGATCGGGCGCGATGGCCGTATCCGCTATACCCACCTGGGTTTCCATCCGGAACAGGCTGCCAATTACAACGATCAGGTCGCGGAGCTTGTCCATGAAAATTAAGGCTTTGCACATGGCCGCACTGGCCACGTCCGCCGCGTGCCTGCTGCTGGGCGGTTGCTCATCCCTGGGTGCTAAATCCTGGGACCGCGACCTGATGGCTCGGCGTTCCATGCAGCCCGTCACCCATCCGCTGATCGCCGGCACCGATGATCATATCTATTTTTCCAAGGAAGGAGCTTCCGGCGGCCGCTCCTTTGACGGCGGGGGCTGCGGATGCAACTGAGGAAACGCAAAGGCCGCCTGACGGCTGCACTCGGCCTGATGACCGCGGGCCTGTTTGCCGGTGCGGGCGTCCATGCCCAGCAGGCCAGCCAGAATATCAATGACGATACCTCTACTGACGCCGGCCTGACGCGCGTCGATACGGCGATCCTGTTCTACCAGGAAGCCGGCGGGCGGGTGAAGGCCACGGAACCCGTCGCCAGCTTCACGCTCAATGACGACAGCGGCGATGTCCTGCATGTCAAGCTGACCGCCGACACCCTGACCGGGGCCACCCCCAATGGCGCCGCACCCTGGACCCATGACCAAACCTTCATTACCCCGTCAAAAACCCAGGGGCAGAAAACGACGGTCACCAGCGCCTCGGGCAACAGCACGCTGGTCACCATTCCCGGCACCGATGTCACGGCGCGACAATACACAGTCGCCGCCGACACCCTGCCGGTGGACAGTGGCTTCCGGGACCAGAGATACGCCATCGATCTCGGCTATACCGGCACGCGCGACAATGGCGATCGCCTGAGCATCGGCGGCAGCTATTCCAGCGAGCGCGACTACAGCTCGATGTCGGCCAATGTCGGGTATGCCCGCGACTTCAACGACAAGAACACCACGGCCTCGGTCGCCCTCAATTTTGAATCCGACACCTCCAAGCCCTTTTTCGGCACCCCTGAACCTTTGACGCAGATGAGCGGCACCCTGAAGGGTGGGAACCGGCAGAAAACGGTCGTGGATCTGGTCGCCGGTGTCAGCCAGGTGATGAACCGCTACTGGCTGATGCAGGTCAACTACTCGCTGGGCGACACCTCCGGCTACCAGACCGATCCCTACCGCATAATCTCGGTGGTCAATGGTGAAAGTGGCGCGCCAGTCAGATATCTTTATGAGAGCCGTCCGGGTTCACGCCTGCGCCAGAGCCTCTATATCGGCAACAAGCTGGCGCTCTGGGGCACAGTCGCCGATGTCTCCGCCCGGCTCTATCATGATAGCTGGGGGATCAATGCCGAAACCCTGGAAGTGGCCGAGCGTATCCCGCTGACCTCCTTCCTTTATGTGGAGCCGAGTTACCGCTATTACCACCAGACCAAGGCCAACTTCTTCCGCGACTATCTGATCGATGGGCAGGCCCTTCCCGAAAATGCCTCCTCGGACAGTCGGCTGGCCAGTTTCGACGCCTCGACGATTGGTCTGAAACTCGGGATGCGGCTGCGTGGCAATGACGAGCTTTACCTGCGCGCGGCCAGCTATCAGCAGACCGGCACCAGCCATCCATCCTATGCGGTTGGCGACCTCAAGCAGGAAAACCTGTTCACCGGCGTCAAGGCGACCAGCGTGATCCTTGGCTACAGCTTCGCCTTCTACTGATGACCGAGGCTACAGCCGATCTGGAGCAACTGGATGACGGCTTTGTCTATCGCTTTGCCGCCATGCACTCGCCCTGCGAACTGCGTATCGAAACCGACGATCCCCGGCTGGCCGAAAAAGCTGGCCGGGTGGTCGCCGCCGAGGCCATGCGCATTGAGACGACTTACAGCCGCTATCGCCCGGACAGCGTCATCGGCCGCATCAATGCCGCGGTCGGTGCGCCGGTAAGTGTCGATGATGAAACCCGCGCCCTGATCGATTTCGCCGATCGGGCCTGGCAGCTCAGCGGCGGACGCTTCGACATCACCTCCGGCGTGCTCAGGCGCATCTGGCGGTTCGACGGTTCGGACAATGTGCCCTCGCGCGCCGATATCGCCTCCCTTCGCCCCCTGATCGGCTGGGGCAAGGTGCGCTGGCAAGCCGGAGAGATTACGCTCGGCGCAGGCCGAGAGATCGACTTCGGCGGCTTCGGCAAGGAATATGCCGTCGATTGCGCGATCAATCGCCTGCGCACCTTCACCGACCGGGCCTGTCTGGTCAATTTCGGCGGCGACCTGCGGGTTACCGGTCCGCGCCGGGATGATCAGCGCTGGCGCGTCGGCATCGAGGACACCGACCGGCCGGGCGAAATGGCCGGCCGGCTGGAAATCACTGACGGCGCCCTGACCACCAGCGGCGATGCGCGTCGCTTCCTGCTCAGGGACGGCATCCGGTATTCGCATATTCTCGATCCGCGCACGGCCAGGGCCGGTCACGGATCCGCCGCGTTCGGTGACCGTGGCGGCCCCGACCTGCATCGAAGCCGGCTTTATCTCGACCCCGGCCATGCTGCACGGCCGCCGGGCGGAAACATTTCTCAAACAGGAAGGCATACCCTCGTGGTGCGTTCGTTGATCCGCTTAAAATACCTCCTGGTCAGTTTGGCGCTGGCCGCCCTGCTGTCTGTGGCGCCGTCATGGGCCGCCGTGCGCTCCGGCCACATGACCGCCGCGCTGGAGGCCGCGCCGGCGGCTATCACGCCCGGCGGCGAGACCGTGCTGGCCGTGACCCTGACGCCTGACAAAGCCTGGCATACCTACTGGATCAATCCCGGCGATACGGGCCTGCCGACCGACATCAGCCTTAATGCCGCGCCTGAGGTCAGCCTCGTGCGCACCCAGTGGCCGACGCCGCAAAAACTGACCTATGACGGCGTCGTTACCTATGGCTATGACCAGCCGGTCACCGCCTATGTGCATGTGCGCGCGGCGCCGGATGTGAAAATCGGCAGCCACCTCCCCTACACCCTGCATATTGACTCCCTGGTCTGCCGCGATAGCTGCGAGCCCGTCAGCTTCGATCTGACCGGACGGCTGAGTGTATCCGCCCAAATGGCGCCCGTCGCCACGCCTGCCGCCCTGCCGGTCGATCTCCAAGCGCCAGCCACCTATAGCCGAGAGGCCGGCACCCTCAACATCCGCTTTTCGCTGCCGGGCAATCCCGCCCAACGCACACGGTTTTCCCATCCGGACGGCGCCTACGTCTTCAGCGAAATCGCTGATCTGATTCCGCCCGCGGCCCCGCAAACCCTGACAACCGCCCCGCAGGGCTCCAGTGTCAGCCTGCCAATGGCCAGCGGTACCGACCTGCCCGCCCTGGCGCCGCTGGTCGTGCGCTTTGCCGATGGTGCAGCGGTGCGCGTCCTTGCGCACGAGGCGGCACCACCCGTTGCGAAACCGGCCGCGCCGCGATCTGACGGCATAGCCCTGGCGGTCTTCCTGGCCTTCCTCGGCGGGCTTGTGCTCAACCTGATGCCGTGCGTCTTCCCCATCCTGTCGATGAAACTGCTGGCCCTGACCCGCACCGGCCACGATCACCGGCTGGCTCGGCGCGAAGCCCTGATCTATGGCCTCGGCGCCGTCCTGAGCTTTGTCTCCCTTTCGATCCTGCTCGATGTGGCGCGGGCGCTCGGCGGCATGGTCGGCTGGGGCTTTCAATTGCAGTCACCCTATGTCACCGCGGCCTTGAGCCTGCTGATGTTGATGGTCGGCCTCAATCTCTCCGGCCTGTTTGAAATCGGCGGCTCATTACAGGCCGCCGCCGCGCGCGCAGCCGATCGGCCGGCATCCCTATCTGGCCGCCTTCATGACCGGTGTACTGGCGGTGATGGTCGCCGCGCCGTGCAGCGCGCCCTTCATGGCCACGGCCACCGGCGTGGCGCTGGCGCGCGGCGGTTTCGCGTCAATCGCCATTTTCATGGCCCTGGGCCTGGGCTTTGCCGCGCCCTTCGTGGCCCTGACCTTCGTCCTGACCTGGATGCCGTCACTGGCGCGGCTCATGCCACGCCCCGGTCCGTGGATGGATCGGTTGCGCCAAATTCTGGCCATCCCCATGTACCTGGCCGCCGCCTGGATGGCCTGGGTCTTCTGGCAACAGGCCGGCTCGGCCGGACTGGGCCTGCTGGCACTCGGCATGGCGCTGGTCGCCGCCGCGACAATCGCCCGCAAACTGCCGAACGGGTGGCGCGCCATAGCGGTCATCATTGGCCTCGCCCTTGGCATCGGATCGGCCATGCAGACGCCCGCCGCGCCGGTCACCGCCGCCACTGTGGGCGAGGTCGCGTTCTCGCAAGCCCGCCTCGACGTCCTGCGCGCGCAAGGGCAGCCGGTTCTGGTCGACATGACCGCGGCCTGGTGCCTGACCTGCAAGGTCAATGAGCACGTCGCCCTGGCGGACACGCGCGTACAATCGGTGCTGAAGGCGCAGAATGTGGCCTATATGGTGGGGGACTGGACGCACCGCGATGCCGAAATCACGCGCTATCTGACGCAGAATGGCCGGTCAGGCGTGCCGCTGTATGTCTATTACGGTCCAGGTCAGGCCCAGCCAGTGATCCTGCCGCAACTGTTGACGCCTGACACCGTGATAAAGGCTGTGCAGGCTGGCCGATAAGGCGCCCATATCGAGGGGTCAGACCGCCCTCGATACCGGTTACGCAACGCTTGCTTTTACGTTTAGCCCTGACTTGCCATCATGGCCTTCGCCTGTGGCGACAAGGTCACGGTGGTGGCTGGGCCGCGCGAGGTTTCGGCGGCTTCGGCGGCTTTCGACTTGCCGGCGTCATTGTCGCCGTCATGATCGGGATCGACACGCGCGACGGGTTGCGACGCGGGTGTCGGGCTATAGGCGCCAACCGCACTAATAGAGGTCATCTGGATATCCTTTCGGTAAATTCTTTACCCTGAAAACAAGGGCCAAGGCCCTGCGGCAAATGGATTTGCCACAGTTGAAAGATGCGCCAGCACCCTTAACAACCGTTTAAATTTCAATGAGTTGACAGGAAAGCAACATCACTTAAACGTGCGCGTTACGAGGTCAGGCCAGTAGCGGTGTCATGGAATTACGGAGGCTTTGTCAGAAGTCCCGCGACAGGCTGATCCACAGGGTGCGCGGACGTGGCGGTGTCTGTTGCGGCGTCAGCCCCAGACTGAACGGATTGCCATAGGCGAAGCTGTTGCCATCGGCGCCCAGCGCATTCTCCAGTCGCAGGTTTAAGCGCATCGTGTCCGCCTCCAGGCTGGTATAAAGGCCCAGTTCGGCATAGCCGCCCATTTCAATATTTTGCAGCGGCCCGAAATTCAGATGCGAGCGACCGCGCCAAGTCAGATCGGCGCCGGTATGCCACACCGCCCCGCCAAGTGTCCGCTGCCAGTCCGCCGACAGGTTGACACTCTGCCGGGCGATATAGGGCAGTCCGGAATCCTCATTGGTGACGAAGTCCGGATTTGGCCGGGTCAGGCGCGGCTCGTTGATGAGGCCAGCCGCCTTCAGCGTCAGGGCCTGCATAGGTGTCCATGTCGCTTCAACCTCAAGGCCGGTATTGACGCCATTGCCGATATTGACGGTGACCGGCAGGCCATCCGCCTGCAACTGGTCGCTTTGCAGATCGCGCCAATAGGCCTTGAACAGCACCATATCAAGCCGCAGGTTCACAGCTGGAAACCGCAGCTTGGCACCTAGCTCATAGGCATTCAGCTCATCGCCAGCATATCGCGCGGGGATGGCCGGTGTGCCGTAGAGGTGCGTGGTATTGAAGCCACCGCCGCGATAGCCTTCGCCAGACTGAAGATAATAGGTCGCCGTATCGTTCGGCCGGTAACGCAGGGTCACCTGATGCGACAGGCGTACCGTTGAGGCGTGATCGATTATCTGTTCATCATGATCGCCGCTGACGGTTTCGGTATCGATACGGCTGTCAAGATCATGCCGGGTGTCGGTCTGGCGCAGGCCCATCACCGCCGTCCAGTGCGGCGTCAGGTCGTAACTCAGCTCGCCAAACGCCGCCAGGGTGGTAATACGGTCGTGGCGCCGCTCACTGTAAAGCGGGCGGCGCGTACCCGGTTCGGTCAGACGCGGTGTCAGGCGCTCGGTACTTTGGGCGGAAAATACCCCTGCCAGCCAGCGCAGGCGCTGGTTTGACGGCGACACCAGGGTCAGTTCGCGCGTCGTCAGTTCCACTGCCTGGGCCTGGTCATAGATCAGTCCTGTCGTCGCCGGCAGGCCATATTGCCCCGCCAGCGGCGAGGCGTCAAAGCGGCTGTCGAGATGATGATGGAGATGATTGAGCGACAGCTTCAATGTGCCCAGTCCGGTGCGCCCCTGCAAGCCGAATGATGCCTGGCTGAAATCGTTGTCGTGCGGTTCGCGTATGGTCAGGTCACGCGCATAGGTGCCGAGATTGCCGGAGACGTACTGGCTGTCCTTCGCATTGATATGCTGGGTGGCCTGCGATGCGGACACGGACCAATCGGCATTGACGCGCCAAAGCGCCGAAAACCGCGATCCAAAGCGCTGAACGCTGTTGATGTGGCTTTGACCGGTCGAGAGATCGCGGATATAGCCGCCCGCCTCGTCGCTGTAGGCCACGACGCGGACACCGAGACGATCTTTGATGAGGGGCAGGTTGAGAACGCTGTCCCAGCGGCTGGAAGCGGCGGCCTGATCACTCAAACCGACGCCGGCGCTGAAACTGCCGCCAAACCGGCTCAGATCGGGCGTCCGCGTCACCAGACGCACCACGCCGGAAATCGAGCCCTCGCCATAAAGCGCGCCTTGCGGCCCTTTCAGCACCTCGATCCGCGCCATGTCGACGAGCAGCAGGTCAGGATCGGGCGCATTATATGTGATCGGTGCATCATCGAGATAAAGCCCGACACTGGACTGCGTGCGGCCAGTGAACACACCGTCCGACAGGCCGCGCAGCAGGATCTTGTTGCGGCCGGGCCCCAGATTGGTCAGGGTCAATCCGGCCGCCTGTGCGGCGACATCGGACAAGTCACCGCCCCGTCGCGTCAGGGCATCGGCGCCGATGACGCTGATCGCCGAGGCGGCCGTGGCGGCGTTCTGAAGCCGGCGGTTCGCGGTCACCATAACCTCGGTGGGCACTTCCGCCGGCGTCGGTTCGGGACGCGGCAGGCGCAGAACCGGGCGCGGACGCAGTTTCAGCACGAAGGTATTGTCATCCGGCTGATCGAACCGGCAATGGCTGCCGCGCAGCAGCCGGTCGAGCGCGGTCCGTGCGGTCATGGCACCGCGGATGGCCCGCAGCGGCGCAGCGCACCGGGCGGGATCGACACCGCCGATATTGCTGCCGGTCTGGCGGGCCAGATCGGCCACGGCCTGCGCCAGAGGCTCGGCGGGAATATCTATGGGGACTGTCTGCGTGGCCAGAGCCGGCGCCGCCAGCATCAGTGCGCCAAAGCTCACAAGGCTAAGGCTTCCGGCGCAGGGTAATCGCCTTGTCGCTCTCGGCAGCCTCGACCGGCAGGAAATCTTGCAGGTGGCGAACAACCGAAGCCTCCGAATCGAGGGTGAGTACAGCCGTGACGTTCAGTTTGCCTGTTTCGCCGTCAACCTCAATCGGTTTGTCGAAATAGCGATTGAGGTCACTGACCACATAGGCCAAAGAGCGGTTGCGGTAAACCGCCTGTCCGCGCTGCCAGTCGAAGCCCGGCCCCACCATGATCTTTGAGCGCTGCGCCCGGCCTGTTGTCTCATCGATGACAGCCTGATCGCCGGCGTGCAAAACCCTTTCGGATGCAAGGGCTTTTGACGTTTCCCCCGCCCGGAGCATTGCCACCGCCCCGCTATTGACGGTCACCGTGACCGTGCCATCATGCCGCAGCACATCGAACACCGTGCCGACATCGCGCAGTACCTCATCGCCCGCATGAACGCTCAATGGCCGATCTGCATCATGGGCCACATCAAGCGCGACCTCCCCCTGTCGAGCACAATATCCCGGCGCTTGCGCGCATAACGCACCTCAAGACGCGTGGCGCTGTTGAGATGCAGTCTGGTGCCGTCATCAAGAGCGACTTCGCGCGTCTGGCCGGTCGCCGTCTCATAGATCAGCGGCGCCTGCGCCTTCCACAGACCGGGAAGCAGGGCCAGAGCCGCCAGCCCCGCAGCCATGCCGCCGGCGATCAGCCACAGGCGGCGCGACGGCGCGGCCGGCTTTTTGATTTTCCCGGCGCGTGCTGAGGCCAGATCAACTACGGTTGCCGTTTCAGCCGCCGGCGCCTCACCGATCCAGACGCGTTCGGCGGCGTCATAGGCCGCCAGATGTGCCGGGTCGGCCTCCAGCCATTCGCTCAGAGCGATAATATCGTCATCCGACATATCGGAGGCGTGCGCGCGCACAACCCAGGCAATGGCCTGGTCCTGAAGCGTCTGCGTCCTGATAGCGTCGTTCGACATGGTTTAGTCTGGTTCCGGCTGCGGTCTTGTGTGTACCTGTCATAACGACACCGCCGCGAGGGGATCATCGTACAGGCCTGGGCGATTTTCTGCGAAATATTTGCATCATCGTGGCGAATTTGGGGCGTCCTCAGGGGCCGGGGCCAGCGCGCGCCAGGGCCATAAGCGATTTCAGCGCTGCGCACAGATGCTTTTCAACCGTGCTTTTCGACACGCCGAGCTTTTGCGCCACCTGCGCCTGATTAAGCTCCTCAAACCTGTGCAGGCGAAAAATATCACGCGTCCGCTCAGGCAGGGCCTCGACCCCCTTCATGACCAGGGCCAGTTGCTGACGCGCCACCAGGCGGACCTCGGCATCGGGCTCATCGACAATGACATCTTCGCCGATCGATTGACGCACCGTGTCGTGCCATTCGCCATTACGGCGCCGATCGCGCCCTTCGCCGCGCAGGCGGTTCAACCAGATATTATTGGCGGCGCGAAACAGGAAGGCGGAGGGATTATCGACGCTGTAATCATCCGGCTGGGCGGCGATCTTCAGATAGAGTTCCTGCACGATGTCTTCCGCTACGCCGGCGTCACGGGTACGCGCCGTGAAATAACGCACCAGCAGGGTCCGCTTTTCCAGATAGGCGCTGAGTAAAGGCGAAGTCATCGAGCCCGGCGAACCATTAGACACATTGCAATTGTATCGCTTGGCCTTGAAAAAGGGTCAAAATGTGGCTCGTCCCGGCCCCGCCGGAGGCTTTGAAAAAAACCACCGAACGCTTTACGACATTACGACGCGGGCGGTGTCCATACATCAGCGCCGTTGATACCGGCCGTGGCCAGTCCTGATTTCAGACCTAAAAGGATAGTAATGACGTCTTCTGTTTCCGGTCCCGCCGGTATATCGTCAGCTTGGGCCATGACCGGCGCCAGCGCGCCCATGCCGCCGGCCAAACGCATGTCCGACCTCTTCGCCAAGATCGACACCCAGAATAGCGGCACCATCACCAGGCCGCAGTTGCAGACAGCTTTCCAGACCCTCAGCCCGCCGGTGAATTTCAAAGCCTATGGTTTCGACAAGACCTGGTCCGCTCTCGATCCGAAAAATACAGGCAGTGTGTCGAAAGATGCCTTTGTCTCGACCATGACCAGCCTGATGACGTCCCTGCGCGGCTACGCCGCCTCTCAAGCCGGCAAATAGATAAGGTCAACAGCCAGCCGGACCGTCCCGGCTGCTGACGAGAAGGAATGCCGGTCGTCAGGCCACCGGCATTCCTTTTCCCGCAGTCCAGGAGCAAGCCGCGCATTGCCTGAAGCGAAGCGTCTTTAGGATATAGTTTTATGCGCGCCGGCCAAGAGTCACTCCCGCTATTCGGAAAACTGAAGCGTCAACTTGTCCCCATTATAGCTGACGGTTTTTACCGGACTGGCTTCGCTTATGCCGGTGGCATTGCCTGGCGCGGCGATTACGACGTTAAAGGTGCGCGACTGAACCAGACCCGGAAAAGTGCCCTGACGTTTTCCGAACACCAGTGTCCTGGCTTTGTCATCCCAATGGATATCAACCGTTGCCCGCGCGCCCTTCTCGTAGGCGTAGGTTTCATTGTCATCTTCATAAAGGGTGAAGCTGGCATCGGCGCCCGGATAGATCCTCAGCTCATAGGGCGCTCCGGGGTTTTCAGTGGCGTACTGAACGACTGGCCCCATAGGCACGATCGACCCCGCCCGGACATACAGCGGGAAGCGATCGAGCGGCGCATCCGTTGATACGGTCTGCCCGCCCCTGAGGGCTTCATTCGTCCAGAAATCGTACCAGTTGGCGTCCTGTGGCAGGTAGGTTTCGACACGGGTATTGATCGCGGGCGTGTTTGCTTTCAGGGCGCGAAGTTCGGAGGGCGTACGCCACGCCAGGCGCAGGCTTCGCTCGCCGCCGCCCTGGAAATACTCGATCTTTACCGCGACCTGCTGCCCCTTGTGCAGGGTGACATTTGCCCCCTTGTAGCGTTTGGCGCCCTGGGACCAGTCTTCCACGACCAGTTTGCCGTCAAGGAAGAGACGATAGCCGTCGTCGCCCTCCAGGCCGATTTCATATGTGCCGTCTTCCGGCGCGGTGACAAAGCCTTCCCAGCGGGCGGAGAAGTTATTCAGGCTCTCCAGGCCGGCCGGAATTTCGGCCAACGGCGGTCCAGGCCAGCGGGCGTCCAGGGTCGCATCGACGACCTGGCCTTTCGGGGTGTCGAAATTGACACCGGCAAAATATTGCCCGGCCAGTCCGGCCTTGCCATCGGCAGTGTGGAGCGCACTGGCGGGAATCGTCTCGGCCGGTGGATCCTGCACATGGTACATCGCCCGCGTGACCGGGTGGACCAGGAAAGACGGCCCGAACATGAAGGCGTCGTCGATGTCATGCGTCGCCTTGTCGTCCGGAAAGTCCATCGGCAGGGCGCGCATAAGGGTCGAGCGGTTGGCGGTGACCTGCCAGGCTTCGCTGTAGATATAAGGCAGCAGCCGGTAACGCAGATGTACAGTATCCAGCAGCGACTGGTACATCTCCGGGTTCAGGTCTTTGAAGATGTAGGGTTCGCGCTCGATGCTGGTGCCGTGGACGCGCATGATTGGATTGAAGGCGGCAAACTGGAACCAACGGGCGAACAGTTCCTGATAGGCCGGATTGCGCTCGCCGCCGGGGAATTCATTGACAAAGAAACCGCCCGTGTCCTGAGTCCAGTAAGGATTGCCGGTAATGGTCACATTGACGCCACCGCTGATCTGCTCGCGGAAGGTCTTCCAGTTGGCGAAGATGTCGCCCGACCACGAGGCCGCCGCCGTGCGCTGGGCGCCGGCCCAGGCGGAGCGCGTCAAGGTAAAGACGCGCTGATCGCTGGTCGCGCGTTCGCCGTCATAGGTTCCTTGGGTCGTCATCAGCGAATAGGGATTGAGATAGCGGGTGAAATCACCCATGGCGTTCACGCCCAGTCCCTTGATGTCGCGGATATTTTCCTGCGCATCCCAGGCGGCAGAGCCGACTTCGACCTCGGTGCCGTCCATCCACAAAGCGTCCACGCCCTTATCCAGCAGTCCCTTCTTGATATATTTGAAATATATCTGCCGGCCGAGCGGACTATAGGCGTCGTAGACCCTCGCCTTCTTTGAAATCCAGTGCAGCGGCGTAAAGCGCAGATTGTGCGCGTCGAGTTCATGGGCAAGGTCGGTATCGTTGCCGATCGACGGCCAGATCGACACCATCAG
The DNA here is from genome assembly GCA_024707255.1 of Asticcacaulis sp. NCBI lineage: Bacteria > Pseudomonadati > Pseudomonadota > Alphaproteobacteria > Caulobacterales > Caulobacteraceae > Asticcacaulis > Asticcacaulis sp. The sequence goes on along the minus strand of JANQAC010000002.1, from coordinate 784,688 downwards.
CTTCATGTGCAGGTCATGTATCTCACGGGTCATGCCCTCCGGGTCGGGGTAGCGCTCCGGGTTCCAGATCATGCCGCTCCAGGTGCCGTCGGTGTCGCTGCCCCAGTATTGCCAGTCCTGAACGATATAATCGAGCGGGAACTGTTCTTTGCGGAAGGTGTTGGCGACTTCGACAAGCCGCTTCTGATCCGGGTAGCGCTCCTTGCTCATGAAAAGGCCGAACGCCTGTTTCGGAAACATCGGGGCATCCCCCGTCAGGCCGCGATAATCAGCCACCACCTCATCCAGCGAATTGCCGGCCATGAAGTAATAATCGACGCCGCCCGGCGCGCTTTCCGCCCACAGCGTAGCCTTCCCGGCGTCATCCTTGAACCGCATCTGGGAATAGGTGTCCCACAGAATGCCATATTTTTTCGCTGGAGACCATGACCGGAATGACGATCCCGACATTGGTCTGGACCAGCAGCAAATCCTGGTTGCGCCGGTTCAGATTGCCCTGATCGACGAAACCGAAACCGTAGATGCCCTCATCCGGCTTGAGGGTGAAACTGTTGCTGACCTCATAGGTCGGCGCGTTAGAGATGGCCTTCTTCTCGACCATTTGCGGATGAGCGGCGTCCTCGCGCGTGAATATGTGACCATCCGGCCCTTTGAACGTCAGGGCGCCCGTGGCGGTATCAATATCGATTTGCAGCCGGTCAGCACGTATCGACGCCGTGCCGCCGGACCGGCTGATCTTGAAATCGATGTCGTCCGGCGTGTCGGTGACGACAATGCTCGGCTGCGTCCAGTAGTTTTCACCTAGGTTGGTGTTCACGCGCACAGTGGTCGGCGAATAGAAGATGACGCTCTTGGTCATGCCGCCGACTCGGAACTGTACGCCATTCTTCAGTCGGACCAGGTCAAAACCGGCGGCATTCACATTTGCGACCTCCACCATATGGCCGCGGCCATCGAGACCGGTCGGCGTTTCCGCCAGACCAGCGGAGGCAACAAGCGCCAAAGCTGAGACGGCCAAGCCTAATGTTTTGAGTCGCATGTGTTTCTTCCCTTTTTCGCCGTCGGCCTGAAGGCCCGTCTTTTATTTATTCAACAGGGCGGCATTGCCCCAGGTGACCACGGTCGGCGTCTTGTTCTTTCCGGCCTTGCCGCGCGCCACCAGTTCGACGATCCGAACGCCGGTCACATCCGCCGTCAGGGCATGGGCCGGCTGGCCAAAGCGCATGGCCTTCGAGGTCGCCAGCAACTTGCCATCCCCGTAGACCGAGAAGGTCACGTCGTCATCAGCATCAGACGTCGAATCATCGACCCCGACCTCGGCGGCAAAATGACGGAACTGACCGTCGGCCTTGACCTCCAGACGGGAGTTAGACAGCACACCGAGACCGGTCTCAAAAGCCGTGCCATTGATACGCAGCATTTGCCGGTAAGGCGTGGCGTCGGCCTGGGCGCCACCCCAACCGGTATAGGCCGGTGGCTCACCTGTATCGGTCGTCCCGCCCCAGGGCGTGATCATGCGGTGTATCGTCGGATCGGGTTGCGGCGTGACCACGCCATCGACAGCCGGATTTACACGCCCGGTCATTTCCGACAGATAAAGCCCGTCAGACAGGCTGCGGGTGCCGGTGGCATCAAAGATCAGCGTCTGGCGCGGATCGAGGTGCATACGGGTTTCGCCGCTGAAGGCCGGCAGGGCCTGACCGTCCCACAGATCCCTGAGCGTAACCGGCGCCTTACCGTCAAATTTCAGGTGGCGTGCCGTGAGCGTGACCTCGGCCGGCGCCAGTCCGCGGTTGAATATGGCCACCGCCTTGTGGCCGTTGGCAAGCGTCTTGACCAGTATCTGGATGTCGTCGGTGTCATAGGCCAAGACGGCCTGGTTGCCCGCGGGGTCCTGATCGACGGCGATGATGTCGCTGTTGCCCAGGATATCCATGAGCGGCTGCGGCGCTTGCCGCAGGTCATAACCGATCAGAAGCGGTGCCGACAGCATGGACCACAGGGCGAAATGCGATCTGGCCTCGGTCAGATGATGTTCGTCGAAATCGCCATGACCGATAAACAGCATGTCCGGATCGTTCCACGAACCGGGATGGGCATAGAGCGACCGCCCGACGGCGCTGTCGAAATTGGCCAGCATACGCGTCCAGCTCGGTGTGATGTCGTCGCTGGTGCGCGACAGGTTGCCGACATCCTTGGCCCAGGCGCGCACATCGGCCGAGCCCCAGGCGCAGATCGAAAAAATGTAGTCATTATCCGGATTGGTGTGGTGAAGCGCGTCCGCGACCTGCTGGTAAAGCGCGCGCACGGCCGGAATGTCGGTACGGCGGATTTCCTTGATATCGATCAACGGATCGAGCGCCCGGTACAGGCCGGATTTGACCTTCGCACTCTCCGGGCCAAACGCACGAATGCCGCAGGCATCGACCTTGATATAGTCGAAGGCCCAGTCACCGAAATAGAGCTTGATGTCCTGATCGATGTGACCGTACAGGCCGACCTCGCGTTCGGCGACCGTGCCCTCCGGCAAGTTCGGCGTATCGGGGCCGCCAAAAGCCTGCGAGCAGTTGTTGGCGCCGATATCGGAATAGATCCCGGCCTTTAGTCCCATGGCGTGAATGCGGTCGGTAAACGGCTTGAAGCTTGTCTCTTCGGCGCCACCCACGGCGGCAGAGGGGAAGATCGCGGTGCGCACGATCATGCGGCCGTCCGAAGCCCGGCGCTTCAGCCACCAGCCGTCATCAAGATTGATGTACCGGTAGCCCTTAGCCGCCAGTCCGCTGTCGACAATGGCCTTGGCCGAATCCAGAACCTTTTGTTCGGTGACATCCGTATGGAACGCGTTCCACGAATTCCAGCCCATGGGCGGCGTGGATGCCTGCCCGGTGGCAACCGCGGTCCAGTGACCAGTCGGCGCCAACCTGTCCGGCGCGGCATTGGCGACGCCCGCAAACAACCACACTATCGCCAGCCCCGTGGCAAGCCCATTTCCAAATCGCATCACGTCTCTTCCCAAAAATTCAATTTGTGCCTGTTTTTTACCGGCTTGCCTACTGTTTCAGCCGATACGGATTTACCGTATCCTGGAGGGGACACATGTCACTGACCGGGTCAGCTCCGGTAGCGGTAATCAGGCCCAGCCGGTAAGGCAGCTTGAGATAGTCCGGCTCCTGGCTGTCCGGGTCAAGTCCCTGATAAAGAAATTGAAGCGGACGGCACGGATCGATCGACAAGGTCTGATCGAAACCTGAACGGATCATTTCGCCATGCGAGACGCCCTGCGACCAGGTTTTGCCGTCAAAGCGAACATTGCCCGTTCCAGCGAAAACATTCATGGAATCGCCCATTGGCGTCCATTCGCCATCCAGACGGTCGCTTTTCCATACCCGGAAATACCGCCCTTTGGGGCCAATGGCCTCGACCAGCGTGATGTAGCTTTTCGTACCCAGAACCCTGTAGGTATTGCTGGCTTCAAACACATCGTCCCGTTGCCCGGTCATTACGCGGGTTGTGTTATGGAAGCCGGCCGGGAAAGCATCGAGCGTTGTTTCGGCGCGGAAGAAACTGCCATTATCATTGGTGAAGAAAAGATAGCACTTCACGTCGTCGCAAATGACCCAGAAGTCCAGCCAACCGGCCTCGCCGTTCGGTTGCCTGACCACATCCGGAACGGTGTCAAAGAAGGGCGTGGGCGCGCTCCACGAAAGGGGATCGCTGATGTCCGAACTTGTGGAGTACATCGGGTCGCCGCCCTGATAGACCATGTACCAGAGCTTTCGAGGTGCGAAGTAAAAGACCTGCGGCGCCGCACGATAACCCGGCCCCATCGGCGACTTATCGAGCGGCACGATCGGCGAGGCTTTCGCCTGCGACCAGTCGGAGAAGTGGGTATAGGCCAGCCCCCACCCGTTCGTCCCGGCGGTGGTCATGAACACATGGTACTGGCCGTCGTAAAAGACGACCGACGGGTCTTTGACGCCGTAATAGGTTATTCCCTCGCCTTTCGGCGGCATGATCAGCGGCGGACTGGAAGCCCAGTGAAAACCTCCGGCGGCACCCGCCTGCGCCAGCCCTGGCAGGATGGCGAGCGCGAAGATGGCGGAGAGGATAGGCTTACATTTTTTCATAGTGACCTCGGAATCCAGGATGAACCTGCCTGTCAGTGTATGTCCATGGCGAAGGGGGATGCCGGCAGGTCCGCCCCGTCATAGAGATTGAGATAAGGCACGTCAGCCCATCCGAAGCGCACCGACCGGGCATTGGCAATGGCTTCTCCCGGCAGAACGACCGTGTTGCCTTCGATATGGGCGCTGGCGAAGTGGCAAGTCGCCGCGCACACCTCGAAGCCCAGCACGTCCTTGCCACCATAGGCACGCAGCGCTCCGTTGACATCCTGAAAATCGACAACCAGATCATTGCCGCGCCGAGACACACGCTCAGGCCGCGGCCCCAGCTTCAGGGCTTCACCATAGGCGACCTTGCGCGCAGCCAGAGCCAGTCTCAGCCCGACCTGGCGTTTTTGCGTCGGGTGAATATCGAAACGGTCGCCGACATCGTAGCTGACCGCCATCCCGACATGAGGGTCATTCTGCTCCAACTGGCGCTGGATATCACGGATTTCGCCCCAGCCAGAGGGGGCCGGCACATCCTGAGGCGTGCCGAACGCGCTCAACTGCACCACCAGGAACGGCAGGTCGGGCGCCTCGAAATGCTCGCGCCAGTCTTTCACCAGGGCCGGCAGGAGTTTGGCGTAAAGAGCTGGGTTGCCGGCATTCGATTCCCCCTGATACCAGGCAATACCCCTCAGGCTATACGGAGCTACGGGCGCAATCATGCCGTTGTAGAGCACGGCAGGCGCCGCGGCCTCGGACCAGGGAGCGGTGGGCGGCGTTCCCAAGGCCTTGATATCGGCGCCGATATGATAGCGCCACTCTGCCGGCAGGGCAACGAGCGCCCCGCTATCCAGCGTCAGCGTCCGTTCAGCCGGCGCGCCGTAAAGGCCGCCGCCACCGCCCGAATCCAGCACGCGCACAGCAATGACATTTTTTCCCCGCCTTCAGCACACCTTTTGGCAGGGTGTAATGGCGCGGCAAGGTCCAACCGTCAGTCGTTCCGACCAAAACGCCGTTTACCCAGGTGGTATCGGAATCATCGACCGGTCCCAGATCGAGCGATACGGCGTGGGCCGCCTGATCCGCTGTCAGCGTGACCGTCTGGCGATACCAGACAACACCGTCGAACGCCCTCAATGCCGGGACACCGCTGTTCTCCCAGACACCCGATGCCACGAGGGTCGGCCAGGCTGCATCATCAAATCCCTTGCCGGACCACAATCCGACTTGATTATAGTCCGGATCGTGTTCGCGCCACCAGCCCTTGGAATGGGCCTCCCAGTCAGACAAAGCGGCCTGCGAATCAGTCCGGTACAGATCCTGCACACTGAGAACTTTGCGCATGTCATCAAAGGCCGACAGACCTTCCCGGCTCACCCATAGTTCAGCCGCCGTACCTCCCCACGACGCATGAATCACCCCCTGGGGCGCATGTGTCTTATCGGCGAGTTCTCGCGCCATGAAGTAGCATACGGCCGAGGTGTTGGGTACGGAGGCGGGTGACGACACCTTCCACTGCGCCCCTTTGACGAACCCGGTGACGGGCGAAGCCTGCGAATTTCTGGGAACGTCGAAAATACGCAATTGCGTATTTCCAGCGCCTCCCACCTCGCCCTCACCATTATTGGCCGCCTTGAGGGGAAATTCCATGTTCGACTGGCCCGAACACAACCAGACATCGCCGACCATGATGTCGTTCAGGGTTTGCGTGTGGCCGTGCGTATCCGAAACCGTCAGTGCATAGGGACCGCCCGCCGCCTGTTGCGGCAGGGAAAGCGAAAAGCGGCCCGATGCGTCAGCATTGCCGCTGATGCTGGTCACAACGCGGTTGCCTTCGGACAAGGTCAGGTTGACCGCGTCATTTGCTGGCGCCTGGCCCCAGACGGCTACCGGCTTATCGCGCTGCAGGACGGCGTGATCGGTAAAGACCGGCGCCAAACCAAATGCCTCCTGCGCATGCGCTGTCGTGATGCCGCCAAACACAACGGCAGCGGCAAATATCGCATTGATAACCTTGTATTTCATCGACCACATCCCTGGCGCGCAAGACCTTTTCAAGACGGCGCCGCTCGTTAAATTGCGACTATGCAAACAACTTCTCCTGACGTGCGAAGTTGAGGAACAGCGGCAGCCACAGACCATCGGGACTGCCTGGCTGAGCGCCCACGCCAAAGCCGTGCCCCCCATGGGCGAACAGGTGGGTCTCGACCGTTATCCTGGCGGCGACCATGGCGTCACGTAGCCGCACCGAATTGGCCACGGGCACAGCACCGTCATCCTCGGCGTGGACCAGGAAGGTCGGCGCAGCCTCCGACGTAACATTGAGGTCTGGCGACCACTCGCGGATCTGCGCCGGCGTCGGCGGGCCGCCGAACAGCGACGGCGCCACGCCGCCATAGGCATAGGTCGGATCGACGCTTTGCACAGGGTAGATCGGTGCCGCCGGAACGGCCTCGCGCTGAGTTGATCCGTCGCGTCAACCGGCGAATAGAAGGCGGCCGAGTGTCGCGTGGCAAGGGTGGTCGTCAGGAAGCCGCCGGCACTGAACCCGAGAACGCCAACCCGGGCCGGGTCAAGGTGAAAGCGGGTCGCTTGAGCGCGGATGACGCGCATGGCGCGCTGGGCGTCAGCCGGCCCGACCTTGGCCGGTTCTTTCCAGCCGTCCTGGGCCAGACGGTAGATCAGCACGAAACACGAGATGCCGGCACGATTGAGAATGTCGGCAACCTTATAGCCCTCGTGCTCGAAGTAGTTCCACTGGAAGCTGCCCCCCGGAATGATAAGCATGGCTGAGCCGTTGGGCTGGGCTGCCGGCAATGAGATCATGTACGGCCTGCTAATACCGTTCGTGCGCCGGCTGCTATAACCTGGACTTGTCGAGGTCTGCTCGATGACCTCAGTCATGCCGGGATGGAGTGCCCCTTCGGGCGCATGCGGCCACAATTCGATAATGTCCTGTGGGGCAGCCGCGCGGGCTTGAGCCCGGACTTCGGTAGCCGCCATTCCGATTACCGATGCGCCCGCCAGAGCGAAGGGAGATTTTACAAGATCGCGGCGCGACAGGCTCATGGTGAATACTCCTCAAATTTCCTGAACTGAAACGGCTTCTTTCATGCCCTTGTAATCGAACGGCATAGCCTACAGCCGACCGAACTCTGCATCCCTACCTGGACAGACGGCACCGCTCAGGGTGCCTTGCAGTACTGGTCGATGAAATCCTGATGCGAAGAGACCGCCTGCGCCGAACGCGTGATCTCTTCGCGGCGCATTTCCATACCCTTGCGGATCTGCTCCAACGGATAGAGATCAGCCGCTACGGCGTAGCGCTCTGGAACGACGCCATTGCCCAGCAGGATCGCGAGCCAACTCGGCTCCATATAGGATTCGAGATCACCGAGCGCGATTTGCCCGCTGGCGTTCCAGATCTCAAGCTTGTGCCGAAGGCTGTCGGGTATCTCGATGTCGCGGGACGCCGCCCACAATGGTTCGGGCCGGCGTGACAGGTAATAGTGCGCAATGATGAAGTCGCGTATGCGCTCAAGCTCGATGGTGGTTATCCGATTATATTCTTCGCGTAAAACGGGGTTGATGGTCCCCTGGGGGAAGAGTCGAAGCAATTTCAACACCCCCGTGACGATCAACTGCAGTCCGGTTGATTCCAGTGGTTCGAGAAAGCAGGAAGCGAAACCAATCCCAATACAATTGCGGTTCCAGAACAGTTTGCGATGCCCGGATGTAAAGCGGAACACCCGTGGTTCAGCCAGCGGTTCGCCGTCGAGATTTCCCAGCAAGGCGTCGCGCGCCGCGTCGTCGCCCCAGAGATCCGAATTATAGACCATGCCATTGCCATTGCGATGTTGTAGCGGAATGGTCCAGCGCCAGCCCCCGGCATGGGCGGTGGATCGCGTAAACGGCATAAGCGCGCCAGTCCGTTTCGATGGGGCTGCTATGGCGCTGTTGCAAAGCAACCAGCGCGACCAGTCAACAAACGGCGTGTCCAACGCCTTTCCCAGCAATTCAGACGCAAAACCGGTGCAATCCAGGAACAGGTCGCCGGGAACCTTAACGCCATCAGCAAGATGGATGGCGGTAATATTGCCAGAGGCGCCATCCAGATCGAAGTGCGTCATCTTGCCTTCGATACGCTGCACGCCCAGCCCGGTCGCCACGTCCCGCAGATAGCGGGCGTACAATGCGGCATCAAAGTGATAGGCATGGTGATAGCGCGAATTCTGCGGATCACTAGGCGCAAAATTGTTGTTCTTCGCAACCGCGTAGGCGAACGAGTAGTCATCGATCGGACGTTCATCGCCGGATTGCCGCAATCTCAGCCAGTAGTGGTGGGTCGATAGATTGTCAACGTGGTGACCATAGTCGCTGAACGCGTGGAAATGCCGATTTCCGGCAACGCCCCAGTCGCAAAATTCAATACCCAGCTTGAACGTGCCCTGAGTGCTGCGAATAAAGTCATATTCGTCGATACCGAGCAAAGCGTTGCAGTGCGTCAGAATCGGTACCGTCGCCTCCCCGACGCCGATGATGCCGATTTCCTCGGATTCGACCAGAGTGATGCGGATTTGACTGCGATCCGTCCTCTTGGCGAGCAGCGCGGCCGCGATCCACCCCGCCGCGCCACCACCCAGTATGACGATTTCCTGTTGCTGTACGCTATTCATAACATACCTCGCCGTGAACGCACCCGACGCCATGTCCGACGAGGGGGCTTCAGGCCTTTACGGTTTGGAGTCGGGCAAGCCGCCTGTGCCTGTGCCCATACCTGCAATAAGCGGCCGGAATGATCCGGCCGCAAGACGTATTTGAAAAGGAAGGGCGCTTCGCGATGAAGCGCCCCCCCCCTTAGCCCGTTAGTAACGTGCCCGAATAGTGACCTCGTAGCGCTGATCACTGACGTTATAGTCGTACGGCTCGAACACACCAGGCACTGGCTCCTGAAGCGTTCTCGACTTCGTGTTGGTGAGGTTGTTCGCGTTGAAGGAAACGGAAATCTCGTCGTTCACACGGTAGTCAAAGCCCATATCCAGGTAACCGGCCGCAGCCATGTAGGCAGGAACCATGTTGTACACTGGATAGGAATGGGCGCTGTCAAAGTTGGTCGGGCTGGTGTTGAGCGTGTAGGGGTTGCCACCGCTTGTCGCATAGGACAGCGGATTGACGTTGGTCGACAGCAACGCCTTGTCGCGCCAGTTGTACGCCAGACGGAAATTGACCTTGTCACGGCTGTACAGCAACTGGATGTTGTAGGCCCACTTCGACAACCCGGCGTAGGGAAGTTTGGAGTAGGTCAGAGGCACAGTGCCGTCCGGGTTGAGGCCCGGCAGGGCCCCGCCGGCGGGAGGCGGGGTCAACACGCTGTTGGCCTGCTGGGCAGGGTTTCGGCTGTCGATGTAGGTCACGTTGCCATCAAGGCCAAACCCGCGAAGCAAACCGGGGAGTTTATCGAAGAACTTACGCCCACCGAGTTCAAAGCCTTTGATGTAGGCCTTCTGCTCCGACGTCTTGTTCTGCAGATAGAGCCAGGGAAGATCCAGTGTAGTCGGCGTCCCCGGATCCGGGTCCCCTGCGTTGACCGGAGGGGTGTCACCATTGGCGTAGGCCAAAGCCGGGATCGGCAGATTGTTGGCGATGAACGAATAGAACACCGGGTGATCCTCAACCTGCTTGGCGAACAGATCGAAGTACAGGAAACTGGACGACGACGGATAGTATTCGAACGTCAGATCCTGGCTGTTGATCATGGTCGGCTTCAGATTTGCGCCCCCACCGTTAACGGAAACACCTGTGAGAATCGAAGGCGCCTGCGGATTTCCGGCAGAAACTGATCTGGCGGAAATCGAACCGCCCGCGCGGATATCATTGAGGTTCGGCGGGGCAGACGCCCTCGATGCCGCAGCGCGAATGATGAACTTATTGGTTACGTCGAACTTGATGTTGAACGAAGGCAGAATACGATGGTAGCTGTAGTCGCGGGTCTGCATGCTATACCCAGGAACAAACGAATACAGCGTCGGAAAGACCGGCGATGAATTCGGATCCGCTGCCAGCGCCTGCTGCGCGTTGTAGTAATCCAGGCTGTCCTGCAAGGTCAGAGCAAGGTTCGCGGCATTCGGCGTTTGCAGCAGACCGCTCGCATGCAGGGTTTCGCTGAACGAACGAATGCCGATATTACCCGAGAACGCCGGAATGAAACCGAAACCATCGTGCGCAAACTTAGCCTGGATATAGACCGCATTCGTGGCGATGTGGCTATTGGTCTTGTTCAGCCCCTGATCAATATACTTCGTCCAATAGTCATCCGCTGTCCCGTTAGCGATCTGCCCGTTATACGTCGAGAGCAAATGATACCAGTCATAACTCTGCATGAGCGATTGGCTGGGGACGAGAAGCTGGGCTGGAACAGCCGCTTCACCACCGAAGAAATTCTTGAAGGTGCTGATTTCATAATCTGACGACGGGACATTCGTATTCGTCAGATATAGTATATTCCCCGCGCCATAAGTCGGGTCTCCCGGATGCGATCCCCACGGATTCCCGAGCCAGGACTGACTCAGAGGCGCCCAATAGGTCCCTACAAAGTCGTCGTTCTCGTCACGGGTGGCGGAACGCCCGCCGAAACTGATGCTGCGCAGGAATCCATCATCGCTGACCTGGTATTCAACATCGATGTGGGCAGCGACCATCTCCCCCTTGTTATCGGGTCTGTGATAGCCGAAATTGCTGAGATACGCGCTGCTTTTATCGAGCATGCCAGCAGTGGAAAGACCAGACAACACTGGCAGAGACCCCGTCAGGTCGACGTCCATTGACGTCACTAACTGGCTGGTCTGAGCAAGGCCAACAAAAAACTGTTCCCCGGTCGAGCTGGAACTGACATATTGCACACCACCACGAACCGCCAGACGGTCGGTGGGCTTCCACATGAAGCTCTGCGAAATATCGAGCGTGGAACTTTTGCCGTGCGTGGCCGATGCCCCGCCGCTCGGATTAAACGTACCCGCTGGGCCACACTGCACCAGACGCTTACCATCCCAATCCGCAGGGGGATTGTTCGGATCAATACCACTATTGGCCGACCAGTCCCACTGAAGCGACGACGCGGGACTGCCAAAGACGCCGCCGCAATCCATCATATAATAGGAGGGGAACCAGCCGTTCGCCGCCTTAAAACTGTCGCTCGCGGTCGTATTCGACCAATCCACCGAATTGCCGGTGGACCCTACAGTGAGGCTACCCGCGCGCAAAGCGCCATTGGCGTCATACTCAACCGGGGCGCCGACCTTGGGCATAACGGCAGATGCCGCCGAGGGGGAAGACCCTACGCCACCGCTGTTGCCCCAACTATCGTCGTTGTACTGCGTGTAGAACACCGTGTTGGTCAGCGTCAGGTTGTCATTCGGCTTCCACTGAACGGCCTGATAGGCGCCGTACCGTTCGCGCTTACTCGTACTGGTACTCCAGTTGAACGAACTGGGAACAAAAGCCAGATGATCGTCACGCGTGGAAGTCGGCGCATATTCGCCGAACATGGCACCGACCTGCAAATCGCTGCTCTGCTGGTGCAGAGCGCTGTAGGCCACATCCCACAACACGCCCACTTCACCGAATTTGGTGTCGAAACGCTTGGAGAACATGGCGGAAACACGGGGCGAACCCTTGTTTACCTGGCTGCCGTAACTTGCACCGACGGTGAGCTGGCGCTGGGTCTCCTTGAAATCGAAGGGCAGATGGGTGCGAAGATTAATCAAGGACGCACCGCCTTCAATGAGGTCAGCACGTGACGCCTTGTAGACATCGACACCGGCCATCAATTCGGGCGTGACCTCGTTCCAGCTGATGGCGCTCGCGCCATTAGCGCTAAATAGCTGCTGGCCGTTAAGCATACTCGAATTGAAGGGAAGACCGCGCACGGTGACGCCCGTACCCTCGATCTGGAACGCAGTGCTGCCTCCGTTAGACCCGGTGAATCGGGATATCGACACGCCCGACACGCGTTGAAGCACTTCGGTGATCGAATTGTCAGGCAGCTTGCCAGCCTCATCGGCGACGACCGAGTCGACGATCGTGTCCGAATTCTTCTTGATCTGGATCGCCGACTGCAAGGCTTTCCGACGCGCCGTAACAATAACAAGCGTATCGTCCGTGGCCGCCTTGGCTTCAGGCGCGCTATCATTTCCTGCCGCAGCCTCCTGCGCCATCGCGGACACGCCCGTGGCCGCCAGAACAATGGCCGACACGCTTGCGCCCAATAAAATCCTACTCGTGAGCTTTTTCATTTTCTTCCCTCTGATCCGAAACTGACGCCGTCGCCGCTTCTTATTCTTCGTGGCAGCCGCGCCGCCATTTGTAGGATAATAGCCGCGGCATTTTTGATTCAAGAATAAAATTTCATTTTATATAAGAAACGTCATGATTGTTGCGCCTTTGACACAAGGCGCCGTCTTCATAAATTTCGGAAAAAAGCCCCTCGCGCTGCGGAGCGAGGGAGTCGGGGAGGAAGCGCAATCGGTTGGGACGATTTGCGCCTTGTTAACAAGCTTGCTCGAAACGCGCCGCAGCAACCTGACAGGACTCCAGGCGCTAAGCTTATTGTACGACAATACACCTGTCCGCCAATTTCATCAAATATAATTTTATTTTTTGCCCATGAAACACATTTAAGCGCCGAAAACCAGGGCGATGCCGATGACCGCACCCCATATAACTAATTTATTTTATTCATATTTATGTGCAAAATATGCAAAAAGAAGGACCGCCTCCGCACATCGCCTATAAAATAGCTAAGTCATATTTTGCCACGCAACACTATCCAGTTGCCACTTGCTTTTAAAATTAAGATGGAACTTCCCGACCGCTGACATCGATCATAAACAGAGAAAAATTACCTTGCCCGATGAGCGATGCTTCAAGTCCCCTGTTCCATCCGCTGCAACTGAAGATTCGCCAGTTGGAACCGGACGCATAAATTTCCTAATGAACTTTATTTTTATTGATGCAATTACGTCTTCGCGTTACATAAAGCCAAAGATCTACGGCTAAGGAAGATAACGGCCGGCCATTCATCATGCAGGCAGGAATATGAATAAGATAAGCAAACGCAGCTTTCTGGGCGCCCCCCTCCTGGCGACAGTCGGCCTGGCAAGCGCTCCCCTGGCATTTGGCCAGGAAACCGCAAAATCCGGCGCTGATGGCGACTGCAAACCCGCCGAAAAGCCCGCTGAGTACAAGTTGCCGATCGCTTCCGGGCCGTTCGCGCCGGACATGGCCTCACTGGAGCAATATCACGCGCCGGAGTGGTTCCGCGACGCCAAGTTCGGCATCTGGGCCCATTGGGGGCCTCAGGCCGTGCCGCGCGCCGGCGACTGGTACGCCCGCCAGATGTACATTCCAGGGCATCCGCACTACGAACACCATCTCAAGACCTACGGGCATCCATCTGAGGTCGGCTACAAGGACATCATCCCCCTTTGGAAGGCGGAGAAATTCGATCCTGAAGCCCTGATGGACAAATACGTGGCGGCCGGCGCCAAATACTTCGTCAGCATGGGTGTACACCACGACAATTTCGACCTGTGGAACTCGAAGACCCACCGCTGGAACGCCGCCGCCATGGGTCCGAAACGCGATATCGTCGGTGCCTGGAAGGCGGCGGCAAAAAAACGCGGTTTGCGTTTCGGCGTCTCCGAGCATCTGGGCGCCAGCCACAACTGGTTCTATCCCAGCCATCTCTACGATCAGATGTGGCCGAAGCTGGGTGTCAATTATGACGGCGCCGATCCGCGATTCGCCGACCTTTATCACGACAATAAGGATGAGCCTTATCGCAGCACCGAAACCTGGTACACGCGCGACCCGGCCTATCACCAGATATGGTTCGACCGCATACGCGATCTGGTCGACAATTATCAGCCTGATCTGCTCTATTCGGACGGCGGTCTGCCCTTCGGCATTGTCGGGCGATCCCTCCTGTCGCACTTCTATAACAACGCCACAGACAAGACCGGGCGGACACAGGCGGTATATAACTGCAAGGCCTTCGGTTCGGGCGAATACAGCAGTAAGATGTGCGTCCAGGACGTGGAACGTGGCGTTCTCAAGGGCATCAATCCCCTGCCCTGGCAAACGGACACCTCGAACGGCGACTGGTTCTACAGCGACAACTATACCTACAAGACGGCGCCTGACGTCATCCATATGCTGGCCGACATCGTCAGCAAGAACGGCAATCTGCTGCTCAACATCGTTCTTTATCCCGATGGCAGCCTGCCGCCTGAATCGCAAAGCCTGCTCGATGAACTCGCAGCTTGGATGTCGGTCAACAGCGAAGCGATCCATGGCTCACGCCCGTGGAAAATCTACGGCGAAGGCCCGACCCAGACGACGGATGGCGCCTTCATGGAAAACAACACCTATACCGGCCAGGATATCCGTTTCACGACAAAGGGCGAAACGCTTTATGCCATTACGCTCGGCGATCCGGGCACGACATGCCAGATTGCCGCGCTCGGCCATAAGTCAGGGCATCTCAACCGGCCGGTCCGCAAGGTGCAACTCCTCGGACAGACGAAGCCCGTGTCCTTCCAGCAAACTGACGAAGCTCTTGTAGTGGCCATGCCGGCAAACCTGCCGACACGCCATGGCAGCGTGCTGAAACTGAGCCTATAACTTCCGGAGATGCCCATGTTTGACCGCCGCAGCCTGATCACCGGGGCGCTGGCCATGCCCTTCACTGCATCCGCGCTTATGGCCCAGACCGTAACCGACGAGCAGCGGTCCGCGCAAAAAACGGCTAATGCCGACCCGACCCTTGCGCCCGACCTATTGCTTCCGGAGCGCAAGATGGCCTGGTGGCGCGATGCCAAGTTCGGCGTCTTTGTTCATTGGGGGCTCTATGCCATTCCCGGTCGCGGCGAATGGTACATGTTCAACGAGAAGGTCGCGCCGGAAGATTACGCGAAACTCGCACAGGAATTCAACCCGCGCCACTATGATCCGGATAGCTGGGCCCGCCTGGCAAAAACCGGCGGCGCCCGCTACATGGTCATGACGGCGCGACACCATGACGGTTTCGCGCTGTGGGACAGTCCGGCAAGTTACGGTCATTATGATTCCATGCACGCGGCGGCCCACCGCGACCTGATCGCGCCCTATGTGAAAGCGGTGCGTCATCAGGGCCTGCGCGTCGGGCTCTATTATTCTCCGCTCGACTGGCGTTTCCCGGCCTATTTCCACCCTAAGGAAATGCCCGAAAACGCCGCCCTGTTCAAACAACAGACCTATGCCCAGGTCGAGGAACTGATGCGCAACTACGGCCATATCGACATCCTGTGGTGGGATGGCGGCTGGCTGGCGCACACCGGCACCGATGCCGACGCCGCGTGGTTCTGGGAGCCGGACAAGCTGAACCGCATGGTGCGAAAATACCAGCCGGATATCGTGATCAATCCGCGCTCCGGCTGGCAGGGCGATTTCGACATTTCCGAAGGGCCCAGCCCGATCACCGGCCCTATCCGGGCCCGCCCCTGGGAAAAAGCCTTTTCCATCAATACTGGCGCCTGGGGCTATACCCCCGAAGACAGCGTCATGACCACGGATCAACTCGTGCGGCTGCTCGTCGATGCCATTGTACGCAACGGCAATGTGATTGCCAATCTCGGCCCGGACCGTGACGGCCTTATCCCGCCCAAACAGGCCGAGACCCTGAAAGGCGTGGGGCTGTGGCTGAAGCGGCACGGCCGCGCTGTTTACGGTACACGACCGGGACCATTCCAGCCCGTGGATGGCGTCTATGGCGCCACCATGGCCGGCAAGAGCATCTTCGTTCATATTGTCGGCTGGCCGCAGGATCAACTGGTATTGCCGCCTCTGGCGGGCAAGATCGTCGATGTCCGGAATCTGTCGGGTGAGACGGTGAAGTGGTCCGCCACCAGCGACGGTCTTGCATTGTCCGTACCGCCGGCGTCGCGCGGCCCGGCCGTCACGGTCATCGAATTGCGGCTTGCCTGATCATAGATATCCAATATGGCCAGAAAAAAGTCTCCCGCGCCACGCCGCGGGAGCAGGCCAGTAATAAAATTCGGCGCCTTTCCAGGGAGAAGCAGGCGCCGCGCCAATTCTGACTCATATATTGCGTGGAGAGCCGGGAGACCCGCGAATGGATAAGTCAGGCATATAGAGACGACTCGGAAATGTCAAATATAAATCTTATTTTCACAAATGAATTTCTTACGTCGAAATTTGAGGTCGTTGATCGGGCCTATGCTCTCTGGAAAATGGGCTTATGCTGCAAAGTCCCTGCCTGATGACGCCGATGCAAACTCCATCATTACAAAAGCAGGCGTGGTGATGCGAACAGCAGTCTGAGCCTGGAGCCCCCCCTTTCTGGCGGTTGTGTTGACACCCCGATGAGTAAATTTCAAATTTAAATCTTTACTTCACATACAGTTTTCTCTTGACGACTGACGGCTTAATCGTTCTGATCCGGCCATCTGCTTTATGGCTTTCAAAGACGAGCGTTTTCATGACACCTCCTTCCCTGAACCGCCGGTCGGCGCTTTCCGGCCTCGCCCTGACCAGCGCCCTGACCGGTCTGGGCGGGCCTGCCTTTGCCGCGAAGGCCGCAGCGCGTCGCGCCGTGCTGGATTTGAGCCAGGCGACGCAGCCGCTCGACCGCTTCTTCGACCTGTCGGTCGGCGCGGATTACCCCGGCACGACGATCCGCGACGCCAATCTGGCGCAACTGAAGGAAGCGACCACAGAACTCGGCTTTCGCTATCTGCGTTTTCACGACATCTTCACCGATGCGCTCGGCACGGTGAAGATGCAGGACGACAAGCTGGTCTATGACTGGACCCGCATCGATTACCTGTACGATACGATGCTGAAGGACGGCATCAGGCCGTTTGTCGAGCTTGGCTTCACGCCCGATGCGCTCAAGACCTCCGACCAGACCATCTTCTACTGGAAGGGCAATACCTCGCACCCGCGTTTCGACCTGTGGAAGCAACTCGTCGACGCCTTTGCGCGCCATATGATCGAACGCCATGGGCTTGACGAGGTGCGGTCCTGGTTCTTCGAGGTCTGGAACGAACCGAACCTGGCGGGTTTCTGGCAATATGGCGATCAGGAAGCCTATTTCGCCCTCTATGGTTTGACCGCCCGCACCCTGAAGGCCATCGATCCGCAATTGCGTGTCGGTGGTCCGGCGACCGCAGGCGCCGGCTGGGTTCCTGAGTTTCTCGCCTACGCCAAGGCCACCAATACGCCTGTCGATTTCATCACCACACACACCTATGGCGTCGATTACGGCTATCTCGACGAAGAGGGCAAGATGGACCTGCAACTGTCCAAAAACCCCGACGCCATTATCGGCGACGTCAAAAAGGTCCGCGCCCAGATCGAGGCTTCGGCCTTTCCGGGCCTGCCGCTCTATTTCTCGGAATGGAGCACCAGCTACAATCCGCGCGACCTGAGCCATGATTCCTATATCGCCGCCCCCTATATTCTTAGCAAGCTGAAGGCCGTTCAGGGCATAGCGCAGGGCATGAGTTACTGGGTCTATTCCGACCTGTTCGAGGAGCCCGGTCCGCCGTCCAAGCCGTTCGAAGGCGGTTTCGGCCTGATGACCAAGGACGGCGTGCGCAAGTCGTCATGGTTCGCCTACAAATATCTGCACGCGCTGCAAGGCGATGAAATCCCCTGCGCCGACAAACAGGTCTGGGCGGCGCGCGATGGCGCGGCCGTTTCGGTCGTCGCCTGGGACTTCCAGTTGCCCGACCAGCAGGGCCGCAGCAATGGCACCTTCTTCAGCAAGCTCGTGCCTAATAAGCCGTCGCGGCCGCTCGAACTCGCCTTCGAGGGTTTGCAGCCCGGTGTGTATGATCTGAGCGTGCAGCGCACGGGTTATCGCAAGAACGACGCCTACAGCGCCTATATCGCCATGGGCGCGCCGGCGGCTCTGTCGCCGGATCAGCTACGTGACTTGCAGGCGCTGACGCTCGACCGCCCGGAATCTAAGCGCACGCTCAAGGTGGGCAGCGACGGCAAGGCGCAGGTCAAACTGGTCATGAACAGCAATGACATCGTGCTGGCGCGGCTGACGCCGAAAGCCTGACCCACTGCCGGGCGCGGCTTTGGGCCGCGCCCGGACACGTCCGCCTTATGGGGCCGCAGAGTTTTCCGAAACCGCATTCAGCGTCAGATATTGCGTCGGCAAACCTTCAACCTCGACCTCGACATGAATCTCGCCAGCCTCACGCAAACCGCGCAGCACGAAGGCGAGCTGGCCGCGGAAGGTGGTGCGCACGCCCGACTGGAAGCTTGAGGCGTCCATCGGATTGCCGTTGCCGATCCCGGCCAGTGTAGCGGCGCCCGATACATGCACCGTCACCTTGCGATCGCCGCTGCGGGCATAGATGGGCGTGCCGTTCTCATCGACCAGCTTGAGATTGGCATAGGCCGGTCTTCGCCATTGGCCCTGATCTGCGCCTTGTCGCTGCTGAGCTGCGCCACGGCGGGATCGCCGGCGGTGCGCAGTTCCCAGCGTCCCGCTTCTTGGCCGTCGCGATAGCCGACCGCGACCAGCCTGCCCGGCGCGTAAGGAACCGCATAGATCGCCTTATATTCTGTATCCACGCCGACAGCCTTGCGGCCCAGACTCTTGCCGTTCAGGAACAGCTCGACCTGCGGCAATTCGGAATAGACATCGACCTCCAGCGCCTTGCCCTCTTGACCGGGCCAGGTCCAGCTTGGATGCACGTCATCCAAGGACCAGTCGAGATGCGGCGGCGTAATCGGAAACAGGTGGCGGTCGGGCAGGTCTTCTGTGCCTTCCGGCTGGCGCACAAAGGCCGAGATCGGGTCGATGCCCGTCTTCCACAGCACCTCACGGTAATAGGCCGCCGGGCGCTTGCGGCCGATGGCGTCGATCTCGCCGCAATAGGCCAGGTGCCACGGATAGGGCCCCAGCTTCTGCCAGTCCTGGCTGTAGCCCATCCAGCCAATGCCGGTTTCACCAATATAATCAACCGCCGTCCAGACAAAGTCGCCGATCACCCACGGCATGGTCTCCACCGGCCGCCAGTACTGGAAAGCGTCCTTCGAGGTCGATTCCGAGGTGAACATGACGCGGTTCGGGAATTTCTCGTGGTCGCCGGCGAACAGATTGACGTGATAATTGTAGCCCGCCACATCGCCCGTGGCGAACTGCGCGTCGTCCAGTGGTGGCTCAGCGTTGACGGCTTGCGTTACCGGGCGCGACGGATCCAGCTTACGAACCAGCGCGGCCAGCTTATGACCGGTTTCGACACCCAATGGTATGCCGCTTTCCGGAATTTCATTGCCGATGCTCCAGAACAGCACGCTGGGGTGATTGCGCCCGCTGATCACAAGGCTGGTGATGTCCTGCTGCCAGTTGTCGGCGAAAAAGCGGGCATAATCCTTCGGACGCTTGTCCTTGTTCCAGGCGTCGAAAGCCTCATCGATAACGAGCATTCCCAGTTCGTCGGCAGCGTCCAGTGTGGCCTGGCTGGCAGGATTGTGGGCGTTGCGGATGGCGTTGTACCCGGCCGCCTTCATCAGCGCGACCTTGCGCGCATCGGCGTCGGGGAAACCCGCTGCGCCGAGCATATAGTTGTCATGGTGGATATTGCCGCCACGCAAAAGGACTGGCTGGCCGTTGATGCGCAGGCCGTTGACCGCATCGACGCTGATCGTGCGGATGCCGAAGCGGGTGCGGCGTTCGTCGACGACGGCGCCGTCGATGCGAACCCGCTGTACCAGGGTGTAGAGGTTGGGCGCATCCGTTGACCACAGGGCGGGTGACGGTACGGTCAGTTTTTGCGTTAACGGAACGCCGGCCTTTATCGAGGCAGAGAGCGGCATGGCAGAACGCGCCACGACTTCTCCGTTCGCCGCGACCACTTCGCTGACCAACTCCGCGGATTGCGGCTTTGAGGCACAGTTTGCAATGGTCGTCGCAACCGCCACCTCACCTGTCTGCGGCGTCGCCACCGGCGTGGTAATCGCCACGCTGTCCGGTTCAATATGGACGCAGTTCAGCAGGTCCAGAGACACTGGCCGGATCAGTCCAGTGCCGGCGTACCAGCGCGACGACGGGTCTTCATGATTCACGCGCACCGCGATCAGATTGTCGCCCGCGCGCAGCTTGCCGGTCAGATCGACCGAAAAGGCGGTGTAGCCGTAACGATGCGTAGCCACGGCCTGCCCGTTGACCCAGATTTCGGCATCCATGTAAACGGCTTCAAAGTTCAGCCGTGCTACCTGCCCTGCCTGTGCGGCATCCAGGTTCAGATGTTTGCGATACCAGACCACGCCACCCGGCAGATAACCGGAATCCTGCCCGGCTGTCGCCCCGGCATCGAAGGGCGTGCCGTCCGGGCCATCCATGATCGAGGCGTCATGCGGCGCAATCACAGGCGTCCAGTCCTGATCGTCATAGCCGCCTTTATCAGCCCCCTTGGCGTCACCCTTATGCACCCGCCAACCCTGCGACAGATTCAGATGTTCGGCATTCGCCGCCACGGGCTGCGCGGCGATCAGTGCAGCCAGGAGCAGAACGCTGGCGGAGGTCATGAATTTAAGCAACATCTTTCCTTTCGGAGATTTTCAGGGATTACTTTTGCGCCGGCGGCGCAGGGCTCAGGTCTGAAGCCGGCTGCCCCATGGCGACGCCACGGCCGGATGTGGTGATATAGACCAGTCCGTACTGACGGGGATCACCAATAACCTGGCCGCCCATGCCGCCGCCATACTGGTGGGCGTCGTCATTGATCCTGACCCATGACGCGCCGGCGTCATCGGAACGGAAGATTCCCCAGACGCCCTTATAGCGCCCCCACATATAAACGGCGGGATAGGTCTGGTCGGGCGCGCTCTTGCCGAAGCCGACCGCCGAAGCCTCGGAAATATCGGGCAACTGCTTGAACGGCGATTTGGGATCGGGCGAATGGAACAGACCCTGCGGCGTCGGCAGCCAGATGTCGCGCAGCCGTCCGGGCGCAGCGCGCGGTTTGGGGACCGGACGCCACGGATCGAGCACCGGCAGGCCGCTGGCGAAAACCGTAAAGCTGGCCCCGCCATCCCCGCTGGCGAGCATATTGCCCGCGCTGGCGTCATAGGCGTAGAAGACGCCTTCTGTGGAGCGATCCGAAAAGACCGGGAAGCTTCGTCCCTTGACCTGCGGAAAGCCTTTGGACGCCGTCCACGACTTGCCGCGATCCAGCGAATAATAGGCGTCGCCCTTACCGGTCACCCACACCATCTGGCCGCCTTTCGCCGAGACGGCGATGCGGCCCGGCGTGTACCAGCCGTCCGCATCGTGGGTGACGATGGGCGGAGATGACGGCATGTCCGACCAGTTCTTGCCGTTGTCGAGCGAGATCAGCCCGTGGGTCTTGGCCGCATCGCCGTCCGCGATGCGCGCCACCAGACCCGGATTCAGTTCAGCGAAATCGATCGAGCGGTTCGTCCCGGCGGCGGGCTGGAAATAGCCGCCTTCGGCGGGCGGCGAAGCGCTAAAGTCGAGATAACGGAAACCGCCGACATCGCCGACCGCCGCGATCAAATGCGCGCCAGCGGTCGGGCTGATCAGATCCAGCGGCGCCGTTTCCTCCAGATTATCGACCGCGAAGCGCCACGCGACAGCCTTGCCGGCATCGGCGTCGGTGAGATTCTGCGTCATCCACAATCCGTCGCCGGTTCCGTAAACCGCCTCATTTGCATCGAACGGATTGATGTCGATATCGGACATCCAGTGTCCCATGGCTTCCTTGCCGCCGCGACTGACCTCCATCCACGGAAAACCATCGGCGCTGTGATGCGAGGCGGCGCCCAGATCGGTCCAGTGCGCGCCGCCGTCCGTGCTGCGATAGGCCGTGTCGCCGCCCCACCACCGGTCCAGAGTCGTGGTCACCAGGGGAACCCGGCGCGCTGGCCGCCGCGCTGATCCCGGCATAGCAGAAGTCTGGCCCGCCGTTGCCGGGCTTTTGCGGCGTGATGTCGGTCCAGCTTCCCCTGGCCGTGTCGAGGCGCCAGACGGCGCCGTCCTTGCAATCATTTGGGCCGGGCCTGTCGGCGAAGGTGACATAAAGACGCTTGCCGTCGCCGTCGAAGGCGGCGTGATGTGCCATAAAGCCGGTCGGCGCGCCCTTGACGGCCTGCCATGAAGCCCCGCCGTCGTGGCTGACATAGAGGCTGGCGGATTTCGCATTCACGCCGGCATGGAGGGTCGGCGTCGCAGCGCCGTCTGCGCCCGACGCCGGATCGAACAGCACGAAGCTGACATACTTTTCCGGAAACGAAGACACATTGCTCCAACTCTTGCCGCCGTCATCGCTTTTCAGCAGGCCGCTCGTCGTCGTGCCGAGGAACAGAATGTCGCTTTTGTGGGGATCGACCTGCAGGCGCTCGCCGGTGTTGCGTCCGTCCTCATTACCACCCAGCTTGACCGGCAGGTCGGCTTTTTGCCAGGTCTGGCCGCGGTCGTCCGAACGCCAAACCGCGCCATTGCCCGCCCACTGGCTGGTATAAAGGCCGGTGGCAACATAGACCCTGTTCGCATCTTCAGGATCGAGCGCCAGACTGAAAACCCCCAGATCGTCGGCGCTGTTCATCCCGTCCAGCAGCGGAATCCACATCTGATCGTCGCCGTCCCAGCGATAGGCGCCGCCCACATCGGTGCGGGCGTAAAGCAGGCCCTTCTCCTTGGGGTGGTAGACGAAGCCATCGACAAATCCGCCGCCGCCCATAGGAGCCGTGGCCCAGATATAGGGCACGCTTTTAACTGTGGAGGTTTGCGCCAGGGTGCCGCTTGCCATCAAAGCCAACAGAGCCGCCCCCCAAAGGGCACTTAAACCTATGCGTTTCATCGCCTGCCTCGCTGCCCGTATTTTTATGAAACCGGAAAAATTTTCGACTATGCCAGCCGCCTCTTCGACACACTCTGCGTCGAACGAGGTGGTTTTGCCCTGCTCGAAACCCGTCTATATAATTATATTACATACAAATAACTTCAAATGTAAAATATATTTTCACATGCAAACCCGCATGAATAAATTGACAGGCAATCGAATGATCCTGACATTTGCGCGCATAATCCAGCTTATGCCTGTGTAGGCACCGAAATGAGTTCAATATGCCGGTATTTTTTTCGGATTACTCTTTTCCGCTGACGTTATTTTTTCTTTTCATATATGATCGCCATTGGTAAGACTCATCCATACCTGTGAAAACATCGCAAGGCGTTCATTTTCAAGGTCAATGCGCAGGCACAGAGGCATATCATGGCGAAGCTAAATCTATCTGTTCAGGACGACATAGACGAGAGCGAACTGAAATATCGCGCGCCGGCCCTGGAAAAGGGGCTGGATATCGTCGAGCTTCTTGCCGCCTCTCCCAAACCCATGCCGCCCCGTCAAATTTCGGAGCAGTTGAATCGGTCGGTGAGCGAATTATTCCGGATGATCGCGGTGCTTGAACACCGCGGTTACGTTGCCATGGCCGAAAACCAGAGCGGTTACGAACTGACCAACAAATTGTTTTCACTCGGCATGTCCCGTGGCGTCAGCAAAAATCTGCTCGATTACGCCATTCCTGCGATCCGGGCGCTCAGCGATGAGATTTTACAGGCGACGCACATCGTGGTCGCTTCCGATGACCAGGTTGTTGTCATCGGGCAGATGGACGCACCGGCCGCCCCCAGTTTTCATGTGCGCGTCGGTTATCGTCAGGAGATTGTCGAAGCGACCGCAGGCACCGTACTGTACGCCTTCCAGACCTCCGACGAGCAAGACGGCGTGGCGGAAAGCGCTGCAGCCCACAGTCTCCGAAAGTGAATGGGCACGTTTTGAACAGCAGGCCATACGCGCCAGGGAAAATGGTTTCCTCATCGCCCAAAGCGCCTATTCGGAGAGCATTACCGACATCGCCTGTCCGGTCTTCAACGATCGCGGCCTGGTTGCCGCCATCACCATACCGTACATTCGCAGCAAGCTGAGCATCAGTGTCGAAGACTGCGCGAACGCCCTGGTTGACACCTGCACCTCCCTGTCAAACGCATTGGGGGCGGCACCACGGGAAACCTTCTAGCTATCCATCAGGCTCTTACTGCCTGGAAGCCTGAACAAAAATTCCGAAGACCAGGGCTCTGAGTGTTCCGTCAACCGCAGGTCACCGCCGTGCGCCAGCGCGATCTGGCGGGCGAGGGACAGACCTATGCCGGCGCCTTCCGGCTTGGTCGTTATGAAGCCATGGAAAATGCGGTCCCGCATCGCCGGCTCTATCCCGGTGCCGTTATCCGCGATCACAATACCCATATCATTATCCACACGCCGCAGAGCAATGTTCACACGCCGCGGCCCGCTATTATCGCGCGTGGCCTCGGCCGCATTGGTCAGGACGTTGATCATCGCCTGCGCCATCAGGGCCTCGTCCATTTCCAGGGACGGCGCCCCCTCGTCTATCTCAAGGGTAACCATTACGCCCTTAGCCACGGCGCTCTGCTCAAATACACGCACGACATCCGCGACAAACCCTGAAACATCGACACGACGCAACTCAGGCTGCGGCAAACGCGCCAGCGAACGGTATCCCTCAACGAACCGCTTAAGGCCCCTGGCGCGCCGCTCAAGCAAGGCCAGCGCTTCCCTGGCGGACTGTACGTCTTCGGGCGCCTCGCCCTCAAGGTAGTGTTGTGCCGTCTCGGCGAGAGAGGCGACCGGCGTCAGCGAATTCATGATTTCGTGACTGATGACCCTCAAGGTATCCCCCAGGGCCGTGGCCTCCGCTATGCGCATCTCGGCCTGAATATCCGTCAGGCTGATAAATCGCTCCTTGCGTTTCTCAAAAGACAGTTCGCTGACCCCAAGGGCATAGATGCTGTCAAAAAGCCGGATCGAGGACCGTGCCCCTCTTTCCGCACGCATCACCGCCGTCACCAGCGCCGGCGGAGGATCGCTTATAAAATCATCCACCCGAAAAAGCCGACGCGCCGCCAGGTTCAGAGCATAATAGCCCTCGCCTTCGACAGACCTTAACAATGGCACCGGCACCTGATCCAGCAGGGCTGAAAGGGTTGGCGGCGTCGCTTCGGGATGGCTGCGAGGCTCGGCGGAATCATCCTTCTGGGGCCTCCAGGTCTCTCTGACGGCGAAGAGCACCACCGCGCTTACAGCCAGCCCCAGAAGACACAAGGCCATATTGGCCCACATCTGATCGCGCGCCGACGTGAACGCCAGGATCGCGGTCATCGCCACGCCCACGACACCCATAAATTTGATGATCACGCCCCTAAAGACCATGGCGGCTCATTCGGCGGTAGAGGGTCTGCCGTGTCACGCCCAGTTCGGCGGCAGCCTTGGTGACATTGAAATTGTGGCGCTTGAGGGCCGACTCGATAACGAATTTTTCCGTGGTTTCCAGACTTGAGACGGTGGTTCGGAGGTCGATATCCTGAATGGACGGTATGTGCAGGTCGTTCGGCCCCAGCACCGGCCCGTCCGTTTCGATGATCGCACGCTCCATGACCTGACGCAGCGCGTGCAGATTGTCGCTCCACACAGCCGCCTTGAGATGCGCGATAGCTTCCGGGGTCAGGGTGCGATGTGAGAGATTTTGCCTGTAGGCGCACAGGTTGGCGAAATGCTCGGCCAAAACACCGATATCGCCAGTACGTTCCGCCAGGGTGGGCAGATTGATTTCAAGGGTACTGAGTGCATAAACGAGACCACGCGGCAGATCCATGTCGCCGCGCCCTCTCACTGAGGTTGCGACCACACGCACATTACGGCGCTCAAACCCAGGCAGCCAGTCCAGCAAGGCCTGATGAAAACCGCTATCGAGCCTTTCAATCGCTTCAATAATCAGAGTGGCGTCCCGCAGCTCTTCGGGCGCAATCGTCGAGATCGATGACGCGTCAACCACTTTGAGATGCGCCCGCCCGGAGCGGTTATGCAGGGCGCGGGCGATATGCGATTTTCCTGTTCCTGGCGCCCCCGACAATAAGACCGGGACCGTCAGCGGCGCGTAGCGGTCCACCAGCGCCTTGATACGCGTCATGGCCTCGGTGTCCCCGATAATGAATTCCGCGTCGGAAACCGATGGCGGCTCTGAAATCGGACCGATGTCTGCACTCGGGTTTCG
Source organism: Asticcacaulis sp. (assembly GCA_024707255.1). Taxonomy (NCBI): domain Bacteria; kingdom Pseudomonadati; phylum Pseudomonadota; class Alphaproteobacteria; order Caulobacterales; family Caulobacteraceae; genus Asticcacaulis; species Asticcacaulis sp. The sequence goes on along the minus strand of JANQAC010000002.1, from coordinate 758,403 downwards.
CAGCCCCTGCCCAAGCCCCTCTTCGATTGCGGCGATGAATTTGTCGTTGCTCCACGGCTTCATGATGAAGTTGGTGGCGCCGGCCCTCAGGGCGCGAACAGCAACAGTCAGTCCGCTGTGACCGGTCACGACCAGCACGGGTACGCCCGGCGCATAGCGACGCAACTCCTGCAAGCTGGCGAGGCCCTCCTCACCTGAAGTCTGAGCCTGGGAAAAATTGAGGTCGAGCAGGATCAGATCGACAGCCTGTGCAGACAACAACGCATAGGCCTGTCCCGGCGAACCAGCCTTGAGAAGGGTATAGCCTGCCCTGTTAAGCAACAACTCCGCCGTCTTGAGGACATCGGCGTCGTCATCGATAAACAGCAGGGTTTTATGCGTTTGCGGCATGTACGATTCCGGACAATTCGGACACTTGATGCGTCAAAATTCACTCGAATTAGGAAAAAGTCAAATAAAATTGACGCCTTAGCTTATTTTTGGAAATCCGCTAAACTGTCAAAAAGAACAAAGATACGGACAACGCGGAGGAAGCCACATGATGATGACCCAAAGAAGTGCTTTTGTCTTGAATGCGCCATGCGAGGACATGACGGACTGCGCAAGGCCGGTTCTGGATCAGCTCGCGGAGACCCTGCAACAGTCCTGCCAGCTTGTCGTGCGCCAGGAAGGCAGCTTCCATGTCAGGCATCAGAGCGTTCCGTCGGCCGCTTTCTATGTCAACATGCCCATAGGGATGGTTTACGAGGTTCAGGACACCGGAAACACTGTCTCTGATCAGCCATATAAGGCCGACCAACAACCGAACCCCAACCTGCCTGACATTACGGATGTCTATGCCCCCATCTTCCAGGGCACGAAGCAGGTCGCCCTTCTTGTGTCGTCCTGCGTGAAGCGTCGCAACGGGCCATCCCTGGAAGAGTGCCGGGCGCAGGTCGCGGCGGCCGCAAACCGCCTGAGCCAATCCTTTATTGCACAGTCCCTGGTGGCTTAACTTACCGCAAAACCTGTATTAAGCTCGTTGACCAGACGCGCCTTGCGGCTCCCAGGGTTTCCAATTGCCAGCGCAAAACACAGTATCGGATACGACCGCGCCCCTCATAAGTTTGAGGGGCGTGAATTTCTCCTATCGAGCCGCCGGCCGTCGCGTCGACGCTCTGCGTGACATCACGCTCGATGTCGAACGCGGTGAGTTCGTTTCCATTTGCGGTCCCTCCGGTTGCGGCAAATCCACCCTGCTTAACATCATGGGCACTCTGGATCGCCCGGAGACGGGCAGCGTATTGTTCCACGGCCAGAACGTCGCCGATGCCGCGCCGGGCGCACTGGCCCGGTTGCGCGCCTTTGACATCGGCTTCATTTTTCAGAGCTTCAACCTGATCGATAGTCTCAGCGTTTACGAGAATATCAAGCTGGCCCTGCTCTACCGACACAAACCGGACTTCCATATCGATGAACGGGTCCAGGAGGTCATGGACCTTGTCGGCATCGCCCACAGGGCCAATCACTTGCCAAACCAGCTTTCCGGCGGGCAGCAACAGCGCTGCGCCATTGCCCGTGCCATAGTGGGCAAGCCGTCGATCATTCTTGCCGACGAACCGACAGGAAATCTGGATTCCGAAAATGCCGCGCAGATTTTCAGCATCCTGAAAGCCGTCAATGCCGAAGGATGTACCCTTGTTATCGTGACGCACGCGCCGGCGCAGGCCGATCAGGCCGAACGCATTGTTGAAATGCTGGATGGCAAGATTCAGTTCACCCGCCGGCGCCTGTCATGATGCGCCTGGCGCAAGGTTTCGGGCAGCCCGGCCGGATACTGAGCCGGTACTGGGGCATGAGCCTGCTGAAAGTCCTGGGGCTGGCGATTGGCTTTGCCGCAGCCTTCATCGTTGCGCTGGAAGTCAGAAGCGAACTCGGCTTTGATCGTTTCATAGCCGATGCGGACAACGTCTATCTCCTCAGAACCCTCTATGCACCCGATGGCCCCGAACAGGTCAGCAGCGACCAATCGCCTGCCGGCATGGCCAAATGGCTGGCCAGGGACAACTCCTCGATAGACGCCGCATCGCGTCTGGTCACGGCCGAGTGGCCGATGCGGACGCCGCGCATCACGACGCAGCAGCCGTTCTACTGGGCGGACTCCAACTTCTTCGACCTGGTGCCCTTCAAAGCCGTTTCCGGGGATTTAAGCCAGGCCCTGCAGAAGCCCGACAGCATGGTATTGACGCAGAAAATGGCGCGGACTTTTTTCGGACGCGAGGACGTCGTCGGACAAACCGTCATGTTGAGCGACTGGCTGCCCGTTACCGTCACGGCCGTGCTTGCCGATTTTCCCGATAATACCAGCTTCAACCGCCAGGTCTTCATTTCCAGCGAAGCGGGTTACAGTATGCTTTCCATCCTGGACACGCATCCGGAATGGAACTGGACCTCCTGCCTGACCTTCGTGCGCCTGAAACCCGGCGCAACAGCTTCTGTGCCGGCGCTCAGCGCGCTGGCGACCCGCCACGGCATTTCGTCACGCGAGCGTCCCATGACGTTTGAAATCGTCGCCCTGCCCAGGGTTCACTTCCTGCCGAGGGCCGATGCCCCGATCGCACCGCGCGGACACCCCGATACAATTATCGCCATGATCGCCGTGGCCGTTCTCATTGTTGTGCTGGCCGTGGTCAATTTCAGTGAACTGATGGCCATACAGATCGATGAACGGCGTCATGAGATGGCGATCCGCAAAACCCTGGGGGCGAAGACGCACGAGATATGCCTTCAGGTTCTGATCGAAGCCGCCATCCTGGTCGCGCTGGCACTGGTACTGGCCGCCGCCGCCGTTGAGCGTTTCCTGCCCGTACTTGACCCGATTATGCGCATAGGCCGGTCCCCCTGGTCCGAAGCCTGGTTTTTATGGGGAAGCTTGTCGGTCGGTTTCATAATCGCCATGTTGGCCGCCTTGTATCCCGCCCTGGCCCTGGCATCCGCCCACCCCCGCCTCAGCCGAAATCGCCCCGCGTCATCGAGCGGTCCCTCATTGTCGCGCACATTGTGGACGGTGGCCCGCTTTTCTTTGCTGATTTTGCTGCTGATGACCTCCTATACCGTCTATCAGCAATGGCGGTTTGCGACGAGCGATGCGCTGAACCATGATGCCAGCCGCATCCTGCTGATCAATACGTCTTCCGATGTACCGGCGGACTTAAGCCTCAGGCAGCCCCTGCTGACATTGAAGGGCGTTGAAAGAGCCACCTACTCACGAAGCCTTCCCGAACAAAGCAACATCTGGCCGGACTGGTTTCGCAGAGCGGATGGACAGATTATCCGGGCGCAGCGGCAATCCGTCGATCCGCATTTCTTTGAGTTTTACGACGTGCGGCGTCTTGCCGGCCGGACCTTTTCAACCACCTACGCGGAACTGACACCGGCGCGGGACGTGGTGATCAACCGGGCCGCCCTGCAGGCGCTTGGCTTCAAGGCGCCACAGGACGCCATTGGCCACGACATAAACCTGGCGCGTAACAATGGTGATATTGTCTCACATGTCATTGGCGTAGTCGACAATATACGTCTGGCGGATGTCCGCGAACCCGCACCGCCGATGATTTTCGATAATCAGTCGGCCTTCTTTAGTCGCCTGAGCGTGAAACTGGTGCCAGGCACCGAGGCAGAGACTCTGGATCAGATCGACCGTATCTGGAAACAGGCCTATCCAAGAGCCGGCCCGCTGGAAAGGCAGTTCTATTCGGAATATGTCCGTGCCGAATACGCTGACATGTACCAGCAATGGTATGTCTTCGGACTGTTGTCGGTTATCGGCGTGACCGTTTGCATATTCGGCCTGATCGGTCTGTCCATCCACATTTACAGGACGGATCGCAAGGAAATTGCCATACGTAATGCGCTCGGCGCCAGCAAGGCCGATTTGATCGCGCTCCGGCTGAAACCCTATCTGCGGCCGCTTCTGATCGCCAATCTGATCGCGGGGCCATTCGCATGGGGTATCGCCGTTACCTGGCTGCATACCTTCGCGCTGCATGTGAACCCCAGTTGGCTGGCCTTCTTTCTGGCGAGCGCCTCCACATTTCTCATCGCCTTCGGCACCCTGGCGATCCATACGGCGCTGGCGCAACCCGCCCGGTCAAGCAGCCCATTGAGAAATCTGGAATGATCGCATTTATATTTGAATTATAACTTTATATATAATACAAATAAGCCAAATATATTTAACTAAAGGGGAAAAGATGAAATTCATGAACAGCCTGATGGCGTCCTTACTGATCGCCACAGCCATCCCCTGCACGGTTCAAGCGAAGGCGGCGGCAGAGCATTCCGGCTGGCCCGGCCCTGGACAATTGTTCGTCGGCACCTGCTATCAGCCCGTCGACCGGAGTCCTGAGCAAATTCACCGTGACATTGCGCTCATGAAGAAGGCCGGGTTCAATATTGTGCGCATGGGCGACCTGTCGTGGGATTATTTTGAACCCGAAGAAGGCGTCTACGATTTCAAGGCGTTTGACGCCGTTCTGGCCGAGATGAAGGCCAATGGCATCCGCGTTATCCTCGATATCCCCGGCCTGCCCGCACCCTTATGGCTGCATCGAAAATATCCGGGGGTCGATCTTGTTGCGCAGAATGGCACACGGCTCAACCCAGCCGAACGCTATATGGACAATATCAGCGATCCCGATTACCGGCGCCTTGTGACCGATTTCGCCGATACGCTGACAAAAAGATACGGCGCCGATCCCACGGTGATAGCCATCGGTTTCGATAACGAAATCGGCAACGGCTTCATGTCGTATTCGGAGGCCGACAGGCAACGCTTCATTACCTGGCTCAAGGCCCGTTACGGAGACCTGCCCAGCCTCAACAAGGCCTGGGCGACACAGCGCTGGTCGAGACGCATCAGTGCCTGGGATGAGGTTCAGTTGCCCTATGGTGATGGTCCGGGGCCGGCAGAACGCTACCTGGACCTGCATCGTTACTGGTCGGATGTGACCATCGGCGCCCTCAAGGATCTGGAGGCCATTCGCCAGCGTAACGCACCGGAAAAGCCGGCGATTTCCAATTTGTGGGACAGCTCCGATCGCAAGGGCTTCGACTATCTCTCGACCTATCGCCAATATGTCAATTACGGCGCCTACGGCTATTACAACGGCGACCCCATCAGCGGCGGCTTTGAGACATCGATGATGCGCGGGGCCCTGACTACCCCCGTCTGGTTCAACGAATTTCAGGCCGGTGGCGGTGGTTTTTACGGCAGCAAGGGCCGGTCGCGCATGTGGGCCTATTTTGGCCTCCTCAATGGCGGGCAAGCCGTCCTCGCCTGGACGTTCAACAGTCATCTCGGCGGAGAGGAACAGGCCCTCTTCGGACTGATCGATCACGACGACACGCCTTCCTGGAAGCTTGATGAATTTGGTGCCATCGCCCAGGAATTCCGCACAATGCAAACCCTTGGATTCCCCCGGCAGGTTTCGCCTGAAGTGGCTGTCGACTACTCGTTCGACGCCCGCATCGCCTCCAATCCAAACGGTCCCAGCAATACGGTGCGCGCCTACTACACCACGCCCTACCTGACGCAGAAGCACAACGCCTTCGCGCCGCTTTATAACGACAATATCGACGTGGCGGTGATCAATGTCGCGCACGAGGATTTGAGCCGATACAAGCTTGTGGTCGTGGCGGGCGAATACCTGATGGACCCAAAAGCGACCGACGCGATCCGCACCTATGTCGCCAATGGTGGCACGGTTGTGATGACGGCCTTATCCGACAAGGCCGACGGCACCGGTCAATGGCACGACACACCCTTGCCGGGTAGGCTTTCCGATGTCTTCGGCCTGAAAACAAATGCATTTTATCGCACCGACACGCCGCTGACCGGCCGGATTGGCGACACGGATTTCAGCACCACGATCAATTTCTACGAAGTGCTCGAACCATCGACCGCAAAAGTCATAGCCCGGTTTTCAAATGTTGAGGGATCGCCGCCCGTCATAACCGTGAACACCTACGGCAAGGGCCGTGCGATCTATGTGGCCACGCCCGCTCAGACGTCGGTCATGGCGCCGTTATACGAAAGCCTGTATGCCGACCTGAAAATCGCCGTCGGGCCTAAAACACCCGAAGGGGTCTATGCCCGTGAGGTGAACGGCCGGACCCTGTATGTAAACACAACCACCACCGATAAGGTCGTGCCGATTTCCGGTCAGAAAACAGGGCTCGTTACACATACGACCTGGAACAGGGAGATACATTTGGGGCCCTATGGTGTTGACCTGGTGCAATAGGCAAAAAGTACGACAAAACGGCATCACTTTTAAAAGAAGTGGGCGACAGTAAATATTTTATTTGCAAAATAATATTTTACTGACAAATTAACCGTAACCCCATGCGTTCAGCTTTCTGATCAAACGCACAACAAAAATATCGAGGAAACCAAATGATACTTGGCAGGCGTGCATTTCTTTTGTCGACAGTGGCCATCGCCGGCACATGCAGCGCGTGCGGCGGCGGAGGCTCCGGGTCATCTGGCTCGTCTGGCGGTTCTTCTGGCAGCTCGTCGGGTGGCGGATCTTCGTCGTCGTCGTCGTCTTCCTCGTCCTCCTCATCTTCTTCGAGTTCATCATCCGCAGGCCTTTACCCGGATTACAATACGAGCTCGCTGGCCGCGGATTCCACCGGCATGACCAGCACCGCGGCTCAGATTTCCAGCAAAATCAAACTGGCCATCAACATCGGCAATACGATGGAAGCCATTGGCGGTGAAACCGCCTGGGGTAACCCGATGATTACCCAGGATCTGGTGAATAAGTACAAATCACTGGGCTTCGATGCCATTCGCCTGCCTTGCGCATGGGACCAGTATGCCGACCAGACCACCGCCAAGATTTCTGCCACCTGGCTCGATCGGGTGAAGACGGTCGTGCAATACTGTATGAATGCCGATCTTTATGTCGTGCTGAACATACACTGGGATGGCGGCTGGCTGGAGAGCCATATCGACGACGCCAGTAAGGCGGCCGTCTCGGCCAAGCAAAAAGCCTTCTGGGAGCAGATCGCTACCCATCTGCGCGATTTCGACGAGCGCCTGGTGCTTGCCAGCGCGAACGAACCCGCCGCCGACAAGGTGGCGCAGATGGATGCGCTGATGACCTATCATCAGGCCTGTATCGACGCGGTCCGCTCCACAGGCGGCCGGAATGCCTACCGCACCATAGTCGTTCAGTCACCCAGCACCAGTACGGAATATGCGGTTTCGCTGTGGACGAACATGCCGACGGATACTGTGGCAAACCGTCTTATGTTCGAAATCCACTACTATACCCCCTCACAGTTCGCCATCATCAGCGAGGATCAGTCCTGGGGCAAGATGTTCTATTACTGGGGTAAGGATAACCATTCGACCATCGAGCCCGACCGCAATGCGACCTGGGGCGAGGAAGACTATGTCGATCAGCAGATGCTGGCGATGAAAACGCATTTCGTTGACCAGGGCATCCCCGTTATCATGGGCGAGTATGGCGCCTGGCGCAAAACCACGCCGCTCGACCTGCCGAAACACAATGCCTCAGTGACCTACTGGAACAAGTACGTGACCCAACAGGCGCTGGCTAATGGCGTGGTGCCGTTCCTCTGGGACACCGGCAGCCTGATCGATCGAACCACCCTCGCCGTCAAGGATGCGGATATTCTCGACGCCCTCCCTCACGGCCGCCGGCAAGAAATAAAGCTGTGTCGCGATCGTCAATTGGTTTTCTGCTAACCAGGTAAAAGCGCTCCGGATATCTCCGGAGCGCCGGCTTCGGCTGATCACCCGATAATGATCATTACAGGAAACCAATAATCATGCGGCAGCGCTTGTCGACCCTTCCCTAGCCTGCGAGGCCCAAACTATTTTTTCGCCATTATTCGATTGATAAAACATAATAATTTTCAAAATCGGCAATAATGCTGCAAATTTGAGACGCCGCTACAGCGGTTTACAAACGAAAAAAGTGGTGCAATTGCACCGTCATTTTCGTTCAGGTTACTGATTTTAATTGAGGCACTCGAAGAGATTGATGCACGTTGTTTTTGCAATACTTATCCCTTTAGGGCGCCTGCGGCGTCGGTCGCCCTTTCGGGTCGGCCTTTCATTACAAATCGGGGAGGCGCTGCAAACATAACAAACCGCTCGTGGCCACGAAAGCCCAAATGGCCAGCGCCCGTAGCGAAGAGCCGAGTGATAAGAACCTGGCTGTTTCACGGCTTATTTGATCTTTTCCTGCAGACGCGCCATAAGGTCGGCGATAATTTGTCGCATGACGCGCCAAAATCCATCGAATTGAAAGCCTGACTACCCAATGGCCGTTTCTTCGCAAGATCCTGATGAAAAAACCCGCAAGTCACCGGTATACAGCGCGCCCGCCCTTGAAAAGGGCTTCACAATTCTGGAGCTCCTTTCCGAATTTCCCGGTGGCCTGACCATCACCGAAATGGCTGGCAAGCTGGGCCTGTCTGTCAGCGAAATCTTTCGTGTTATCATGGTCATGGAAAGACAAGGCTGGATCAAACGCCATGCCGGCGACCGGTTTCGCGTGACCTTGCGTCTGCTGGAAATGGGCTTCAAGGCCACGCCCGTCGACGATCTGGTTCAGACGGCGGCCCCGTTCATGCGCGAGCTTTCCTACCGAATCGAACAGTCCTGCCACCTCGCCGTGCGCAACGGTGACCGCGGAATGATCGTATATCGCCAGCAGACTCCTGGTCCTACCGTGTTTGCCACACGCGTTGGCGCCGAGATCGCCTTGCCGGCCACATGCTCCGGTCACGTCCTGCTTGCCTTCGATGCTGTCAACGACGGACCGCGCGTTGGCGAAGTCAGTATCGATCCCGCGCTGGAAAATACGCTGCGCAAAATTCGGACCCGCGGCTACGAGATGATGAAAAGCACCCGCACGGTCGGCGTTACGGACATGAGCTGTCCGGTTTTTGGCGGGAATGGTGTTGCCCTCGCCGCGCTCACAGTGCCCTTTCTGCAATTGATAGACGGCACACAAAAGGTCGATCGTGAGGAAGCACGGCTAATTCTGCAGGAAACGACCCGCCAGATTTCGGAAGAACTGGGCGCCATCCGCTGCTGATGCAGCATTCTTGCCGGCGGCTGTTCGTCTGCTCAGGCGGCGCCGGCCTTGCGGTAGCGCTTCAAGACTTCGTCATGCGTCGTCATCTGACTTGCCGCCTGCGCCATGGCCCTGCGCATTGACTCCACGCTGGCCATGACCTCATCCGCCGGCAAGCTGGCTATAACCGGATCGCAGGCGTCAGGGACGATATTCTGCCCGAGGAAGACCGCCACCCAACTTGGGCGCGAAAACAGTTCGTCCTCGTAGCGGAAAGTGCGCCCGCCCTCGCGGAACAAGGCGATTTTGCGCGCCAGGCTGTCAGGGATCGTCATATTACGGCAATAGTCCCAGAAAGGGCTGTCATCCCTTTCCGTGGCCTTGAAGTGCAGGATGATGAAATCCCTGACCTGCTCGAACTCGGTTTTCATGTGCCGGTTATATTCGTTGCGCAATACGTCCGGTAGGGCGCTGTCCGGGAACAGGGAAATAAACCGGCTGATCCCCTCCTGGATCAGGTAGATCGAGGTTGATTCCAGAGGCTCCAGGAAACCAGCCGAAAGGCCGATGGCAATGCAGTTTTTTTCCCAGAAAGTCTGGCGGTGACCGGCCGTGAACCGGATGGTCCGCGGCGACGCCAGGGCCTCACCGTCCAGCCCGAAGAGAAGAACCGCGGTCGCCTCGTCATCGGAAATGAAGTCCCGGCAATAGATATGGCCATTACCCGTCCGCGCCTGAGTGGGGATGCGCCATTGCCAGCCGGAAGCCTTGGCCGTAGCCCGCGTATAGGGCGTGAGCGGCCCGGAATGCGCCGAGGGAACGGCCTGGGCGGAGTTGCATGGCAGCCAGTGGCTCCAGTCGATATGGCCGACGCCGAGCGTCTGGCCCAGCAACAGAGAGCGGAAACCCGTGCAGTCAAAGAAAAATTCGCCCTGAACGGATCGGCCGTCTTCGAGATCGAGATGCGTTATGCGACCGGTTTCGGGGGCCTGGCCGACCGACCGTATCTTGCCTTCGACCCGACGGACACCGCGTTTTTCGGCATAGCCGCGCAGATATCGGGCATAAAGGCTGGCATCGAAATGATAGGCATACCGGATATGTGACAGAACGGTGCGCGGATTGGGATCCGGATGGGTAAACCTTCCCTGCCGGGCGGCGACGGCGCACAGACTGTAATCGTCGATCGGGTGGGGATTACCGGCGGCGCGGCTGCGCAGCCAGTACTGGTGGAAATCGTAACCGTTCATATCGATGCCGTGACCGCTGAACGGATGGATGTAGCGATCCCCCTTTCGTCCCCAATCGATAAATTCGATGCCGAGTTTGAAGGTCGCGTTGGTCTCGCGGATGAAGTCGGCTTCGTTGATGCCCAGCAGATGATTGAAGTTGATGATGTCGGGAATGGTGGCCTCGCCCACGCCGATGCTGCCGATTTCCTCCGACTCGATCAGAGTGATCGACAGCTTGTCGGGACCGAGCAGGCTCGACAAGGCGGCGGCTGTCATCCATCCGGCCGTGCCGCCGCCGGCAATCACGATATTTTTCAGGAGCGGTGCCATTCTATGCGCCTCTGTGCGCCAGGTAGCGCTTCAGGTTGACCATGTAGGTGTGATGATCGGGCAGGCTGCGGGCCGCCGCCTCGATCCGGTTGCGCAGATCGGAAAGATAGGCCCGGACCTGTTCGTCCGGCGGGGTATCAGCCAGGCGGTCATGGCGTTCCGGCCGGCGCCCCATGCCGTAGTGCAGGATCAGCCAGTCTTCCGGTGTAAAGGGTTCCAGATCGTAAGAGACCAGTACGCCCCGGCTGAGAAACTGCGTGATCTTCCGGTCGAGCCTTTCATCGGATGCTTCTCCCCCTGCCAGTAGGCGCCGGCGTCCTCAGGCGGCGAGGCCAGCAATGCCCCGCGAAACAGCTCGGCGTGGTCATGATCATTGGCGAATTGCCGATTGAATTCACGCCGTTCCATGGCCAAGTCGGACGATACGGGAATAAGCGCCAGCAGGCGCTCGACATCGCGTTGCAGCAGCATCAATGGTGCGGGCGTCAGCGGATCGACCACGCCAGCCGCCTGACCTATCGCTACGCAATTGCCAATCCAGGCGGCGGACCGGCGACCGCAGACCGCCCGGGCGACGACATCGACAGCGCCATGCGCCACCAATGCCGCAATTTCATCTTCCATCGCGTACAGGGTCAGTTTCGTCGAGGCGCCCTGCAAAGGGGTAACGGCTTGCCAGCCGAATGCCTGGCCCGTCAGCACGCGCGTGGCCGGCCCCAATGTCCTGGATGGCGTTTGGCTCAGGGCCGCGCCCAGCGCTTTGCCACCGATCATATCCGCGCCCATGCGACCAATGAGGGCTGCCTCGGGACCAGTGCAGTCGATAAACAGGTCGGCAGAAACCGACCGGCCATCAGATAGGCGAACCTGTCGAATATCATGGGCCAGGCGATCGACCTCCGTGATGGCCGCCGCGATGACGCTCAGGCGAGCGCGGTCGATAACGGATGACATCGCTTCCCGGTACGCGGCGGGTGAAAACTGGTAGCCGTATTCGGCGCGCGCGAGTGAATGCCCATCGGTTTCGGGCGGATGCGCAAATACGCCCAGCCTGGCGGCGGCGGCTGAAACAAGATAGGGTTCGAGCGCTTCATTATCGCGGTCGGCGAGATATTGGTGAAACTGGACTCCGCCCAGCACCGGCAGTGGCAGTTGGAAGCCCTGTATCCAGTCTCTCCTCTCTTTCCCCCACGCCTGATAATGGGTGCCCCAGGAAAAGGCCGTATTGCCGCCACGGATCAGGTCCGGTTCCGACAGGCCGATCGACAGGTTGAAGTTATAGGCCGTGGGTGAGGTCACGCTGCCGTAGAAGATATCGGCCGGCGGATTTTCGTCGGTGATAATCAGTGTCAGCCGGTAGTCTGGCGGCAAATGACGACTGAGCGCCGCCGCTGTCATATATGCCGCCAGGCCGCCCCCGCAGATGGCGATATGAAAAGCCGGTGTGTCGTGATCGGTTCTGCTCATGGCTCAGATCATCCCGGCCATGATCGGGGCACTGCCGGAGTCAGCCCCGACTTGGCGAATAAAGTCGGCGTGTTTGGGCGTGTTCCCGACCGCGGCCTGGACCGCTTCACGAAGGCGTCGGGCTTCCATCCGCAACCGGTTATCGTCGATTTTGCGCACGCGCGGGTCGTAACCGCGCGGCACCAGGTTTTGTCCCAGCAGGACCGCCAGCCAACTGGGCGGCAGGAAGGTGCCGAATTCATAGGCGATAATATGGCCGCGCGTCATCCAGGCTGTCAGCTTCTCCTCGAGGCTGTCGGGCAGTTTCAGGTTCTGGAAATGCAGCCATAAATCGCCCTGCTCGCGCTGATTGGCGACATAATGCAACAGAAGGAAATCGCGCACCCGCTCAAACGAAAGCCCCATGCGCGCATTGTATTCGTCGGCATCCAGCGTGGGGAAAGACTGGTCAGGGAACAGTTGCAGGAGCTCGGTAATGCCTTCCTGAATCAGGTGAATGGAGGTTGATTCCAGAGGCTCAAGGAAACCTGCCGAAAGCCCGATAGCGACGACATTGCGATTCCAGAATTTGCGCCGGCGGCCCGTGGTGAAAAAGAGCTGACGGGGGGCGGCCAGTGCCGGCCCTTCCAGATTTTCGAGCAGGCGCGTGGTCGCCTCGTCATCCGAAATAAAGCTGCTGCAATAAACATGACCGTTGCCGACCCGGTGCTGAAGGGGAATGCGCCACTGCCAGCCAGCCTCGCGTGCGGTGGCGCGCGTAAGCGGCGCGAAGGCACCACGGGATCTCGCAGGGGACAGCAATCGCCCGGTTGCACGGCAACCAGTGGCTCCAGTCGTCATAGCCCGTTTTCAGCGCCTGTTCGATCAGAACGCCGCGAAACCCGGAGCAATCGACAAACAGGTCTGCCGCCGCTGTCTTGCCGTTATCCAGGGTAAGCGAACGCACAAAACCATTTTCGGGATGGCAGTCGGTCAAGGCCACCTTCCCTTCCGTCCGCACCACACCCTTAGCTTCCGCATATTTTCGCAGGAACCGGGCATAGCGTGAGGAGTCGAACTGGTAGGCATAGCCAAATCCGCCGTCGATCGCCGTATGATCCGCACTGGGCCGCTGGAAACGCGCGTGCTCGGCGGCTATAATCGAGTAGGCATAATCATCGAGGCGCGAGGTCTCTCCCAACTGCCTCAAACGCAGCCATGCCTGGTAAAAGGGCAGACCATCGATTGGCCGTCCGTAGTCACCGAAGGGATGGATATAGCGGTCGCCCGGCCGGCCCCAGTTGCAGAACTCTATTCCCAGTTTGAAGGTCGCCTCTGTCTCCTTCATGAAGGTCGCTTCGTCGATGTTCAGCGCTTCATTGAAGTTCCGGATCAGCGGCAGTGTGGCCTCACCAACGCCAACCGTGCCGATTTCATCGGATTCGACCAGTTCGATGTGGACCGGCAATCCCCTCAGCTTGTGGGAGAGCGCGGCCGCCGTCATCCACCCTGCCGTGCCCCCACCTAAAATGCAGATTTTTTCAATATTTTTCGAGCGCAGCGGCATTCCAAAACCCTGATATAATTGTCAGCCGCTATTTTTGGCCGTTTGAATGAATACATTAGCCGTCAGTCGTCCCGCCCGAGGATCGCTGCTGTAATTGAATTCCAGCGGAAAGTAGCCCGAATGAAGCAAACAGCCCTGGTAAATGACAAGACGATTAAAACGGCCTTCGACCTGGAATAGCTTTTCGTAATGCGCATCCGGACCGGGCTGGCATTCTGCGATTTCCGCCTGCACCCGTCTGCCCAGCCTGGACGCAGCGCCGCCGCTGACCTGTTCGAGATCGCTGGCCACATGACGGTAGAATGCCGTGCCGGTGTCAGGGACACGATGCAGATGAAGCATAATGGCCAGATAGTTGGGATCATCCCAGTCGTAATGCGGAATGCGTTGTCTCTGACTCATTTCCGCCGCCGGCGTCGTGACCAGGGAAAAACTCGCTTCAAAGACCCTGAAATTATCTACCCCATACTGGCTTTGAATGAGGGGCCCCGCCCCTTTCAATATGTCCATAACGCATGAAGAAGCCTTGTCCGCCGGACCGATTTGGTGGCGCCTGCCCGGATAGCCTGTCCTGGTTTCAGGCGGAAAGGCGGGCAATGCAGCCGCCGCATCCACGGCGTCCTGGGCATTGGGCAGAAAGTCATCAATAACGATGACTTTGGACTTCGAACGCCCGACTTCATATACCCCGACCTGCATGGCCCTACTCTAACACCCAGTCCGCACGGAAAGTAAATTATGGCTTGGGCGATGGCGCGGACGCGGCCCCTGTAGCGGGAAAAATTTCCGGCGTGTGGTCCAGTCCTGGAAATGAAGCATTATCGCCTGATCCCAGTTCGATCACCAGCAGAGTCTGACGCACCTTGCGTGGCTCCCAGCGCTCCAGCACACTGTTGGGGACCGCCTCACCACCGAAGGTGCCCGTATTATTACGGGAATTACTGGCCGGTGCGCCGGAAACCGGCGCAGACGTGTTAGCGCCACCGCTCGAACCCATAAAATTGCCGGCGCGCATCTGCAGATCGTCAGCGACACCAAGCTGAACCATGCGATTGGTGGTCGTCAGCACCGCAAACCATTCCTTGTGCTGTTCGGCAGCCAGATCGCCGGCGCGCCTCATGGCGTATTCGGCGATTTCGCGGTTGGACTGCCCTGGCTCACCAGTATAGCCGACCGTCCAGAAACCACCCTCCTCAAGCACATTGAAATAACCGGCGTCACCAGGTTTGGCGGCAGCCTTGTATTCCTTCGCCTCGGCGCCCGAGACCGCGACCACGGCGACAAGGGCCACGGCGACAAGTGAAAACCTCTTCATTGGAAAACCTCACGGATCAGGCAAAAAGGCGGGGTAGACTCTACCCCGCCCTCTCTAGGATTAACTTAGTACAGGTAACGCAGGCCAACCACGATCCGCCGATCGTTCTTGATGGCGAAGCGCGGAAGCGTATGCCCCGCCGCATCAACCTGCATGACCGCCTTCGTCGTCGTATCGAGCATGTTCTCGACCGATGTGTGAAGTTGCAGGTGCTCGTTGACGTTCCACTTCAGCGATCCATCGAGGAAACCGCCCGCCTGGTTGTAGGTCGGGTTGCCCGTCATATAGTCGCCCTTCACGATCAGGTAGCGGCTGCGCCACGAATAGGCCAGACGTGCTTCGAACTTGTCATCCTGATAGATGCCGACAAGGTTCGCCAGGTACTTGGACTGACCGAACAGGTCGGTGATATTGTAACGGCAGGGTTCGCCGTTGTTCGTACACGACGTATCCGGCGCCGTGCTGGCGTCGATGTAGGTGAAGTTCGCCTGTGCGCCGAGGTGGGAGAAGATACCCGGCAGGAAGTCGTAGAACTGCTGATACGCGAGTTCGACGCCATCCACATCCACTGACTTGGCATTAACCTGGCCACTATAGACGATCGGCACCTGCTTTCCATCGAGCGTGACATTGCCGATGTTTTCCGAGCCGCCCTGGATGACATCGTGCAGCTTCTTCGAGAACACCGCCGTTGTGATATTCCCGCTGGGGAAGTACCACTCATAGGAGAGGTCGAAGTTATCCGAAGTCGTCGGCTTCAGGCGCGGATTGCCGCCGCCGGCGCTGATCGCGGTCAGGCTTATGTTCTGGACCCCGTCATTACAGCCATCAGGCAGGCTGAGAGACGCGCAGTGCCCGGCAGGGAACGGCGTCCTGAGCGTGCTGGCGCCATAAGTCGTGTAGGCCCGCAGGTCCGCGATGTTGGCGCGCGTCAGGTTCTGGCTGGCGCCAAAACGGATCAGCATGTCCTCGTTCAGGTTCCACTTCATGTTAAACGATGGCAGGACGTGGTCGTCGCTGGTCGAATAATTGATGGCTTGCGCGGCCTGTTGAAGATAGGCGGTGGTTTCCGGCAGGAAATCCTGCGGATTGTCGCGTGAACAGGCACCTGGCGTCGTCACATTGCCGTTGGTATCCGTGCCCGGCGTACAGGTTGTCTCATCAGGGAATGGAACACGGACCAGATTACCTGCCGATTCCAGATCGGTTTTCGCATAACGAACGCCGATATTGCCCTCGATCGACTGGCCGTTGCCGAACTCATGATTAAAGTCCAGTTGAACATAGAAGTTGGTCGTCTTTTCGGTGATCTCGGAACGATTGGCATCCGGGAACATCGGAACGCGCGGCGCCCACGGCGCACCGCGAACCAGGCCGGTATTCGGATCCGAGTTGTTGGCGAAGAAATCGACCATCTTGTCGTAATTCAGCAGATAATCCCGGTTGATATAGACAAACTTGGTATTATCGCCCTGGACGAGACCGCCGCGGAAGAAGTCCTTGTAGTCATCGACTTCGGTCATGCCGGCCGGCAGGGCGCTGAACGGCGTTGCACCGCCGCCGGCCCACGGCGGCGCGACGCCCGCCCAGTTCTGGTTGGCGGTATCGTTGGTCTGGTTACGTTCGGAATAGCGGGCGCCGAACTTGATATCCTTGAACCACGAATGGTCCGCGAAGTCGTAAACCAGGTCGCCGCGAAGCGCATAGAGATCGCCGCTGCCCTTTTGCTGGTTATCGGCATTATAGAGCCACCAGTAGACCCCCGGATCAGCCGTACTGGTCGACGCAGTGGTCGGTGTCAGACCAGGCTTGACCGCAGTGATCTGGTTGCCGCGCGGGTCCATTGTGAATTTGACAGACCCGTGATCAAGGTCGGACACCATATCGACCATGAAGTGCGTCTGGCCGCCGGCCCACATTTCGTTTTGCGAGGCCGTTGCCTTGGTATATTGCGCATCGAGGTTGAGGTGCAACTGGCTGCTGAAGTTGTGCTTCAGGTTGATGCTGAAATCCTCGGTCCTGGGTGATCAACAACCCCGCGCCCCAGTGTATTGATGGCATAGCCATAGGCGCCGCCGTCTTCTGAGGCCCCGTTAATCCGTCCTGAGGTCATCAACTGGCCGATGGCGATCGGCTGGCTGCAGCCGCCCAGAGCGAGATCATAACCGGTATTACAGAGCGCGACTGTGCCACTGTAAGGTATAGTCTTGATGTCCGAGAGAACCGTATTGTTCGGCGTGTTGGAGTCCGGCAGGTGCTCAACCGTATGTTCGACTGTGTCCGTACCATTCTCAACATTGATGTACTTGATCAGAACGCTCGTCGTGTCGTTACGCCATTGCCCGGCCAGATAGTAGCTGGTGCGCTCGCGGTCCTGCTCGTTGTGGCGCAACTGGAAGACCGTCTGCGTGCCGATGACATCTCCGACAGGTACGCCGTCGAACTTGTCCGGCCCGGTGGCTTCAACCGCGCCGACATTGACCTTCGGGACCGGTGCGCCGATCTGCCAGTCATTGATGTTTGATTTGAGTTCCGAATGTGAATAGGAGCCCAGCAGGCCAAATTCGCCGGCGCTGGTCTGCCAGCGGTTGCTCGCAATAACGCTGTAGGTGGGCGACCAGGCGTCACGCAGGTCGGCATAGGTGCCGTCCACGCTGACGGAGAACACCTTTCCCTTGCGGTCGAACGGCGCCAGTGTGCGCAGGTTGATGGTGCCGCCGGCACCGCCTTCGATCAGCTCGGCCGAAGCGTTTTTGTAAACATCGACACCACCGACGAGTTCGGGTGGAATGGATGACCAGTCGAGCGCGCGGCCGCCGTTGGCGGTGAACTGATCACGGCCGTTGAATTCAGAGCGAACGAACGACAGGCCGCGAGATCAGGTTGCCCGAGCCTTCGGCGGAAGGGAAGTCGCCGCTGGCACCGCCGGCACCGCCGGTGTTGTATTGCGGCAGGATCGAATAGCGCGTCACGGATACGCCCGGAATACGGCCCAGGGCCTCCGCCACACTGGCATCCGGCAGCGCGGGACGTCGGATGCCGTGATCGAATCGACGAACGTATCGGACTTCCGCTTGATTTGGGCCGCCGTTTCCAGCGACCTGCGGATACCGGTAACGATGACGACCTGGCCATCGTCCTGAGCCGTTGCCTCCGGATTATCCGAACCGGTCGGCGCCGCATCTTGTGCGAAGGCCGTGGTGGCGAGCAGTGCCGCAGCAAGCGCCGTCGAGCCGAGCAGCAGTCTGCCGACGCGAGAACGGGCACGCATGGCGCCGTAATTTTGGACAAAGTTATCCCGTGTGGATGTCATTGTGTTTAGCTCCCTGTCTCGTGTGGCTTATGGCCCCGAGTACTTTTTGTGATTTCCCGCCTAAGCGAGTGTGTCAGTTAGACGTTTTTATGGTATCGCTAACATTTTGAGAGCCGTGCCTTGCCGGTCCCCGCCAGTTAGACGTAACAAGGTTATGATAGCGGTCACATGATTTCAAGCTAAAAAGTCAGACATATTTTTGAAAATTTGCGCGACGTTGCCAGATTGTGACACATTTTTGTCCATATGAAGAATTCATTTTTATAAAATACTACCGCACAAAGGCATATCAAATTACGGAACGTATCCAGTTATTTTATTGTTTTTATTGCAAATAAGTGGCAGGAAATTACTTTCGTGATGTAAATCATCAATTCCAAATTCGCAACTTTGCAATTATAAGCCGAAAATGAAAATAATTTTTTCTAATAGAAATAAATATTATGGAATAAATTGTCTGATTATTTTGACCATCAAGACGTGACAAATTATCAAGGCTCACCAGAGGAAACCTTGGGAAAAACGCCCCTGCAATTAGCGATGCAAAGGTATGTGGCGCGTCAGGGGGTTGACGCTTTACGGTGTGATCATGATCACGGCGCCGCCTCCGCCCGACATTTTTACGCTGAGCATGTCACCTTTTGACACGGTTCTGGCTGTGCGATAGACTTGGTTGGCGCTCGCTCCATCTGCCCATATCACCGCGTTTTGCGTCTTGGCCGCCAGGAAGGTCAGCGGTATATCTATGACGCGTGCCGTCTCGTTGTTCATAGCACCTATATACCAGGCATTGCCCTTGCGCCTAGCAAGGACGACGTAGCTATCCGGTGTGCCTTCAATGAAACGGGTCTCGTCCCACGATGTCGGCACCGCCTTGATGAAATCGAAGCCATCAGCGCCCTGATAGGCAGACGGATCATCCGACACCATCTGAAGCGGGCTGTCATACACGACGAACTGCGCCAAAGCCTGGCCGCGGGTGAAGCGCGTGGATGGCATCACTTCCGTCTGCACGTAGGCGTCCGGATATGAATTGCGGAAACCACCCGGTGTGTAATCCATCGGCCCCAGCAGCATCCGGGTATAGGCCAGCTTGACGTTATGCGAAGGCGTTACGCGTCCCCATGCAAACTTGTTATATTCGGCGCCCAGGACGCCTTCCTGAGTGATGAAGTTCGGATAGGTCCGCGACAGGCCCATAGGGGGAAAGGCGCCGTGCATGTCGAGCAGCAGGTGCCGTTTGGCCGTGGCGGCGGCGAGCCGTTCATAGAAGGCGGCCATGTCCTGGTCATCGCGCTCCAGGAAATCAACCTTGATCCCCTTGATCCCCCATGCCTGATAGGTATCGAGCACCTCGTCCATGCGCGGCTCGACGTGCTTCCAGTGCGCCCAGAGGAGCAGGCCGACGCCTTTCGAGGCGGCATATTGCGCGAGCGCCGGCATATCGATGCCCGCCTCAGCCTTTGTGATGTCGGTCCGCGGGTCGGCGTCACAGCACGGGCCGGTATTCAGCGCCCAGCCGGCATCGATCAGGAAATAGGGAAAGCCGGATTCGGCCGCGAAATCGATGAACCGACGATAACGTTCCATGGTCGGCTTTTCGCCGACGGTGGGGCCGGACCACCAGTCCCACGCCACCTTGCCGGACTTGACCCAACTGAAATCGCCAGAGGCTTGCGCCGACAGATTGCCGATCAGGTTGGACTCGATCAGATCGCCTGCCCGATCCCCCATCAGAATAGCTCGCCAACCACTTTGCAGACCAGCAGGCGAAGCCACAGCCACATCCTTGCGATCCGGGCGGGGAAACAACTCGACCTTGAGCCCCTCCGCTGCCGGCTTCAGTGCCGAACCGGCATAGCCCGACAGGCCCGCCTGGACGATGGCATAGTGTGTGCCGCCACCTGGTGAAGCACAAACCATGGGGTAGTCGTAGAGTTTGGCGGGATCGAGTTGCGAGACGCGGACGGAATTCCAATAATTTTCGTGGGAGGAACTGTATTCCGAAACAAGGCAATTCGGATCACCGGCCAGCCGGAACTGCGTGTCCTCATTTGCCAGATTGACGGCATTGCCCTTGGGCAGATCATAACGCCAGGCAACGCCCTCATTATAGACCCGGACCTCGAAGGTGATTTCGCGCTTCAGGCCGGAAGCTTCACGGAACACCAGGCTTTCACTGTTATAGACATCCGGTGCCCGGTCGGCCTTGGTTGCGGTCAGGGGGTGGATCGTATTTACGCTTTGGTGCGTGTGTCTGGTCAGAATAAGGGGCGCAAACCGCTCTGCTCCGGTCAGTTGCAAACCGAGCTTGCCGGAAGCAATATCCTCATGGTTGCGCGCGGCGACATAGCTCGAACCGTCCGGGGCGATACGCAATTCGACCTTGCCGTCGGGTGACGACACAACAATCTGGGCGGCAGCGGCCGCCGTTAAGAGATATGCCAGCATCATTTTTCCCCGGTCAGATGGTTACAATGGCTTTAAGAAGATCACCGCGCGCCGCCATGAGTTGCGGAACCTTCTGCGGCATCTCCGCCGCGGCCAGCGAATGGGTGTGAAGCTTTTCGGTGGGGATGGCACCATCCCTGATCATGTCGATGACCATCTGAAAATCATGCTTCATGGCGTTGCGGCTGCCGATGAGCTGCATTTCGCGCTTATGAAATTCAGGATCCGAAAAAGTGATATTCTGGCTGACGACGCTGACCAGGACATAGCGGCCACCGTGCGCCACATAGGAGAAGCCTTTCTCTATGGCTGCGGCGCTTCCCGAAGCGTCGAAAACAGCGTCGAACATGTTGCCTTCTGTCCGCTCGCTCAACCAGGCATCGATGCCGTCGTCCACCAGCGCCGTCTTGACGTCGGGGCACACGGCCTGGGCACGTTTCAACCGTCCATCATTGGTATCGATGACATGGACACGGGCACCGGCCATCCTGGCAAACAATGCCACGCCCATACCAATGGCGCCGGCGCCAACCACAAGCACCCGATCGACCGAAGTGACGCTGCCACGGCGGACGGCGTGCAGGCCGATCGCCAGAAACTCGACCATTGCCGCCTGTTCCAGGCTCAACCCGTCTACGTCGATGACCGCCTCCGCCGGAACCGCAACGAATTCCGCCAGGCCGCCATCGATATGAACGCCCATGACGCGGATATTCATACAGCAATTCGGCTTGCCCATCTGGCAGGCATGGCACGTCTTGCAGCGGAAATAGGGATTGATTGTCACGGTCGCACCGGTTCGCAGCCCCAGATCCGGGTCGGCTTCCCACACCTCGCCCGCAAGTTCGTGCCCCATGACACGGGGATAAGAGAGATAGGGCTGGTTTCCGGAATAGATATGGAAATCTGTCCCGCACATGCCGACGCGCCTGACACGTACCAGCACCTCGCCGGCGCGGCGGTCGGGCATCGGGCGTTCAGCCAGGCTCAGATCAAACGGCTTGTTGCAGGATATGGCGAGCATCTTGAATTTATTTCCTTATATGGAATTTACTTTTATATAGGATAATATCAGATTGCAATATCACGTATTGAAATTCGCTTGCTTATGCGAAAGCCGGAACGAAAAACGCAATAAAATACAAGACAAACAACAGGCAAAGGAATGAACTCTCTTAATTTATC
The DNA here is from genome assembly GCA_024707255.1 of Asticcacaulis sp. NCBI lineage: Bacteria > Pseudomonadati > Pseudomonadota > Alphaproteobacteria > Caulobacterales > Caulobacteraceae > Asticcacaulis > Asticcacaulis sp. Next base: position 736,466 of record JANQAC010000002.1, on the reverse strand, counting down.
GGCCAATACCCCTACCCGGCGCAGCTTTTTGACCGGCACCGCTGCGCTGGCCAGCGTGGCCGCAGTAAGCACGCGGGCAAAGGCAATACCCTCACGCCGCGCGGACTATATGGATGTCCGGGAAAACGGCACCCTGCAGATATTTGCCCTGACCGACCGGGCGTTTCGTGTGCGCTTTTCGCCTGGAACGGCACCGCTGACGGCGGCGCCGGATCGCATTCTTCTGCCTCAAGAGCAGCAACCGCGCGCTCGAACACAAGCAGCAAATGGCAAGGTTCGCCTCCGCCTGCCGGGCATTATCTGCGATCTCGATCCAGCAGACGGCCACCTGTCCTTCCTCGACGGGAAGAGTAATGCCCTCGTCAGCGAATTGCCCGATGGCCGGCGTCTCGAAGCCTCGAAACTGGGTGACGAATATGTCTTTATCGCCGAACAGGCGTTCGATTCGCCGCCAGATGAACGCATCTTCGGCACCGGCTGTTTTCAGGATGGCGCGCTCGATATCCGCCAGCTTCCGCGCCGCCTGACGCAGGTGAATACCCAGATCAGTCTGCCATTCCTCTTGTCGAGCCGCGGTTATGGCCTGATGTGGCTCAATGAAGGGCGAAGCGATGTCAATCCACCCGCCATGCGCGTTCAGCTCGATCGCGTCGATACCGAAAAACAAGGGCAGGTCGTCGATGTCACGACCGGCGCAGGCAATGCGAAACTGACGCGGACCGAAGCGGAATTCCGCGGCGAAATCCATGTCGATGCGCCGGGTCGTTATGCTTTTCAGCTCGATATCGGCCGCAAGATGGCGTCCCGGCATTATGTGGAAATCGACGGCAAGGTCTATAGCGACCTGTCAAATCTGTGGCTGCCGCCGACCACCAGTTTCCTTGCCGAACTGGAGCCCGGCCCCCATGCCCTGACCGTCCGGGCGAATGCCGACGACAGCCCCTCCATTTCTTACGGCAAGGCGGAAGACCGCACGGTCTGGCGGTCCGACGTCGCCGAGGCGATCGACTATGTCGTTATTGCCGGGCCCGATGCCGCTGACATCATGGCGGGCTACAGGCAACTCATCGGCGCGGCACCGATCTTGCCGAAATGGGCCTATGGCTACATCCACTGCCGCGAACGCTTCAAATCCGCGCAGGAAATCCTCGACACCGCCCATGAGTTTCGCAGGCGAAAGCTGCCGGTCGATGTCATGGTGCAGGACTGGCAATACTGGGGCAAACATGGCTGGAACGCCATGCGCTTCGATGAGACACAGTATCCCGATCCGGCCGGGATGGTGAAAAGCCTGCACGACATGGATATGCGGTTCATGCTGTCGGTCTGGTCAAAGGTCGATCGCAAGACCGAACTCGGCAAGGCCATGGCGTCGAAGGGCTTCTACATCCCCGACTCAGAATGGATCGATTTTTTTGATCCCGCCGCCGCAGCCTTCTACTGGCAGAACCAGAGCACGCGGCTGGCGGCGCTCGGTATCGATGCCTGGTGGCAGGACGCGACAGAGCCGGAAAACGACGATCTGGTCGGACGCCAGACCCATGCCGGCAAAGGAGAACATGTCCGCCTGAGTTATCCTTTACAGGTGTCGAGGACTGTTTACGAAGGTCAGCGCCGCGACTTCCCCGATCGGCGCGTGTTTATCCTGACACGCTCGGCGTTTCCCGGCCAGCAACGCTATGGCGCCGCCACCTGGTCCGGCGATATCGGCAACGACTGGGAAACCCTGAAAAGGCAGATACCGGCGGGTCTCAATATGGCCGCTGCCGGCTATCCTTACTGGACGGTCGATGCCGGCGGCTTCTTTCGACCCGGCCCGTCGCAATATACCGACACCGCCTACCATGAACGCTTTGTCCGCTGGTTCCAGTACGCCACCTTCCTGCCTTTGCAGCGCGTGCACGGCTATATGACGGATACCGAATTCTGGCGGTACGGTGAAGCGGTTGAAAGCGTGGCGCGCGACTATCTCAACCTCCGATACCGTCTCTTCCCCTACATCTACAGTTTGGGCGCCATGGCCAATCGCAAGGGGATGCCTTTACTGCGCCCGCTGGTCTTCGATTTTAGGAGCGACGAAAAAGCCCTGGCCCAGGCGCACAGCTTCATGTTCGGCCCGGCCTTTCTTGTGGCACCGGTCACCGCTCCGGACGCGACCACCTGGCCGGTTTACCTGCCGCAATCGCCGGGTGGCTGGTTCGATCTGTGGACCGGCGCCCATCGCGCAGGGGGCGAGACGCATCTCGTCTCCTCTCCCCTGTCGCAGATACCGCTTCACGCTCGCGCAGGCACGATCCTGCCCCTGGGCCCGGAGGTTCAGTCCACCGCCGACATCACTGGCCAGGTTCTGGACATTGTGATTTTCCCCGGACAGGATGGAAGCTTCGAGCTCTATGAGGATGACGGCCTCACCTACAGTTACGAAGCGGGCGCTTACAGCCTCATCCCCCTGTCCTGGAATGAGAACAACAAAGAGCTGATCATAGGCGCAGGCACAGGCCGGTTCGACGGCATGGCCAAAGAGAAACAGCTCCGCATCCGTCTCGCCGCTGAGGGTCATCCGGCCCTAAGCCAGCCCCCCGACCTGATGGTGACCTATACCGGCCGGCCGCTTCGCGTTCGCCTCGGCGAATAGTTTTCAGGTGCCGCCGGCCTGCGCCACGCATTGAAAGCTGGACGCTGTTTCGGGATTGCCGCCTGTATATTTGGCCCATTGCGGATAGGCGCACAGCGGGCGCGTGCGTCCCGGCCATGGCGTGGCAGGTCCGGCAGCCGCGACGATGCTCTGCGGCGCCTGTCCCTGCTCTACCCAGGTCACCAGGGCCGTGAACATGTCATACTGGTCGGTTGCGCTGCCGCCACCGCAGTGACACATGCCGGGAACCGGAAACACCCGGACGAAATCCGCTGCATGGCCGCCATTGGCTGCATTTACGGCATCGAACCAGTTCAGTGTGTCCTTCAATGAGAATACCGGGTCCGATTCGCCATGCGCCACGATCATCCGACCATGGCGCGCACGAAATGCCGACAGGTCCGTCGACCGCGCGCCGACATCTTCCCACGCAGAGCGCTTAAAGGGTTCAGCAATGGCGTGGATACCGGCGGCATCCCGGTCGAAACTGAAATTCAACTGGTATGCCAGAAGGGCATTCGGCGATCCCAGGGCGACCGGCGGTGTTGTAAAGGCTGAAGCCAGAGCCGGACCACCCAGGATGACATTCAGCGGTGGTATCTGGCCGTTTTCCGAACCGATCTTCCACATGCGCCATTCAGGTGCATTGATCGATGACGGCCAGGCCCAGTCACTATAGATGCGGGCGCCGGCTGAGGTGGTCGGCCCGTCAATAACTTTCTGCAAAACTGCGGCCTGGCTCGGCGTCAGGCAGGCATCGGTTTTCCCGCCGGCACATACGCGCTTTTGCAGCGCGGGCTGCACCCTGACATTGGTGCAGGCGGTGATATTCGACACCATGCCGTCCTGTAGCCCGTCATCGCCGTCGCACGCTTCCAGAATAGCGCTTCTCACAAGGGCAAAATCAGCCGCGGAAAAGGTCTTGGTAAGATCGCCCATTTTCACGGCATCTCGCGGTCCGGCCAGTGAAGCGAATGCCTGGACATCCCACGCTTCGGCCACGGCCGCGCGTGGCAGGGAAAAACCTGGTGCCGAGGCGATAATGCCATCAAAAAGATCGGGGTAAAGCTGGGCGAAGACCATACCTTCCTGACCGCCTTTGGAACAGCCAACGAAATAACTGAATTTCGGTCCATGCCCGTAGGCCGCCCGAAGTACGGCTTTTGCGGCCTCTGCGGATGCTTTCAGCGAAGCATGGCCATAGTCGGCGCGCGCCTGCGGATCGAAACCGAAGGCCAGGGCGCCGTTTCGAGCCATATCCGTATTGGTCGCGTTGTCGTGACCGGAATCCTGGCTGATGACGGCATAGCCCATGGCCAGCGCCACTGGGCCCGCCGAAGACACATGCCCCAGGGCATCGCCGATATCGCCATTGCTGCCGCCCCCGCCCTGAAACACCATGCGGTCGTTCCACTCCCGTGGCAGGCGCATATGGAAGCGGATGGCATAGCTCTGCCCGAAGCGTCCCCGGCGCTCGTGCATGATGCCGGAAAGGTCGCAATGGGCGGCGAGGTCGGCCGTCGCAGCCACCGGCGCGGCGCTGACAATTCGCGCCGCGTCGCCGGACCAGGCGATGGTCCGCCCGGCCAGAGCCTCGCAGACAGGCTGGGTATCAGCAGCGTGCGCCTGAGATGTCAGTCCGGCAAACAAAGCGAAGATGGTCGTCAAAAACAGGCGCATGGTTCAGGCTTTCATTTGGTAGATGCCGCAGCTGTCAAGCCGGACCGTGCGGACGTCGCCGCCGTGACGCAGGACGACCTCCTGCGCCGGCCGGCCGTAGACCTTGAGCGCCATCAGCTTGCCGCCGGTCCAGGCGATATCCAGCCTGATATTCCCGCGCGCGTGAACGCCCTTCAGCCGGCCCGAAGGCCAGGCGGACGGCATCGCCGGCAGCAGGTGAATCTCGCCGCCCCACGACTGCACGATCATTTCCATGATCCCCATGGCGCCGCCGAAATTACCGTCGATCTGGAACGGCGGATGGGCATCAAACATATTGGGGTATGTACGCTGCGGTCCGAGCAGGGACTTTAGGATCCGGTGGGCATGGTCGCCCTCGCCCGTCCGCGCCCAGCAGTTTATCCGCCAGGCCGTGGCCCAGCCCGTCGACAGATCGCCTCTCCTTTCGAGGGTGACCTGCGCTGCCTTCACCAGTTCCGGCGTATCGCGCGGATTGACCTGGGAACTGGGGAAAAGCGCATAGAGATGCGAGATATGACGGTGCTGCGGTTCCGGGGCGGCGTCGTCCCAGTCTTCCAGCCATTCCTGGAATTGACCTGTCTTGCCAATGCGGTCGGGGGCAATGCGCGCCGCCGTGGTTTCGATCTGCGCCAGCAGGTCCGTGTCTTGTCCCAGGCCCTTGCCGGCAGCGACCGTATGATGGAACAGGTCGCGGACGATCTGACGGTCCATGGCCGGACCAGCGCACACCGAAGAGCCAAAGGGATGGGTATTTTCCGGCGAGACCGATGGCGAGGTGATCAGGCCGCGACCGCCGGGGTCTTCGATCAGGGTATCGAGGAAGAACAGGGAAGCGTCGCGCATCAGGGGATAGAGGCGCGACAGCATGGCTGCATCGCGGCTGTAGTCATACTGGTCCCACAGGGTGTTGCACAACCAGGCGCCGCCGCACGGCCACAGCCCCCATAACGGTCCGTCGATCGGCGCGGCCGCACGCCACAGGTCGGTATTGTGGTGCGCCACCCAGCCCCTGGCATTGTACATCGTCTTCGCCGTGGCGGCGCCGCTGACCGCCAGTTCCTCGGTCAGGCGCAGCAACGGCTCGACGCAGGGCGACAGACCGGCAGGACCGGCCAGCCAGTAGTTCATCTCGGTATTGATATTGATGGTGTATTTGCTGCCCCAGGGCGGGTTTGTCCCTTCGTTCCAGATGCCCTGCAGGTTGGCTGGCTGCGTGCCTGGGCGCGATGACGAAATAAGCAGATAGCGGGCATATTGCAGGTAAAGGGCGGCCAGCGCCGGATCGTCTGCTGCCTCCGTCGCCACGATGCGCTGGTCGGTCGGCAGGTCCGCACTGGCGCCGCGTCCGAAATCGACTGTAAACCCGGCGAACAGGCCCTGATAGTCGCTGATATGGTCCCGCTTAAGTTGCGTATAGGATTTTCTTGCCGCCGCCTCGCCCTGCCTGCGCACGATCGCCACGGGATCGCCACTGGTATCGCGGAAATTGACATAGCTGGTCGCCGCCGAAATCAGCAGGGTCGCGGTACGCGCGCCTCTGACGGAAACGTACGACTCCGAAACCGATACCTGGCCATCGCTGACCACCTGGACACGCAAAGCAAAGGTCAGGTTGGCCGCTATGCCCTGGCTGGCGGTATTTCTGCCGGTGATCAGCCAGACGTTGGTGCCGGCCGGGCGGGTACGAATATTATCACCGTTTGTTCCCGGATCTTCATGCTGCGCCCAGTCCGTTGCGTGGTTGACCGCCAGATTGGTCGGGGAGCCGCTGTAATTCGCCGCGGTATATTTCACCTCGCGCGGGCCGCGATAAGCCAGGTCAAACCCCAGCTTGCCGCCCTCCGATTCCAGCCGCACGACCACCACCTGATCCGGCGCGGACGCAAAGGCCTCACGCCGGATTGTGCCGCCCGGCGTCTGATAGTAGACGCCGGCAATCGCCGTCTCAATATCAAGCTCACGCTCATACCGGTCGGGAACGGCCGCCTCGTCGAAGGTCAGCAGCAGGTCGCCGAGCGTGCCATAGGCCATCTGCGACAGGGGACGCGCCATCATTTTCGCGCTGGCCAAGTCGGTGGCCTCTTTGTAGCGCCCGTCGGCAATCAGACGCCGCACCTCCGGCAGGGCTGCCAGAGCATCAGGACTATCCGGCGTATAGGGTCCACCCGACCACAGGGTATCTTCATTGAGTTGCAGCCGCTCCTGCCCCGTCCGGCCAAAGACCATGGCGCCCAGCCGGCCATTGCCGACCGGCAGCGCCTCCTCCCAGCGCGCGGCCGGCTTGCGATACCACAGCCGGTTATCGGATGCGCGGCCTTTGGCTCCTGCCGGGGCTGAGACCCCTGCCGCAGACGCGGCCACCATACCCGCCAGAACGGCGCGCCTTGAGGTTTTGCCTGAAAGAACCATGCCTGCTTCCCTATCGAAATCACTGCGCGCTGTCCGGCGCCGTGTCAGTCGTTTTTGTGCTCGTAGACGATACGTTTGTCGACGCAGTAACCGCAACCGTCACCGGTAAACTTGCGGGCGGCTGTCGCATCGCCCTTGAGCCGCCAGTTCAACCAGGCCGTGACGATCTCGGCGCCGATACCGCCATTGGGTTCCATATAGGTGCCGCCATGGCCGACGGGGATATCGACATAGGCCGCCGGAATCTGCGAGATACGGCTGTAATCGTCACGGCCGTTGGCATAGGCGATATCCTCCGGCCCACCCATGACGTAGATGACCGAACCATGCAGATCGGCGAGCATTGCCTTGTTGACGTTTAACCTGGCGATCGGATTGGCCCCATTGAAGACGCCGCTGTTCATGATGATGAAGGTGGATATGCGCGGGTCCTTGGCGATGGCTATGGCCTGCAAGCCACCACAACTCCAGCCGGATGCCGCGATCTTTCCGGGCGCCAGGCGATGATAATAGGGGCTGCCCTGCCGGTCGTTCTCGCGCACCGCCCAGTCGATCGCCTCGGTCAGGGCTTCGGGCGCGGTCGGCGCTTTCAACTGACCATTGCCCGGTTGAGCCGCCTCAGTCTGCGGATGCTGCGACGGTATGACGCCCGGTGCGATGACCAGATAGCCATGTGAGGCGATTTCCAGCAGGTGGTTGCGCGAACTGGTGCCATCTGTGCTGCATCCGCCATTGCCAAAAACGTAGACGCCGAGCGCCCCCTCTTTCACCGCCGCCAGGTTTTCCGGACGATAGACCACATGATTCGGCAGGCCCGCATCTTCTTCAAAAATGGCGGGATAAGCGCCTGAACCTTCGCTAGCGAGGGCGTTTCCCGCCACGGCTGCGAAAACCAGTCCCAGAAAGAATGCTCGTTTCATTTTCATGATCCTCACCATTTCAAGGCTCCAGCGACTGGCCGGAGGTCACGGTGATCGCAGCCGCCACGCCCGCCGCCTTGGCCAGGCCGGCGCGTTGCTGCGGCTGCCCGCCGCCCAGCCAGATATTGACCTTGCCCGGTTTCACCGAGCGTGACCCATCCGGATTGACCGTACTGAGGGCGCGGCTGTCGAGCGTGAAGCTGACCGTCTTCGTCTCGCCCGCCTTAAGATGGACGCGGCCGAACCGGGCCAGGGCGCGGATCGGAACATCCTTTTCTCCCGGATGGCTGAGGTAAAGCTGAACCACCTCGTCCCCGTCCATCTGGCCCCTGTTGGTGACGTCAACCGAGACCGTGAATTCGCCGCTTCCACTGACCTTGCTGGCCGACAGCTTGGCAGGCGCATAGCTGAAGCGGGTATAGGACAGGCCGTAACCGAAGGGGTAAAGCGCCTCGCCCTTGAAATAACGATAGGTACGGCCCTTCATGCTGTAGTCGCTGAAGGCCGGCAACTGATCAACCGAGCGATAGAAGGTGATCGGCAGGCGGCCGGCCGGGCTGTAATCCCCGGCGATCAGCCGCGCCACGGCCGCACCGCCCTGCCCACCGGGATACCAGGCCTCGACAATGGCCGGCACGTTTTTGTCCGCCCAGTTGACGCCAAGCGCACTGCCATTGGTCAGCACCAGCACCACCGGCTTGCCAGCGGCCGTTACCTGCTCCAGCAGCTTTTGCTGCACCGGCGGCAGGTCGAGGCTGGTGCGGTCGCCGCCGGAGAAGCCCTGTGTCTCGACGTGCATTTCCTCGCCTTCGACGCGCTGCGACAGGCCGGCCACAAAGATCACCACGTCAGATGCTTTTGCGGCCGCCACCGCTTCCTGTGCGCCGGTGTCGGACGGCAGACTCCACAGCAGCTTTTCGTCGCCGGACGCCTGCCTCTGGAAGGATTCGACGCGGATCTTGTTGTGGCTGCCCGCTTCCAGCCGGATCGTGCCGGTGGCGATGGAGGGACGCCAGTCGACCCGCCAGGCGTCTACGACAAGCTGGTCGTTGATCCAGATGCGGTAACCGCCGTCGGCATCGTAACGGAAACGGTATTCGCCGCTTTCCGGCGCGGTCAGGTAGCCGTCAAAGCGCACCGCCCCGCTGCGCAGTTCACCGGACCAGGCCAGGCGCGCGCTCGGCTCCGCCGCGGTGGTCTGCGCTGTGCCGGACGTATCGGCGGCGGCAAAATGGCTGGCCGTCACGCCCATTTCGGTACAGCCCTGATTGCGGCAGAAGGCGCTGTCAGGCACAGGGATCATCACCGGATCGATCAGACCGGACCCCTTGGCATAGGTTATGGTGGCGTCGGGGAAGCGATCGCGGATACCGGCCAGGACCGTCACCGGATGCGACGGATCGCCGTTATAGTTGCCGATCAGGGAGTCGATCGAATCGGCATTGGGACCGATCACGGCGATCGACCGCGGCTCTGCCTTCAAAGGCAACAGATTGCCGTCGTTCTTCAGCAGGACCATGGCGGCTTCGGCGACCTGCTGCGAAAAGTCGCGGTTGGCCTGGGTATCGTAATCCGCCGCCGTGATGGCGGGGAAAACCTTGGCCGGCGGATCGAACTGGCCGAGACGGAAGCGGGCCGTGAACAGCCGGACCAGAGCCGTATCGACGGCACTCTCCGGCAACAGGCCGTGACTGACCGCATCGATGACGTGGTCGGCCTCATTGGCATTGCCGCAGATCAGATCGGTGCCAGCCAGATAGGCGGCGGTCACCCCCTCCTCCGGCGTCGGGCGGTAGAAGTGCGAGGTCTTGTAATAGATGTCGCCCACGGCGTCGCAGTCGGACACGACAAAGCCCTTGAAGCCCCAGTCCTTCCTCAGGTGGGTGACCAGCAGGTCGTCATTGGCGCAGGCCGGCTGGCCGTCAATGGCGTTATAGGCGCACATGATGGAGCCCGCCTTGCCTTCGGTGATCGTCGCCCGGAAGGCCGGCAAATAGGTATCTTCGAGATCGTAACGCGACGGCGAGACATTATCGCGGTGGCGGCCGGACTCGGGGCCGCTATGGACGGCGTAATGCTTGGGCGTCGCGACCGTGCGATAATAGACCGGATCATTGCCCTGCAGGCCTTCGACATAGGCCACGCCCATGCGCGAGGTCAGGTAAGGATCCTCACCATAGGTTTCCTGGCCGCGCCCCCAGCGCGGATCACGGAAGATGTTGATATTGGGAGACCACACGGTCAGGCCGCGGAACCAGTCGGTGCCGCCGAACCTGTGGCGGCTTTCCAGGTACTTGGCGCGGAACTCGACGCTGACCGTATCGGCGACCTGATGGACGAGCGGCGCGTCAAAGGTGGCGGCCAGGCCGACCGCCTGCGGGAAGACCGTGGCATGGCCGGCGGCGGCCACCCCGTGCAGCCCTTCGTTCCACCAGTTGTATTCGCGGATACCGAGGCGCGGAATCGCCGGCGCGTCATTGATGAGCTGGGCGGCCTTCTCACTGAGAGTCATGCGCGACACCAGATCGGTGGCGCGCTGCTCCGGCGTGCGGGTCATATCCTGATAAGGCGGGCGATCGAGCGGGTTCTGCGCGTGAGCGGCTGCCCCCATGCACACCAGCAAGGTGATCGCCGAAGTGGTCAGTGCCCGCAAGGCGGCATTGTGACGTCGTTCCATTTCCATTCCCTGTTCTTATATGGCTCAGGCGCGGGTGAATTCGTACAGCTCGACGCTGATCGGCGCGATCTTCAGTCCTGCCGTCGCATTGAAGGGGCTTTCGGCAACCAAGACCTCCGGGGCCTTGCCCACCTGGTTTTGCGCCTCCAGACCGGTGCCGGTCAGTTTCCAGCAACGGCCCGTCTTGCGCGCCTTGAAACCTTCGAGGCTGATCTGAAGGCTTTGCGGCTGCTCCGTCGCATTGACAACCGCCACCACAAGCGCCTTACGGTCCGCCGTCAGGGCGGCGGAGAGATCGAGCGGATAGGTGGCGCTGCCGGCATTAACGCGCGGCTGGTCGCCCCCGGCCGGATATTCCGGCGCCGGTACCGGCGAATTGCCGGTCACGGCCACGGGAATGGTCCCGAAGTGCTGGTTGTACATCTGATACATCCGGCCCGTGGCGCTGATGACCGACCGCGTGCGGTCGAAATCCATCCAGCCGGTGGCCATGGTGTAGCCCGCCATGTCGATGAAATCGGTATGGCGGAAGAATTCGTGCAGGCACATGCCCAGGGCCGGGCAGGTCTTCAGGGTCTGGCGGAAGCTGTAGGCGTATTCATCGAAGAAGACCTTGACCTTGCCATCGTTCAACTTCGGGAAGCGGCGCTTGTACTCTTCCCAGCATTCCACCATGGTCAGGACACGATTGGCCGGCTGGCGTGCCCATTCGACGAGCGGCCGCTCGACATCAAACAGCTTGCCCGTCTTGATGTCGAACTTCTTGTTTTCCGGTGGATAGGCGTGGGTGGCCAGGGCGTCGAACTTGCCCCAGGCATTGGCGAACATGCCATAGGCCCAGTCGCGCTCCGATCCGAACTCGACCTGGGGCTGGCCCTCGATGAAGATGCCCTGCCCCGTCGTCATTTCATCGGCGAAGCCGCCCGGCGCGATGATATAGATCGACGGATCGACCTTGCGCATGGCGTCGGCAAACAGGGTGTGCTTGATGGCATACTGTTTCATCGGGATGTGGCCCATCTGCCAGTGGCCGTACATTTCATTGCCGATGTTCCAGTATTTGACGCGATAGGGCTCCGGGTGGCCATTGGCGGCGCGTTTGGCGCCCCATTCGGTATCGGCGGCGCCGTTGATATATTCGACCTGTTCCGCCCCCGAACGCGGCTCGTCGAAGCCGGTGCTGACGGACCAGCTCGGTTCGGCATTGATCATCTGGCACATCTGCAGCAGTTCATCGACACCGACATCGTTCGGCTGCGGGAAGTTCCACACCGGATCGAGGATCGGCGGGCGCTTGTCCGGATCGCCGATGGTATTCTTCCAGTCATAGCTGGAGATGAAATTGCCGCCCGGAATGCGCAGGATCTTGCAGTCGATCTCCTTCATCAGGGCGATGGTATCGGCACGGAAGCCCTTGATATTATCGGCTGGCATCAGCGACACGGCGCCGAGCCGGAAAGCCCCCGTGCCCGTCCCGGTGATTTCCAGGCGCGCGGTTTGCGTATCGAGCGGACAGGAAAAATGCAGCGGCACCGTGTTCCAGTCCTTCCCTGCGGCGATTTTCACGACCTGACGGTCGCCCGCATCCTCGCCCCAGACCAGGGTGGCAGCGATATCGGCCTGGCCATCGGCGGCAACCACCACCCGTCCGGTATAGTCCTTTTTGGCCAGAACCAGACCCGACTGGGCAATGCCGCGTGCCTCCGCGCCCGCCAGCGCGATGACAGGCGACTGTTCGCCGACATAGGGCGCGGCGGTATCCATGGTGACGGCACTGTCCGGCCCGACCGGCACCCAGGCGTTCATATCGCGCATACGGCCCGCCTGGCCTTGCGGCTGAGGTGCGGGCTTGCTGCTGATGACGTTGAAGAACTTGCGGTCGTCGAGCACTTCGCTCCACAGGCTGTGATTGATCAGATTGCCGATATGTTCAAGAAAGCCGCCGTAAATAAACGGATTGATCGGCGCACCTGCCTGGCCGGCCAGGATCGTCGACGCTATGGAAGAACGGGTCTGGCCCAGGGCCGGAAAGCCGGCGAACAGGCTGGCGGTGGCGCCGGTCAGAAGGGCCTGGCGGCGCGACAGGGTGAGCTTATTTTCAGTATGCATGGTAACCTCTAGATCCAGGAAAAGAATACGGCCCACTGAACACCAGCAGGCCTTGGTGGTTACAAACTAATGGCGATTACGGTTACGGATGACGGGGCGAGCTGGACAACCGCCTGGCCGTCCTTGAGCTTGACCGCTGCCGGCTTGGGCGCGACCGTATTCGGCGCTTCGAAGGTATTGGCGGAATCCATCTTCGGCGCCGCCCGGGTCTTGCCGGTCACGGACTTCGCCTTGATGCCCAGGAAAGCGGTGTCGATTTCCACAGGCCGGTTCGGATCGATATTGGTCAGCGACACGTAGAGCTTGCCGTCAGTTCCTTTCGCCGCGATCGCATCGACCCGCGGCAGGCTGATATCGCCGTAGGTATATGTGCCGGCATCCAGCTTGACCGGGATGAAGGTCGCGTCCTGGAAGGGGACATACATTTCAAAGACGTGGTAGGTCGGCGTCAGCAGCATCTTGTCCTTGTCGGTCAGGATCATGGCCTGCAGCACATTGATCATCTGGGCGATATTGGCCATGCGGACACGATCGGCGTGACGGGCGAAGATATTGATATTGAGCGCAGCCAGCACCGCGTCGCGCTGGGTGTTTTGCTGCATCAGGAAGCCGGGATCGGTGCCGGGCGTGGGCGCATACCATGCGCCCCACTCGTCAACCACCAGCGCGACCTTCTTCTCCGGATCGTACTTGTCCATGATCGCTGAGTGTCTGGTGACCAGATCCTCCATGCCCAGGGTATCCTTCAGGATGACAGCATATTCCTTTTCCCCGAAGCCGGTGGCTTTTTGCGAGACAGGGAAGCCGCCGCCCGTTGTATAGGAATGCAGCGACAGGCCTTCTATGCCCCATGCCCAGCTCCTGCCCTGATAGGCTTTCATGACCGCCTCGGTATAGGCTGTGTCGCCGCCGTTCGGTCCGACCGCGACGCGCTGCATCGGCTGGGCAGGATTATAGTTGCGATCAAAGCGCGCGTGCATCTTCATCTGGCTGACATAGAAATCGGGCGTCATGCCGCCGCCGCAATCCCAGCTTTCGTTGCCGAGGCCGACAAACGCCACCTTGTACGGCTCCGCGTGGCCGTTTTTCGCCCGTTCCGCGCCCAGGGCGTCCCCCGTGCTGGACGTCATATATTCCAGCCACTCGGCGGCTTCGCTGACAGGCGCAGAGCCGACATTGACCGAGACATAGGCTTCAGCGCCAACCTGATTGGCAAAATCGAAGAACTCGTCGGTGCCGAAGGTGTTGGGTTCGATCACGCCGCCCCAGTTGGCGTTCATCGAGGGCTTGCGCTCCGGGCCTATGCCGCGGCGCCAATGATATTCGTCGGCGAAACAGCCGCCCGGCCAGCGCACAACCGGCACCTTGATGGCCTTGAGCGCCGCCACCACATCGTTACGAATGCCGCGCGTATTGGGGATGGGGAGTCCTTGCCGACCCAGATTCCTTCATAAATGCCGCTACCGAGATGCTCGGCGAACTGGCCGAAAATCCGCCGATCGATCTTTGCGCCCGGCTGGGCGGCGTCGACCGTGACTGCAACGCGATCCTGCGCCATTGCCGGCGCGGTCAATGCAGCCACTGATACGGCTGCGGTTAGAACAATCGACTTCATAGTACCTCCCTGTTTCAACCCCACCTGGTGGAGCTTTTTCTGGCTGCGGCTCACGCCGCCATTATGATAGCGCTACCATCTTATGACAAAACAAACTGCTGCCAAGATCATATCATCGCGCGCGATAGAAACGAATTTTCACCGCCGGTTTCCCGTCTTGTGTCACAATATCCAGCCGCGCCACGAAGGCCGACTGATTGAGCCACTGATAGCGGCCAAGCGGCGCTTCAAAGATGGGCGTCAGCAGGAACGGTGCAGACTCAGACGCCGTCTGAGGGCACATTGGCCCCTGGTTGCGAACATTGATCACCGCGTCATCATCGGTCTGAAGCATGTAATCCGCCGTCGCCCATACGCAGCCATCGGCGCGCTTAAGCTGCCAGTCCCAGCCGCCAGGCCGCACGATCCCCTTAAAGCCGGCACCGTCGCCTGGGCCATCAAACGTTCCACCGGTAATGGGAATGATATAGCGCTCACCCATCGGCGTCGGGCCCGGATTGACCCCCTCGCCCAAAAGGACGGTTTCCTCGAAGACAAATTCGAGATGCGGCGCCAGCGGCTCAGAGGTCTGCGCCTGCGCAGGCAACGCAAGCCAGACGATGCCGGCTATAGCAGCCACGCACAGCCGTCCAAATCGGGCGATAAGGCGGGTCATGGCTTGGCCGGCCCAAAGGCCAGGTGCGCGGCAAAGAACGGCAGGACATGATTCTGGAAGCGGTCCGCCACGCCACTGACGTGATCTCCGTCATACAGCGCAAAGCTGTTGACGATATGATAGGCAGTAAGTGTGTCGCTCAGGGCTTTCGTGTCCGTCTTCAGCCCGTCGCGGTCACCGACATCGAAGGCAATCGCTGTATAGCGGCGCATGTTCGGAATATACTGATGCACCATCGATAAGGGCGCATTCGCCGCCCAGCGCGCAATGACATCCGGCTGCGCCACACCGCCCTTTGTCGGCAAATCCATGTAAAAGGGCGGATTATTGGGATTGGGAGACCAGGCCGAAGACACTGCCAGGGTGGCGCGGGCGAAAAAGCCGAGCGATTTGGCTTCCTCGGGTGTTTTCACCGCTTCAAGCGCCTCCCCCTCTTCGGGCGAGGGCGCGCCGCGCGCCGAGAGACAGCACGGGCTCATGACATAAAGCGCACTGAAGACTTCCGGGTGCTTCATGCCAATACGGATCGTGCCGTAGCCGCCCATGGAATGCCCCGCCAGGCCACGGCTCTCCCGTTGCGGCAGGGTGCGGTAATGGCTGTCGATATAGGCCACCAGATCTTTCGAGATAAACGTCTCCCAGTCGCCGGTGGTTGCCGAACTGGAATACATGGAGCCGTTATGCAGGGTCTGGGAACTCGGCAGCACAATAATCATGCCCTTCACGCCGGCCGCATAGGCGCCTTCGATTGTCTGCGGCGTTTTGATTTCCTTCGACCATATCTCGTTATTGATCGAATAGCCGTGGAGGGCATAGATCACCGGATAGCGTTTCTGGCTGTCCTTGTCATAGTCCGGCGGCAGATAGACGGTCACGCTGCGGTCAGGCGAATTGCCTTCGAGATTGCCTTCCAGGGCCTGACTGTGAACCGTAATCTGCTCGGTCCGCACTGATTGCGCGGCCACAGGGTGCGCAATGACCACAGCCAGAACCACGCACAGGCTTGAAAACAGCCGCCGCATACCATCCTCCCTGGAATTTTTATCTCTTTCTTATTTCCTCCGACAATATCCGCTAAAAATCAAGGCACGAATTCATTCACCCAACCCAATTTTGGAAACTTTTTTTATTAGCGGAATATTTTAAAGTCGGGAAGTTTCTATTTTTTCCATTAAAATCAAATTATTATTCAAATTTAGCCTGTTTAAATTCATGAAAAGAAGCAAATTTATTTCTCATTTTGGCGAAAACCGGAACCAAACCCGATTGACGGAAATTGTCCGATATAATAGCGTTGTGACCGCTAACATGAGTTGGCGCTATTCTCCCCGTCCCTGGAGAATGGCAGTTCGTATTTTCTTCCTGACTGCTCTTTGTCTACGGAGCATGAGGTGGGCGCATTTTCGGGATGCGCCCTTTTTTTCGATACAGTAAGCGCCCTGACGGGCTTAGGACTGATTTCGCGTTACGACCAAACCAGATAAACTAAAAAACAAATACAGAGGAATGCCATGAAAGCGGAAATTCACAAGCCATTCGCTGCGCGACTGGTTCATCAGTTGCTGACCGGCGTCGGCGCGGCCGCCATTGTCCTGACCTGCGCGCTCACCTCTCCGGCCCATGCGCTGGATGACAAGATGACGCCGATCGCCACCCCGGCACAGCCCAATGCCATCGAACTGGGCACTGGCCCCCTGCCGGGTACTACCGCCAAGGAAGCGTGGCACAGCCAGTACGGCAGCGTGTTCGCACGCAATGTTACGGTCGCTACACTCACCCCTTTCCTGCCTGATCCTGCCAAAGCGACTGGCGCCGCCGTTATTGTCGCCCCCGGCGGCGGCTTCATGACCTTGTCCATGGAAAACGAAGGCTGGCAGGTCGCTCAGGCGCTGGCTGACCACGGGGTCGCCGCGTTTGTGCTGAAATATCGCCTCAACCCCACGCCGGAAGACATGGGCGCGTTCGAACATTCGATGGCTGAAATGTTCTCAGGCGCCGCGCGTCCGCGACCGCCCGCACAGCAGGATCCGGCGGCAGCCCTGGCGCCCCAGATCAACGATGCCCGCGCCGCCTTCGCCCTCGTTCGTTCGCGGGCCGCAGAATGGCACATCGACCCCGATCGCGTCGGCATGGTCGGCTTTTCCGCCGGCGCCATGCTCACCCTGTCTACCGCCCTCTATGGTCAGGACGCCAAGCCGGCCTTTATCGGCGATATCTATGGTCCGCTGATGCCGGTCACCGTGCCGGCCGATGCGCCGCCGCTGTTTGTTGCCCTGGCTAGCGATGATCCGTTCTTCGCCAACGCCGGATATGGCCTGATCGACAACTGGCGCGCCGCCAAACGCCCGGTCGAATTCCACCTGTTCGAACAGGGCGGGCACGGCTTCGGCATGTACAAAAAAGAAACCACGAGCACAGCCTGGTTCGATGAGTTCGTGCTGTGGCTGGGCATGCACGGCTATCTGAAACCGAAAGCGTGATTTAAACAGACTTAAGCCAGCAGGAATTGCAAACATTAAAGGGGAGGCCAATGTTGAAAATGACGAGGACCAAAACAACACTGGCTTCCATCCTGTGGCTGGCTGCGGCCTGCGCACTTCCTGCCCTCGCCGATCCCCTGCGTACACAGCCCATGGCCGCCAACGGCGACGGTACCTACAACAATCCGCCCCTCTATGCCGACTTCCCCGACCCCGACATCATCCGGGTCGGCAGTGACTTCTATTTCGCCACAACTACTTTTGCCAACACGCCCGGTCTGACCATCCTGCACTCCAAAGACCTGGTAAACTGGGAATATGCGGGCCATGTCATGCCTCGCCTGGACGGACGCGATGCCTAGACCTGAAGGGCGGCACGGCCTATCGAGCCGGCGTCTATGCCCCCAGCCTGCGCTATCACAACGGCGTGTTTTATATCGTCGTCACACCGAACGGCCAGAACACACAGAATCTACCGCACGACCGACATAAAAGGACCATGGACCTATACCGAACTCGATCGCGCTGCTTTCGATCCCGGCCTGTTTTTCGACGCTGACGGCACGGGCTATATCGCCACATCTGGCGGATGGGACGGCACACTCACGCTCCTGACGCTCGATGTTGCCTATTCAAAGATCGTTGCGTCCAAAGAGGTCTATTTTAACAAAGGCGCCGAAGGCTCGAAGCTGATCCACCGCGGCGACTGGTATTACCTGTTTAACGCCATCCCGTCGCGCCTGGGCATGACGGTTTCACGCGCGCACAAGCTCGAAGGCCCATGGGAAACACGAAACCAGATTGATGACACGACCGGCGGCCATCAGGGCGCTCTGGTCGATCTGCCGGATGGCGGCTGGTATGGCTTTGTGATGGTCGATGCCGGCGCCATTGGCCGCATGACGCAGATCAGCCCCGTCTTTTGGGAAAACGACTGGCCGGTATGGGGAGCGCCCGCCGCGCCTGGTCGCGTGCCTTTGTCAGCCGCCTTGCCCCTGCCCGCGCACCCGGAATTAAGACTGGCGACATCGGATGACTTCAGCGGCGCCACCCTCGGCCTCCAGTGGCAATGGAATCATAATCCCGACAACAGCCGCTGGACATTGACAGAACGTCCAGGCTTTCTGAGACTTAAAGCCACAAAGGGAGAGGCTTTCTGGACGGCACGCAACACCTTGACTCAAAAAGGCTTCGGTCCATCCAGTCAGGCCGTGGTGCGACTGGACATCTCACACCTTCAACCCGGCGACCGGTGCGGTGTCGGCACGCTCGGCAAATACAGCGCCCAGGCAACGGTTGAAACCACTGCAAATGGCCACCGCACCTTGGCTCTCAACCTGGGTGAGGATACAGTCGATGGGCAAAAAGCCACTGTTCTGGCGCCGCCTCAGGCACTGAACGGCGGCGGCCTGTACGTGCGCACAGATATGGACTTCAAAACAGACCGCGGACACATTGCCTACAGCCCGGACGGCGTCGCCTGGACACCGCTCGGCGGCGATTTCCCGCTGGCCTACGACTGGCGCACCGGCACCTTCCAGGGACCGCAATTTGCCTTGTTCTGCTTCAATCCGGTTCCAGGTGACGGTTATCTGGATATTGACAGTTTCGACCTGACCATCAGCGCCTCAAAAACATCGCCGACAACTCCCTGATCCATGCCCCCACACCAAAGGGAACCCCGGGGCGGATTGAACCTGCCATTCACAGCGATTTGCCGGAAAATTCTCAGTTATTGCTCTCTATGGCTTTCGCCACGGATAGCCGAGTCCGCAATTGCCATGTGGGGGTATCGCCTAACGGGGGGCACTTGAACGTACCCCCGGAAATACCCCCAACTTGTACGGATAATCCCGGATACAAGTGGAAACGACCGGACAGATACCCGGCTAACACATCAGATTTTAAAGGATTTTTCAATCATCGCCGGACCCAGGCGGAAGGGAGAATGGTGGGTGGGCACGGACTCGAACCGTGGACCCGCTGATTAAGAGGCTGCGGTTTGCCGCACCTATTCAAACACATAGCTCCAAACCGGAGCCAAAACCGTGTGTTATAAATCAATAGGTTATGCGACTTTTGCAAACCAGAAATGCGGCGCGATATGAGCGCCGCACATCTCGGTTTCGCTGCCGATCTCAGCGCACAATATTACCGCCTCTCCGCCTCCGCAAAGAGCGTCTTGGTCCAACTTGCTCACCTCGCGGATGGGCGCACAGGCCAATGCAGTCCCAGCCAGCCAGACTTAGCGTTCATGACCGGCATGGCGCCGTCAACCGTGTGCCAGGCGCTGAAGTGTCTCCGCGAGGCCGGGCTAATTTCAACCCATTCCCAGAATTCCCAGACGCGTGGCTGTCTGCCCAACGTCTATGAGGTGCATCTGGACGTTCTCATGGCCATGTGCGCTGCCCAACCCTCCCCTGGTGGCGTCATGAGCCACGAGGCAACATCATGGGCGATGAACATTCGCGGTCTGGAGCCGGCCACGAAGCTGATCCTGCTGGTCCTCGCGGATTGTCACAACCCTGCGCAGGGGTGTTTTCCCGGTCAGGACTACATCGTTTCCGTCACTGAGATCAGCGAGCGGAGCGTTAGAACGCACCTCAAAATCCTCGAAACATTGGGGCATATCACGCGCGAACGGATCACCGGAGAGGTCGGCCAGCGGCTCGGAACGCGGTATCATTTGGCCTTTGAAAACAGCCTACCGGCAACATCTGCCGGTAGGACTCCTACCGGCAAAATCACGCAAACCCTACCGGCAAAATCGAGCAACCCTACCGGCAACTGTTTGCCGGTGATAATGAACCGTAAAAGAACTATACCCCCTAAATCCCCCTTTGAGGAAATCGGCTACAGCCAGCGTAAAACGCCACCGAGAAGGCGGGCTCAGGAAAAGCCCGCTCTCTCGGTTCCGCTGGAGCAATGGACGCTTGGTCGCTGGCGCACCGCAATGAACGTTTTTGCGCTGAAGAAGGGTTGGCCGGCTGAATGGGGGCCAAGCCCTGACTCGGCAGATTTCCATGCGCCTACCGAACTACTGGAGTTGTTCACTCACGTCACTCACGACTTCGGGATATCGTACCTATACGACGCCAAGGTCGGCCCGGATGGCTCGATCATTGCGGCGACAGAGACCGCTCACGAACGTCTAAGCCAGCATCCAGCACTCAAGGGCATTCGAGTGATAAGCCCTCTCACGGCCCGCGCTGTGACCTCGCAACCAACGTCAACGGCATAGGGGGGCAGTCAAAAGTCTGGCAGGTCGATCAACAGAAGACCCGCGTCCCCCTCATCCGTAGATTTTTTTTCCGGCTCAAACAGTTTTCTGGCTGTGGTTACCGGGAGGGTCAGACGGGTGAAAACTATCCCACTGAATTAATTGATAATTCTTGGCGGCCATAGCCCTACCGGAGGTTTTTGGCTGTATTTTTTCCGGATACACAAACTCAAAGGATCATTCCATGAATGACAATCAAGGTGTTGAAAAAATTGAAGACTTGGTAGAGCGCTACATGCTCAAATGCCAGGAAGGCTGGACCAAGCAAGGTCTGCCCGTTGAAGTGCTGGCCACGGCGGCGCTCACCTGGGGGATGCGGCTGGCGACCGCACAGCAAGGTTCGGCGGCCGTCGCGGAGGGCCTGCAACGGGTCGCCGATGAGATCATGGCCGAGGCGCATAAAAATTTTCGGCCCAGCACTTGACAGGGAACCGCGAAGCATTGCACCCGTCCAATCATGGTAGGGGCGTCATGTCTGGCGCTGTAGCCCCCTCCCGATACGCCGAGCGCTATCGGGGCCAGCTTCGCCCAAAAGGCGATGCACCGCATACCCTGAGTTCCGGCACGCCGAGCGCTGCCGTTGACGCAGGCCAATTTTTCCAAATTCATCCTTTGCAGGAGTGTGGGCCTATGTCCCAATCAAACCGCGCTCGTATTGCGCCGAGCTATTCACCATCCGCTGCCAAGCTTCGCGGCCTCGTAGGCCCTGCCTTCGCTGCCCCCCGAAATTCCGATGAAGATGCCGTGGGTTTCGTCCGTCGCCTGGGCGAAAACTTCGAGGACTTCAAAGTGCGGCAAAGTGCGTCCCTGGACGAACACCGCGAGGAAATCGACCGGATAAACATCCGCCTCGCCGCCATTGGTCTGAACGGTATCGGAGGCGGCTCTGACGTTCTCCCGGCTGATCCCAGCTATACCGAAACTTTCAACAACTGGACGCGCAGTGGCCAGCAGGAAGGCGACCTGCGTTCCCTGAACGCAACCGGTATTCGGTCGGCGATCCAAGCCGCCATGACGACCAGCCCGGACACCGCCGGCGGCTACCTGGCACCGATCGAATGGGACCGCAAGGTCAACAAGGCGCTTGAAGCCGTAAGCCCCATGCGGCGCATAGCTCGTGTCGTACCCACGACCGTACGCGCCTATTCGACGCTTTATCGGGCTGGCGGCTGGGCCTCCGGCTGGGTCGGGGAAACCGATGCTCGCCCGGCGACCGACAACGCTACGCTCGCTTCACTGACGTTCCCTAACGGTGAAATCTACGCCAAACCCTCGGTCACCCAACAACTGCTCGATGATGCCGACTTCAAAATTGAACAGTGGCTGGCGGATGAAATCAGCGAGGAATTCGCCAAACAGGAAGGCGTGGCGTTCATTTCCGGGAACGGCACCAACAAGCCGCGTGGCCTGCTGACCTATGTCACCGGCGGCGCTTCGGCCGGCGTTCATCCCTCCGGAAACATCACGGTTGTTCCGTCCGGCGCCGCCTCGGCTCTTCCGGATGGTGATGGCCTGATCGATTTCGTCTATGGCCTGACCTCGCCCTACCGCCAAAACGCCAAATGGCTGATGAACAGCATGACGGCCGCCGCCATCGCCAAGTTCAAGGATGGCGACGGAAACTACCTGTGGCGCGAAACCTACGTTGCTGGCCAGCCCGCCACCCTGCTGGGCTATCCTGTCGAGATCGATGAAAACATGCCTGACGTGGGCGCCGGCAACCTGCCGATTGCTTTCGGCGATTTCAAGCGTGCCTACGTCATCAACGACCGCATCGGCCTGCGCCTGCTGCGTGACCCCTACACCAACAAGCCCTATGTCGATTTCTACGCGACAAAGCGTGTCGGCGGCGGCCTTGACGACCCGAAAGCGGTTCGCCTGCTGAAGATCGCCGCCAG
Source organism: Asticcacaulis sp. (assembly GCA_024707255.1). Classification (NCBI taxonomy): domain Bacteria; kingdom Pseudomonadati; phylum Pseudomonadota; class Alphaproteobacteria; order Caulobacterales; family Caulobacteraceae; genus Asticcacaulis; species Asticcacaulis sp. Next base: position 714,087 of record JANQAC010000002.1, on the reverse strand, counting down.
CTAATCGAACACTCGCGCGGTGTGCTTCCCGCGCGAGCGGGGCGGGTATCGGCGACCCGCCCCACCCCTCTCACCTACGAGACCCTCGCGCGGTTTGTGTGGTGACTTCCTGCGCGAGCGGGGCGGGTATCGGCAGCCCGCCCCATCCCTCTCGCTTGGTACGGTTGCCTTTCCGGCCAAGAGCGGACGGCCCCCAAAGGGGGCGTGGTCCGCCCCTATTTTTCGGAGGTAACGTGAAAAAGCATACCAGCCTGAGAGACGCCTACAGCGACGGTTATGAGGCCGTCGAAGCTTATTTTGTTGACCGAATCGGCGCCTACACGCGCCGCATCGAAGAGGCGGACCTGCGCATCGAGGCCCTTAATACCCAGCTTCAGAACCTGAACATCACGCAAGCGGCAATTGCTCTGGCGACTATCAGCCAAGCTAATCAGGGGGGCAGAGATGCCGCAAACTGAACTTGAAGCGCTCGTTTTCCAGATGGACGTGAACATCTCGAAGATGGCGAAAAAAATGGACAAGATGACGGCTGACACGAAGAAAACCAGCAATGTCATACAGGGGCATTTCGACAAGGCCGGGTCCAGTATCAGCGGTAATTTCACCAGCGCTATTGAGGGCGCTGCCAGCCAGGTGCCGATCCTGGGCGATGCACTGATTTCCCTCGGCGGCCCTGCCCTTCTGGCGACCACGGCCGTAGCCGGGCTGGCCATAGGTCTGAACCAGGCCCAGAAAGCCATGAACTGGGCCGATGAATTACAGGCCGCGGCCGATCATATCGGCATTTCGGCCGAAGCCCTTCAGGAGCTTCAATTCGCTGCCGGTGACGCCGATGTCGAGGTTTCAGCCATGCAGGAGGGCCTGAAGGCGCTCAATGCCTCGCTGGGGGCTATCCAGACCGGCGTGGGGGCCGCCAAGATTGAGAAGGCGTTCGCCGCCATCGGCATCAAGCCGGAGCAACTGAAGGGCATGAATGACGCCAGTGAGTTGCTGCCGCTGCTGGCTGACAAGATAAGCGCCATGGGCACGCGCGCCGAACAGGTGCAGATCGCCAAAAAGCTGGGCATCGAAGAACTGCTGCCCATGCTGCAAAATGGCGCGGGCGGCTTGAAAGAGGTCACCGACCGCGCCGTGGAACTGGGGCTGGTCATCGATAACCAGACGGTCGGCGCGCTGGCGGATATGAACCGCGAGGTTGAAATCGCCCATCAGCGTATCGATGCCCAGCTTAAGCGGGCCTTCCTTGACCTGGCTCCGGCGATTACCGGCGCCACGACCGCAAGCGCGGATTTCCTGCAATTCCTGACGACCAAGATGCCAAATCAGGAAGGCACTATAGGATGGTTCCTGCTGCGGATGGTTTCCGGCCCGGCGGGTTTAGTCAGCGCGAGCGGCGACCTGGTGAAGCCGGTTATCGACGGATATAACCAGTACGCGAAATTTTATGACGAAGCTATCCGGCAGGGAAAAACGAAAGCCGAGGCTAAAACCTATGCCGAACAGGTGATAGCGCAAAACGCCAAAGCGTCTCCCGTATCCTCCGAATCGGTTTCCGTTGACGACATCCGAAGAAAATTCGGGATCAAAGACCCGGACGTCACACCTCCCTCTAGCGTGCAGGCCACGGGCGCGATCCAGCTTGTCGAAGCCCTGATGGCAGAGGATGCCCGCCTGGCGAAGCAGTATGAAGACGACAAGAAAAAGCTGGCCGCCGGCCTGAAACAGCGCGAGATCACCCAGGCGCAATATAATACGGCCCTGGCCGAACTGACCCGCGAATATCAGAACAAGCAATCCGGCGCCTTTGTGATCCGTAAGGATGGCACCAAGGATCAGGAAGACCTGTACGGCAAGATCGGAAACAACCCGACGCTCGGCACGAATAAGGACCGGGATATCAATATCATCGATCCGATGATGAAGCTGCCGGAGGTGGTCAATCCGGCCCGCGAGGCGCTGGAGGGTCTACGCTCCGTCTCGCGCGATATCGCCTATGACCTGGGCGAGGCCATCGCCTATGGCGATGACCTGGGGGATGCGCTCTCGCATACCTTCCGCCGGATCGCTGCCGAATGGATCACGGGCGGCCTGCAAGACATATTCAACAGCCTTCTGGGCAAGTCCGGCAGTTCGGGCGGGGGGCTGCTCGGCTCGATCATCAGCGGCATCGGCGGCGGAATTACCGGCGCGCGCGCCGGCGGCGGCATGGTTTCCGGGGCGGGCAGCTATCTGGTGGGCGAGCATGGCCCGGAAGTCTTCACGCCCGGCCTCAATGGCAGCATCGTCAACAATAACAGCCTGCGCGCCCTGCAAGGCGCCCGCGCGGCCGATCCGCAGGCGATCCGGGTGCAGGTGGAAGCCTCGCCCTATTTCGATGTGCGGGTGACGCAGATCGCCCAGCCGATGAGCGAGCGTGCCGCGCAGGTGGGGGTATACGGCGGCGCGCAACTGGCGCGGACACAGGCGGCGAAACAGCAACGGAGCGAGATGTCATGAACCTATTAGCGGCCGCCGGCACCTGAAAAAAAGTCCATCGCGGGCTTGATGCCACATTGCGTCGATGCTTCATTTGCGCCACAAATAAATTACGCGCCGGCGTGAAAATCACGTCGGCGCGCTGCTCTTATCGTTGTTACCTGAACCAGGCTATGGCGAGATCAAGCGACTGACTTATGGTGGCGGACGGGATCGTCCAAATAACGACCGTCACCATAAGCATCCCCATTGCGGCCCTCGGCCCCGCTCTGATCCTGACATCAAACCATTTGCATTTGAAGTGCAGGCTATATTTCAGACGTTTCATGCGTCTCTCCATAGGTACGGCCCGAATCAATATGATCGGGCCCGTCCAGTTTCAGAGTTAAGATGTTATTCACAAGGGCTGTCGTGGCGGATTTTCCGCAGACTCACAGGTATCCACTTGTGGCCGATTCACAGCCTGTGACTTGTGGGGATAGATATGGATAATTCGCCAGATCGAAGTAATCTGATCGACAAATCGACAAGTATAGGTCGGCCGGCAAGCTGATGATCGAGCGCAAGCCCTACACGCCGCTCTCGGACGCCCTGGACCATATCTGATTCGCTGGCTCACCTTCCGGGGTCAGATAGCCGCGCGCCGTGAGGTAGTCGGTCAGGGCGTCGACCACCACGGCGGCAAGCGCCCGGTCCTGATCGAGGCAGGCTTCAATGGCCGCCAACTTCACCGGTAGCGGCATCCTGATCGCAACCTGATTATTGTCACGTTGCTTTGAGATCACAAAACCTTGTCCCGTCCGAATTTCTTAGCCATTTCAGGCGGAAGCGCGACGGTGGCAGTGCCGTTTTGACTATCCCCATTTGGCAATCCCAGCGCCTTAATCACGTCTGTCGATTGGCGAAGGGCGGTTTGAGACCCGTTGTCCCCGTCAATGTCCTTGACCAACTCTTGAAAAATCAACTCCCTGATGTCGCTCCACAAATAGAAAGCGGCGGTCATCCGATGCTCTTTTGAGTACACTTCACGCTCAGGCAGCAATTTTATAAGGGAATCCACAATCTGGTTATCATCTTTCACGATATCCGGCATCCCTGTCCGCAATGATGCAAACTTTGCGACAGCAGACATCGAAATACTTCTGAACAGTCCGAAGAGCGCCCACGCTGTCGGTGAGATGTACAACCTTTCGCAATCGGCAAGAGGGTCGTATTTTTGCCCTTCAAGGCCGGTCGATTCCCAGATTTGTTTGGCGAATTGTTTTATTCCATCGCTGTCCCGCCCGCCTTTTGAGGCGACTTCGACCATTTGATCGATATAGGCGGCTTTGCAAAACTCGATGAGCATGGTGTATTTGCCGTCTGCAATAACCGCCGCCCATAGCTTTTCAGCAGCTTCAAGTTTTCTTTTGTCCAAATGTTGATGTCTATTCGACACTATCGACAATACGTTCGAGCGAAGAGAACTTAGTTCGTCATCCTTACGTTTAATCTCTGCTTTGAAAGCTTCCTCCTCTTTACGAAGGTCACCTTTCAACTTTTCAAGTTTGGTATCGAAGCTGCTGCGAATGCCATTTTCAATTGCGGATCGATAGGGAATTGATAGTGCCCAGCCGATTAACCCGACGATGAATGTTGTCGTTCCAACAACACTTAAGAAATCTTGTACTGTAAGGTGCAAGTCCATTTCAGCCCTTGAAATAAGCCTTCAGTATCTGCCGGATCGCCTCCGGACGGCCGGGCAGGTCAGGCTGTTCTCGTCTATACTGATCAACTTTGGCAACCAGGTCTATCGGAAGGCGCACCATGACAGGCGTAGTCTCAGACTTCGGACGCCCTTTTTTAGATTTCTTGATATCAATTATTGCATCGCTCATGATATTTTGATATCAAATTAACGGCCCGTTGAAAAGCTGGAACTAATCAACGGGCCTCACCAAACTGATCACTGGAGGATCAATCATGGCTGCAAATGCCCATAGCACCCCTGTGCCCGCCGTGTCCATTTCGGACGCTTCCCATCTCAACCGCCGCACCGCGCTGATGGCCCTGCCTGCCATATCGGGCGTTGCCGCCCTGGAGGCCGCCGCTGCGCGCGCTGCGCCGCCTACCGGCATGGACGCCGCCATTGCCCGCCTGGAGGCGGCCCAGGCGGCCCTGAAAGCCTGCGAAGCGCTATGCCAGCGCCTGAGCGACGGCATCGATGACATCGTGAGCGTGAGCATGGGGAAAAACAACCGTGGGCAGGAGGTGCGGGCCTATTCCGAATCTGAAATCCACCGGCATTTAGATGCGGGCGTGGAATTCTGGGGGCCGGACAGCAATGCAAAAAAATATCTCGATACCAAGATCGCCGAATTTCGGGAGGTCCGTGATGCACGCCTTAAGGTCGAACGGGATAGCGGCCTGACCGCGTGCCTGGATCGACTTGAATCGCTGGGCACGGAGCATGACGCTGCTGTGGAGGCCCTGCTGGCGATCAAGCCCGCCAGCCTTGGCGAGGCTCGCCGAAAGATAGCGACGCTGGCGGAACCGCTCGCCACCCTGCTGGCGGAAATCGATATCGATGACGCCAAAAGTCTTTTGCTGGCGCTGGCGTAGAATTTGGAAAATGAATTTAAAATTCCAATTGACCCGTCTTCAATTTGGATTTAACTATCAAAAATCCAAATTGGAGATTTCAATGCCTGATTCTGTACTCCTTGCAGCCAAAAAATTTGCCGATATCGCGGGTCTATCGTGGGCAAATGTCTATCCAGTTTATAAGGCATTACAGGGCGAGGCGGCGCCTTGCCTGCCCAAGAGTTCAGGCCGTCAAATCCACCTTGTTCAACCGGTCTATATTGCCCGCCTCCTCCTTGGCGTCCTCGCCTGGCGAGCTGGCGTCGATCCGGCCGCTGCGAATGAAGACTTCTGTCAGGCGACACGCAACGGTGAACCACTGATGGAAGATCAGGGCAGCGGGCTTCAATCCATGCGCCCCTACCTGGAGTTCGTCATAGCCCGAATTCTAAGCGAGGATCGTCTGGTTCGCGGCGCGCGGTCCATTACATTCATGCCTGGTCAGGCATGTGTACGCATTGAGCATACCGATCCCGAAATCGCCGGGGAATATTGGCCACAAGACGAACTGATCCGATTTAAATGGGCCGATTCGGCCGGCCTGATCAGTTCGTCTGCGACCGCTAGCGCTATTTTCGCGTCACTCAAGTGCAGGATCGACTGGGCGATGCCGCATCAATTCATGAAAACGCGTGATGACGAAGAGGTCGCCGATGCGTAAGCCATCAAAGATCAGCCAGGCGGCCGTGGAACGCGCCCTTAAGGGCGCGAGTAAGAGCGGCCTTTCGTTCGACCGGATCAGTGTGGACGTGACGACCGGCGTTATCGACTTTTTCCCCGGCCAGACGACCGAGGCAGATGCCGGGACTGCCCTTGACGGATGGGTAAAAAAGCAAAATGCGGGTTAAGCTCAAAGGTATTCACAAGGTCAGGAAGACCCTCGCCGACGGCAGCGTGGTGCGATACCATTACGCCTGGCGCGGCGGCCCGCGCCTTGATGGCAAGCCCGGCACACCCGAATTCATGGCCAGCTACAATGAAGCCCTGAAAGAGCTTCGCAGGCCAGTTCAGGGCGTGCTGGCGACGCTGGTAGCCGAATGGCGGGCCAGCACCGATTTCGCGCGCCTGTCGGCGAGTTCACGCCGTAATTATGACCTGGCGGCGACCAAGGTGCTTGATCGGTTCGGCGATATGCCCATAAGCGCGCTGGACGATCCACGCGTTCGCGGTCATTTCAAGCGGTGGCGCGATTCCATGGCCGAAACGCCACGCGCCGCCGACTATGCCGCCACCACCCTCGCCCGCATCCTTTCGGTGGCGCTGGATAACGGCCGGATCCATTATAACTACGCCGCCCGCCTTGGGCGCCTATACAGCAGCGACCGAGCGGAAAAGGTTTGGTCCAAGGAGCAAATAGCCCTGTTCGTGGAGAAAGCGCCGGCGTCACTGTCGCTCGCCCTTATGCTGGCCCTTGCCACCGGGCAACGCGAAGGCGACCTCCTGAAGCTCACCTGGGCGGATTTCGACGGCGAACGTATCAAGGTGTCGGTCAGTAAGAAGAAACCCGGCGCACCGCGCGTCAAGCTTACAATACGCCTGCTCGATTATGCCGCCGACGCCCTGAACAGCCTGGAGCGCACCAGTACCCACATCCTGACCAATTCGCGCGGCCTGCCGTGGACCGCATCCGGGTTTCGGGCAAGCTGGCGAAAAGCCTTTGGTAAAATATTTACGGATACCGATCTGCATTTCCACGACTTGCGAGGGACCGCGATAACGCAACTCACGATCGCCGGATGCACAACGCGCGAGATTGCATCGATCACCGGACACTCTGAAAAGACGGTCGAGGCGGTGCTAAATGCCCACTATTTGGGCGACCAAACGCCCCTCGCGGAACGGGCAATCGCCCGCCTCAATGAGAACGGAATGGGAATGAAAACTGTAAACCGACTGTAAACCGCAAACCAATCTTAGCATATCAATAAAGCTAAGTGTTTGAATTAAGGAATGAAAATTGGTGGGTGGGCACGGACTCGAACCGTGGACCCGCTGATTAAGAGTCAGCTGCTCTACCAACTGAGCTACACACCCGAACCAATTCTTCGGAACCAGCCGGGCTTGGTGACCCCGGCGGTGAGGCGCGGAACATAGCCAATTATTTTGCCATGACAAGCGCTAAATTCGCTTTTTCCAAAGTTTTTAAACAGATAACGCCCTGCCGTTCATCCAGGCATCGCGGGCCTTGACGCCGTTATCGGCGAAATCGGTGAAAAGACCATCTACGCCCAGATCAAACAGGTCAAAATACTCTTTCTGGGCATCGCCATTATAATACGGATCAAGCTGGTCATTGCGCATGGTCCAGCTATGGACCTGGAGGCCGCAAGCGTGGGCGGTATCGATGATGTCCTTACGGCGCATGGGCTGGCCCTTGGCGAAGCTCAGCAGGTGCCGCTTCCAGGGCGCCACAATATCGGCATAGGTGGCGATTGCCTTCAGGCCGTCTGGCGATAACTGGTCGCGGTTATCCCCTGCCCGCCCAGCCAATACCCAGTCATATGGCTTGTCGGAGGGAGCCGTCAGGATCATGGCGCCGGTATCCGGATCGGTATCGGAACCGTCGATCAGTTGCATCAGGCGGATCGTGGTTTTCCGGCGCAGGTATTTCAGGTTGGCGGTCTCGAACGACTGGATGATCACCGGCGATGACGCCTTGTCCAGCCCGGCGCGCTTCAGCATATCGAGCAGTTTGTCCTCTATGGCGAGGCCAAGCTGCTGATGGAAGGTCGGATGCTTGATTTCCGGATAGAGGCCGATGGTGCGCCCGGTTTCCCGGCTTTTCGCCTGCGCCAGGTCGATGACCTCCTGAAGGGTCTGTACCTGATAGAGTCCGTCATGGCTGTGATCGCGGCCTGCGAACGCCTGACGGGCGCGTAAGGTCTTGATCTCGGCCAAGGTGAAATCGCAGGTAAAGAAGTCGGTTGTTTCAATACCATCGAGCGTGCGGGTGCGCTTTCGTCCGGCGAATTCCGGCCGGCTGGCGACATCAGTGGTGACGGACAGCAGCGGCTCGTGGCGGACGATGAGGTGGCCATCCAAGGTCGAAACCACATCGGGCTCGATGAAGTCGGCGCCCATTTTTATGGCCAGTTCATAGCCGGGAATAGTGTGTTCGGGCAGATAGCCCGGCGCGCCGCGATGGCCCACAATCAGCGGCCTCTTCGGGCTGGCGGCGTAGGCAACAGTGGCGGCGGCCATGGTGGCAAGTCCTGCGCCGATCAGGCGGCGGCGGTTGAGATGCGTCATGGTAACTCCGGATAAAAAGAAAGGCCAGCCACGGTGGTGAACGCGGCTGGCCCAAGGGAAAGTCAGAGACTCTCCAAATCCTGCAAAGGATTTGGCAAGGGCAAGGCCCGCCGCCGCTGAAGCGGCGAGCCTTCGCGGCCTCTGAGCGACTAGAATGTCTTACGCACGTTCAGGAAGACCTGACGGGGGGCACCCGGCAGGATGGTCTGGGTCGTGCCGGTCGGATCAGAGTTGACGAAACCGTTGGAGCCGATGGTCGAGATGTACTGCTCGTCCATCAGGTTGGTAACGTTGAGCTGGACCGTGGTGCCGATGGTTTCAAAACGATACCCCACGCTCAGGTCGGTGATGGTGCTGGAAGGCACTTCACCACCGATATTGGTGTAGGTGTAATAGCGCTTATCCGTGAAGTTGACGCCGAGGGAGCCGAAAAGCGCGCCGTTGTCGTAACCCAGTTCGGTCTTCAGCAGGTTTTTCGGCGTATTGACGACGGTCTTGTCCTTCGTGGGGGTGACCACCGGATTACCGGCGCCATCGAACGAATGCACATCGTCCTCATACTTGGAGTCATTGTAGCTGTAAGCGGCGTAGAGTTTCCACTGCGGGGTGAAGCGATAGGTGCCGGCCAGCTCGACGCCCTGGCTTGTAACGCCGCCGACGTTCGACAGCACGGGGGCATTGCCCTGGATGCCGGACCCTTGCGCCACGGCCAGGATACGATTGTCGAACTTGACATTATACAGCGCGGCGACACCAGAGAACTGCGGGAAGCGGAAACGCAGGCCGCCTTCGAGAGTCTTCGACGACTCCGGCTTCAGGCTGGTCTTGACGTAATCGATATTGGCCTGGCTTTGCGAACTGAACGGGCCGGAAGTAGCGGCCGAGACATAAGCGTCCATGTTTTCGGCATAGGAGCCGAAGACTTCGTAATGGCTGTTGACCTTATAGACCGCGCCGACCTGCGGCAGGAAGGTGTCCTTCGACTTCAGTTCGGCATTGATGGTGCCGCCGGCCAGTTGATTGACCTTGTTGGTGGTTTCCAGCGACTTGAAGCCGTAATTGATCTTCAGGGCATCGGTAACCGTCCAGACATCCTGGAGGTAGAGCTGGGTCGTCTTGGTGTTGAAGGCGTATTCCCACTGCGTATAGAAGGGGTTGCTCTGGAAGCCGAGGCTGTCACGATGCGGCGCGGCAAGAGTTTCGCCGTAGAAACGACGGGCCTGGTTGAAGTCATTGTTTTCAACCCAGAAGCCGGCCGAAACCTGATGGGTGCCGAGATCGAGCGTGGCGCCGCCAATGGCACCCGTGCGGTTGATATCGTATTCCGTGGTGCGGATCGAAACATAGGCATCGTCCGAAGACGGGTTGGCGGCGTTATAGAAGGGCGAGTAGCTGACACCCGGCGACGGCAGGTACGGCGTGACCCACAGACCCTGGCCCTTATTGGTGTGGTTGTAGATCGTGGCGTTGAACGTGAGGCGGTCGGAGACCGGCAGGTTGAGGCTGATGCCCGACAGGGTATCGTCGCGCACGCCGCCGCCATAATAATAGGCGTCATCGACCGTGGTGATATTGCCCGGATAGGTCGGCGTGGTCTGGGTCTGGTAGAGCTGCGCTACCTGGTTGGCCAGCGCCCAGTTGGGCTGGAAGTTATCCCAGTCATAACCCAGGCGGTCGATCATCTCGAACGACATGTCCTGGTAATCCTGCTCGCGGCGCTGACTGTGGTTCACGAAGGCCGACAGCGAACCTTCGCCGATCGGCAGGACCGCCTTGGCGTCGACCTGCTGCTGCTTCTGCTCACCGCCGCCCTTCCACTTGTCGGTCTTCATATCGACCGCCGAGATATAGCCACGCAGACCGCCGAGCGCCGTGATCGCGCCGGTTTCAAAGCGGCCATAGACGCGGTGCATATTGTCGGAACCCACCGTGCCGGCCAGTTCGCCGCCAAGGGTTTCAGACGGATCACGCGACACGAACTTCAAGGTGCCGCCCATATTGGATGAAGTGGCCGAATCGAGCGAGCCGGCGCCCTGTGAGAGGTCGGCGCGGGCGATGTCTTCGTTGATAATGGCGCGCGAGATATGCAGGCCGTTATAATTGCCATAGCTCATGTCGCCGAGCGTGACGCCATCAAGCGTGAACCCCATCTGGTTCTGGTTGAAGCCACGCACCGAGATGCGGGCGGACCATTCATAGGCACCGAACGGATCGGCCGACTGGAAGGTGACTCCCGGCAACTTGTCGAGCACCTTCAAAGGGCTGGTGCCCGGCGCGACCTTGGTGATGTCGTCGGCCTTGACCGACTGGGTCTGGCGGCTCTGGCCCTGGCCATAGACGATAACTTCGGTAACCTGATCGGCAGCGGCCGGCGCGGTGGCGGCATCAGCGACCGGCGCAGCGTCTTGCGCATGAACCAGCCCGGCGTTCAGAAGGGCAAAGGCGGCCACGGAAGTGAAGAGTGCGATTTTCATGATATATCCCCAGCAGGGCCTTAATGACCCTCTGAGAAAGCGCCCTAACGTCGCTCGGTGACAGTTTTTCCAAGGTTTGAAGACGCAATCTTGTCAGGAACGAAACGATTAAATGACACCTCACAAGATATTGAATTTGCTGTATAAAATAATGTGCTTTTCAGGTTACATTTAAACAGGAGAGAAAAAAATGAAGCCTGAGCTGCTGACCTTGGGAAACAGCCAAAGCCGCGTTGTCGTCATTGATGACTTTACCGGTACTTATAACCAGATTTGCCGCATGGCCGCCGCTCTGCCCCCCTTCCCGGCGCAATCGCAATATTACCCCGGTCTGCGCCGGATGATCACCAAAACGGATCTGCCGGCGCATGACTATATGCAAAGGCTGCTGGTCGAAGCCTCTCCCTATATCGGGGGCGCCTTCGATATCGATCGTTTCGACTGGGTAGAGGGCAGCTTTTCGATGGTGACCCAACCGCCGGAAACACTCGCACCGCGCCAGCGCGCACCGCATATCGACACGGTCGAGCCGAAATACCTGGCGATCCTGCATTATCTCAGCGACACAACCGGCACCGGCACGGCTTTTTTCCGTCAGCGCTCAACCGGCATTGAGCGCGTGACAGTGGAGACTTTCGCTCTCTATGTCGCCGCCGCGGAAGCCGAAAATACGGACGCAAAGGGGTATATCAGCGGATCAAACCCGTGGTTCGAGGAAATCGGCCGGGTTGAAGCCAAACCGGACCGCCTGGTCATCTACGAGGGTTGCCTGCTGCACTCCGGCCTCATTCCGCCCGATATGCCGCTGAGCGACGATCCGCTGACCGGCCGCCTGACCGCCAATCTGTTTGTGCGGGGTTATTAGGGTAGTTTCAAGACCTTGCTGAGTTTCGAGACGCCGGTTTCGTTGAAGGCCTCGACCGCCACATAATAGCCGACGCCGACATTGAGCGCGCGCAGGTCGAGTGCATGGCCATGCTGGCGGCCGCCGAATTGATTGTCGTCATCCTCGGCGAAAAGTTGATAGGTCAGGGTCAGGCGATCTGGCCGGATACCCCAGCGGACATTATAGCCGACCGCGCCAGGTACGGCATTCCAACTGATATGGGCATTGCGCGGGTCGTTGTCACGCTTTGCCGTCACGCCCAAGGGCTTGGCCGGCGCCTTGCCATCGGCAGTACCGAAGATGCGCAGATCAGCAATGGCCAGGTTCGGCGCGCCGATATGGCCGTGGACATAGCGAATATAGCGCGCCTTCATCGGCTGCGGCAGTTCGAAATAGGCATTGGGCCGATCCCGGCGGGGGGCTTCGGTTTCCGCCACCTTCGTCCAAGACTGGCCATCGGACGAAGCTTCCAGCGTAAATTCGGTATAGATATCCGGGCCATCGGCATAGAGACCGGACTTGTAGTCGGCATAATTGACCTGAATGGCGCGCACCGTCTTTTCCGCGCCGAGATCGACGGTCAGGGTCTGGCCGGGCTGGTTATCCGCCGCCAGCCAGAAGCTGCGCGGGTTTTCATCCGTGGCGTTTTTCGGCTCGAAATTCTGGCCTTCCACCGGCGCGTGTTGCGAGGAGACGCTGACCGGCTTGCGATAGGACAACAGCATCCAGCCGGTGAACAGTTTTTCCGGATCATCGATCTTGGATGTCGGCACATAGTGCGGGAAGTCGCCAAAGCGCGCCGACACCGCCATCTGGCCGTCGGCGTAGAATTTCGCCGGCAGCATGTCGATACGGCGCTCAAACGTCCAGTTATAGCCCAGCCAGAGCGTACCGGTGTTCCAGTAATTGCCATATTTGTCCTGGAAGGTCGAGCCATGCCCCGCGCCGTTGACAAAGCCGCCAGGCTTATAGGCCACGGGATTGTAGTCGGCATAGGTGAATGGCCCCAAAGGCTTGTCACTGACATAGGTGCCGTTGGCATAGACATTATATTCCGTGCCCGGCGCGCCGTATTGCAGGTAGTATTTGCCGTTCACCTTGGTCATCCACGCCCCTTCGGTGAAGGGCTTGATTGGCGTGCCATTGGGCAGCTTGCCGGAATGATCCTGACCAAAGCGCTCCCAGCCGTGTTTTTCAGGTTGCAAATAGATGAAGCGGTTTGGCTTGCCTTTATAGGCAAAGGGTTCCGGCGTCATTTCGATGCCGTAGATAGGGTAGATATTCGAAGAGCCCCAGTACATGTACCATTTGCCGTCATCATCGATGAACAGGCCGGGATCCCACGGACTGGGCTGGACCTGGTCCGGCCCCAGATGGCTGTCGTCCGTCCCTTCCCCCACCGCGGTCGGCACCGGCGGGGTGCGTCGCACCCAGAAATCGAGCTTGCCCGACGCCGGATCGTCGCTTTTCAACAGGGCCGTCTGGCGAGTATGCGACTGCATGATGTAGAGCGTCTTGCCGTCGGAAACGAGCGCCGGCGCCACGATGCTCTCGAACGGCCAGCGGCTCGGCGTGATAAAGGTCCAGTGGATCAGGTCTTCCGAGCGCCAGTAGCCATCGGCCAGGGTCTGGAAGAGGTAGTAAGCGCCCTGATGCAGCACCACCGCCGGATCGGCGCCCGTGCGGTAGGAAATGCCCTCGTTCTGCTGCTCGAAATTATAGCGGTAATCGATATCGAGCGGATTGGCATAGGTGGTCTGCTCGGCGTGAGCAGACGCGGCCAAGGCGAGGAGTGAAGCGGTGAGCAATATCGCAAATTTCATCATCCGATCCTCATCAATTTCGCCTGCCCCGTTTACGGGAAAGATGGCGCGGCGCTTGCGCCGTGACGGAAGGGGCAATTCCACCGGTCTTTGCCCCTCCCACCATCGCAAGCGATGGTCCCCCTCCCCGTAAACGGGGCGGGCGAAGATTTATCCCTTTTGCAGCGTCAGTTTGGCTGGCGTGCCGGTGCCGGAAGACGGCGCGATCCAGATATCGAAGTCACCGGGTTCGGCCTGCCATTTCAGGTCCAGCCCGACAAAGGCGAGATCGGCGCGGGAGAGTTCAAAACGGACGGTCTGCGTCTCACCGGCTTTTAGATCAAGGTGCCGAATGCCCTTCAGCGAGCGCACCGGCTGGGTAATCGAGGCCACGCGATCGTGGATATAGAGCTGCGCCACCTCATGGACCGGACGGCCGCCGGTATTGCGCACCTCAACCGAGGCCGTCACCTTGCCGGACCACGGCAAAGTCTCCGCGCTCAGTCGCGTAACGCCATAGGTGACCTTGCTGTAGCCCAGTCCGTGGCCGAACGGATAGAGCGGCGCGAAAGGCGCGTCCCGCCAGCGGGCGCGGTAACTGGCGTCATCGCCAATTTGCGGCCGGCCGGTGGTGCGATGGTTGTAATAGAAGGGCTCCTGCCCGGATTTCAGCGGGAAACTGCACGGCAGACGGCCGGACGGGCTGTAATCCCCGAAGAGCAAATCAGCGATGCCATTGCCGGCTTCCGAACCCAGGAACCAGGTGCAGAGGATGGCATCGGCGTCCTTCACCGCGCCTTCCAGGGCGATGGCGCGGCCGTGGCTGAGCAAAACCACCACCAGCTTGCCTGTCGCCTTCACCGCTTCCGTCAGCGCCATTTGCGCGTCCGGCACGGTGATTTCAGTGCGCGACTGCGCCTCGCCGGACATTTCCTGTCCCTCGCCGATACACAACACCACCACATCCGCCGCTTTCGCTGCCTTGACCGCCGCGTCTATGCCGCCTTCGATCGGCGCGTCAATATCGCTCCCTCGCGTTACGGTCAGATTATCGCCGATCACACCACGCATCGCCATCTCGACCGTGACACTGTCTTTTGTATCCGGGAAGACCACCCAATAGCCGTTAAGCTGGTTCTTGTCCGCCGCCAGGGGACCGATCAGGGCGACCTTCTGGCCGGACTTTTTGAGCGGCAGGATATCATTATCGCTCTTCAGCAGCACACAAGCCCGCCGCGCCGCCTCACGCGCCAGGGCAATGGTTTCGGGCTTGCGCATATCGTTGCGTTCGCGTACCGCATCCATCGATTTATACGGATCATCGAACAGGCCGACGGCCTTCTTGATGCGCAGTACCCGGCGCACGGCCTCGTCCAGAACCTTCAAAGGCACCTCGCCCTTGCGCACAAGGTCCGGCAAATATTTCATATAGATGCCGCTTTGCATGGACATATCGCAGCCTGCCAAAATCGCCTTCATCGCTGCATCGCGGCCATCGGCGGCGAAACCATGGGCGATCAATTCCTCTTCCGAGGTAAAGTCGGAAACCACGAAGCCCTTGAATCCCATCTCACCGCGCAGAATATCGGTCAGCAGCTTGTGATTACCTGTCGAGGGCACGCCGCCGATATCGTTGAAGGCGCTCATCACCGTCAGCGCGCCCGCATCGATACCCGCCTTGAAGGACGGGAGATGCGTCTGGCGCAGGGTCGGCTCGGTAATTTCGACCGTATTATAATCCATCCCGCCTTCAACCGCGCCATAGGCGGCGAAATGTTTCAGGCAAGCCAGCATCGAATCCTGCGCTTTCAGGTCCGGTCCCTGAAAGCCCTGCACGCGGGCGGCGGCGAACCGGCAGGCGAGCCAGGTATCCTCGCCCGCCGCCTCAGCCGATCGGCCCCAGCGCTGGTCACGCACCACATCGACCGCCGGCGAGAAGGTCCAGTGAATGGCATTGGCCGTGGCCTCCACCGCCGCCGCGCGATTGGTGCGGCGGGAGAGTTCCGGATCGAAACTGGCGGCTTCGGCCATCGGGATCGGGAAGATGGTCGTCATGCCGTGGATGATGTCGGCAGCGAAGATCAGCGGAATGCCGTGGGGCGATTTTTCGACCGCCACCTTTTGCAGTTCACGGCTCAGGACCACGCCGCGCCCATTGAACAGGCCGGTGATCTTTCCGGCGGCGATATCGGCCAGCACCTGGTCTTTCGATTGGCTGGCAATGGCCGGGTTGAAAAACGCCGCCTCGGTGCGCACGGAGTCTGAATAAAGGCTCAGTTGCCCAGCCTTTTCCTCCAGCGACATCTTCGCAATCAGCCCTTCGATAAAGGCATCCTTTGGCGCGGCGATCGCCGGCAGATAGGCCGATGCGGCACCCATCACCGCGAAGGTTGAAGCCGCCCCCTTGAAAAAGGCGCGCCGGGAAAGAGGCTGAGACATGATTCAGGCTTTCAGAATAAAAAAGAGGGGAAAACCAAGGCTCTCCCCTCTCCAGTTTGCTCATTCACCAGGGAGAGCGCTTACCACTTGTAACGCAGGCCGACCTGATAGGACCGGGCCGAACCGACCGTCACGTCATCGCCGGCGCGAGTCGGACCCTGCTGACCATTACGCTGGTCGATACAGCCTGTGTCCGTCGGCGAACATTTCAGGCCGCCATTCCAGCCGGAATAGGTGCGATTGATCGAATCGAACAGGTTGTAGACCTGGCCTTCCAGCGTGATGGTCTGGCCGCCCGGCAGGTCGAAGTCCTTCGATATGCGCAGATCGACATTCTGGTAGGCAATATCGTCCTTCGGCGAAACGCCGCCGGGAATGATACGCACGGCCGGACCGCTGGCATCGATGTAATCGAACGGACCGCCCGAAGCCAGGGTGACGAAGGCCGACAATTGCGTATCCCAAGGACCGTCGACAATGCCGGTGCCGACAAAGCGCCACTTGTCGACGCCCTCGGCATCGTGCCAGCCGGAATCATGCGGCATGGCGTAGTCGAAGATAAAGCGGTCATTGTGACCTGTGGCCCTGGCGTTGGTCAGGGTCAGGGTGCCGCTGTAGCCATAGTGCGAAGCGCGGGTATAGGGCTTGTCTACCGTCAGGTAGAGGGCCTGATATTTTGCCTGCTGGTCATTGGTTGAGATAATGAAGTTGCCATAGCCCGGCAGACCATAGCCCCAGGGCTGGCAGGCATATTGCGGGCCATAGCTGCACCAGGAGCCATCCGGATTACGATTACCCAGAACAAAGCTAAAGATATCCTTGCTCTCGATATCGGCCAGCGTCAGACTGGTGGCGATATCACCGAACTGCTTGCGGACACCCAGGTTGAACTGATCCGAATAGGGCACCTTGGCATTGTTATTCAGTGCAAAGATTTCACCCTTCTGGCCCGTAGCCTTTGCGGCGGCGATCAGAGCATTCTTGTCGGTGAAATAGGCCGGATTCCATGTGACATTGTTGTCGTTCGGATTGGTGTCGACCGTACCTTCTGGATTGATGTTCAGCGTCACCACATGGATCTGGGTGCGGCGCGTTTCCAATTGGGCGTCATCATAGATGGTGCGGTCATAATAACGGCCGTAACCGCCGAAGATCACGAGATCACGATCGCCATGCACGTCATAGGAGAAGCCAAGACGCGGCGCCAGGGCGCCACCAAATGCCTTACGGTTATGGCCGTCGCTGATATAGTCTTCCGGATCGAAACCGGCCGCCTTGAAATTGGCCCAGCCGCGCAGAGCCGCCGCAACGCCCGGATCGGTAACGAACTTGTCGTTCAGCATGTTGGTTTCATAATCCCAGCGCACGCCGAGATTCAGCGTCAGGTGATCATCAACCGTCCAGTCATCCTGAATGAACAGGCCCCACTGGTTGTTTTTGCCCGTGACGACCGGATTGCCGTCAGCGATAACGACACGCACCGGCACATTGTTCGATGCGCCATAGGTATAGCTGCTGGCCGGATAGAAGAATTCCGGATTGAAGTGATCGGCCTCCGTGGCGATATATTCATAAAGCGCCAGTTTGACGCCCGCCTTGATGACATGCTGGCCGTGCCAGTCCAGACCCGTGAAGGTCATGGTATCACGGAAGGTGGTGTTGTCCTGGCCCTTTTCCTGGGCATAGGTAGCGCCGCCAACCCTTGCCAGTACGCCGAAATCCGTCGGGCTGTTGATAATGGTCTGGCCCGGCGCATCGGTCAGCGGCGTCTGGAGCCAGTGATAGGTCTGGTATTCCAGCGTCATTTCATTGAGGATATTTTCCTCACGATACTTCCACGAAATCAGTCCCTGACGGACATACTGGTCGAGCGTATTGCCCTGTGTATAGGCCGTGGTCCGATCGAAGCCACGCACATCGTCTTCTTCGCGGTCCTGGAAGGAGACGTCGATCGTGTTCATCTCATTCGGCGTCCAGGTCAGCTTGCCAAAGTAGAGATCTTCCTGGAAATCCTTCGCGTAGACACCGTTTTCGGATTCAAAGCCTGGTAAGGTGATGTCAACGGCGTCCGTCGGACGCTGGTCCTTGCGATGTTCATAGGCCGCGTAGAAATGCAGCACATCCTTGATGATCGGCCCGCCGAGATCGACGCCGTATTCGGTGTTCTGATAGTCACCCTTGGGCTGGCTGCGCTGGAAGTAGGGCTGACCGATCATATCCTTGGACTGATAGGTCGCAAAGGCGCTGCCGTGGAACTCGTTGCCGCCGGTCTTGGTGACGGCCGAGATGATGGCCGTGCCCGCCTGCTCGTATTCGGCCTTGAAGTTCTGGGTAGAGACCTTGAATTCCTGGATGGCCAGTTGCGGGAACGGATTGCCGCGTGAGGAATCCTGCCCCATCGTACCGCCCTGCAGCACCTGGTTCTTCTGGCTCTGGCCATCGATGAAGACGTTGACCTGGTTGGCCGAGGTGGCGCCGGCGCGGAACTGCTTGTTCTCGGCGTCGGGCGTCACCGCCACACCAGGAGCCAGGGCGGCGAAGTTCAGGAAGTTGCGGCCGTTCTGCGGCAGGCTGTTGATTTGGGTCTGCGAGACGCTGGTCGCCACTTCCGAGGTGCGGACTTCCTTGCGGCGACGGCCGACGACGGTGATGGTCGCGGTCGGTTCGGCGGCCGCGGCGGCGTCGAGATCGAGCGTGGTGGTTTCACCGACTGCCAGGGTCACTTCCTGAACGGTGGAACCGACTGCGATCTTGTAATTACCGGGACGCAGGCCCACGATAACATAGGTGCCGTCAGTGCGCACAGTGCCGGTGGTGACGGCGCCGGTATTGGTGTCGGTGGCGGTGACAGTATCGCCTGCCTGGGCCGACGCCACATGCCCCTGCACCGTGGAAAAATCCGCCGCCAGGGCGGCGCCACCGAGCGTGGCGGTGAGCGCGAAAATCGACGCCCCCAGAACCAGCCGGAATTTGGTTGTATGTTTCATTATCGTTCCTCCCACAGATATGTGTGTCGTGCTTGGTGCCGGCCGAAACCCCGTCTTTGACTTGAGGTGCGGCCCGTGTGTGGTGGTCAGCCTGTTCGTTTGCTGCTTTCCCGAATGACCAGTTCCGGTGAAATCACTATGCCCTCCGCCGGTTCGGCGTCAGGGTTCGCCAGCGCATCGGCCAGCAGTTCCAGGCCGCGCCGGCCCAGTTCGTAGACGCCGACCCGCAGGGTGCTAAGCGCCGGCTGGGCGAAGCGCGCGATCGGCACATCATCGAAGCCGACCAGGGCGATATCGTCCGGCACCGACAGGCCGCCTTCCTTGAGCGCGAACAGGGCGCCCACCGCCATCATGTCGTTGCCGACGAAGATGCCGTCCGGCAGGGGTGCGCCGGCATCGGCCGCGGCCAGAATATCCTTCACGCAGCGGAAGCCGCTCTCCTCGGTGAAATCACCTTCGTGAATGGTGACAGACGTGACCTTTGAACCGGCCGCCACCGCCGCCTCGAAGCCGCGCCTGCGTTCCTGCGCTTCGAAATTGCTTTCCGGCCCGCTGATATGGGCCAGACGCGTGCAGCCTTGCGCCACCAGATGCTCGACCGCCAGCTTGCCGCCGGCATGGTTATCGACCGTAATGGCGCCGTAACCCGACTGCCCGATGCGGCTGGCGATGGTCACCAGCGGCAGGCTGACCGGCAGAACGGCGCCCAGATCCTGCGAATCGACGAAGGGCGACATCACCAGCAGGCCATCGACCCGGCCGGACATGGCCAGGATGGCCGCCACGGCTTCCTTGACGTCGCCGTGAGAGCCCGAAACCAGCAGGTGCAGCCCCTTGGCGCGCGCCGCGACATCGACGCCACGGATGATTTCAGAGAAGAACTCGCCATAGATATCCGGCAGCAGCAGGCCGATGGTGTTCGTCTTCGCCAAAGCCAAAGAGCGCGCGCCGCCATGCGGGATATATTTGAGCTTGGCGGCGGCTTCGAGCACGCGCGTGCGCACCCCCTCGGCGACATTGTCGAGGCCGTTGATGGCGCGTGACGCCGAGGCGATCGACACGTCCGCTTCCTTTGCAACGTCGTTCAGCGTGGCGCGCCGCATCGTCTCTCCTGTGGTGGTTATTTCGCCTCCCCGCCTGCGCGGTAAAACATGGCAGGAAGGCGGCAAGGTCTCGTATGACGCCACTCCGTAAACGCTTACATTTCGCTTGTCAACGATTATGCAAGCGCTTACATTGCCACTTGTGATCACGAAATTTAGACACAAAGCCGTCTGACTTCACGTCAAAAAGTACATTAATGCCTTGTATTAAAAAGAATTTGAATAACCAAAAATCAGACTGCCACCAGACGCCCCACCCTTTGCGATCCGGTTTCGCCTGAAAGTCCCCGCCAAACACCGCGCAAGTGTTGCGCCAGAGTAACAAACGGGACGCCCATACCAAGACACGCAGGCGCTGTCGCCCTATCAGCGCATGCGCCCTAAGCCCCGCCGCACCAGTTCCGGCGGGGTTCTTTTTTACATCTTCGGCGCCTGGCAATAGCGGGCGATGTAGTCGTCATGCGTCGGCATGGTGCTGACGTTACCATCAATCACCGCCTCGATATCACGCAGGAAGCTGACAATTTCCGCTTCGGATAGAAGGTCGACATTAGGGTCGTAACCGGCGGCCATCCCCTGTCCCAACAGCACCTGCACCCAGCTTTCCTCGCGGAACAGCTCGAACGCGCCACGCTTGAAGACCCTTGCCGATGACCAGAACAGGTCAAGCTTGCTTTGGAGTGAGTCAGGCACTGGCATGTGCTTGACATAGGCCCAGAAGGGCGTGTCTTCGCGGTTCGTCACCTTGTAGTGGGCGATGATGAAGTCGCGGATGTCGCGGTATTCGTCATCGGTATAGGTGTTGTATGCGTCGATGTCGGCGGCATTGAAGCCTTGCCCCGGAAACAGTGACAACAACCGCAGGATACCGGTCTGAATCAGGTGGATGCTGGTCGATTCCAGCGGTTCCAGGAAGCCGCCAGAAAGCCCGATGGCAACGCAGTTCTTCACCCATGCCTTGTGCCGCTTGCCGGGCCGGAACTTGACCAGGCGCGGCTCGGCCAGGGCCTGTCCGCCAAGCGTGGACATCAGGGTATCGACCGCCGCTTGATCATCGGTATGGCCGCTCGAATGGACATAGCCATTGCCGGTGCGGTGTTGCAGGGGGATGCGCCACTGCCAGCCGGCATCGCGCGTCGTGCAGGTGACATAGGGCGTGATCTGGGCCGGATTGACCGAAGGCACGGCATAGGCGCGGTCGCATAAAAGCCATTTGTTCCAGTCTTCGTAGCCGACACCCAGCGCCTCGCCGATCAGCAGACCGCGCATCCCGGAACAGTCAATAAACAAATCTCCACCTATCGCCTGCCCGTTTTGCAAGGTCACGGTGTCGATAAAGCCGTCCTCCGGCCGCAGGTTGACCTGAGTGATCCGGCCTTCAATGCGCCTGACGCCGCGGCCTTCGCTCAGGGTCCGCAGATAGCGGGCATAGAGCGAGGCATCGAAATGATAGGCGTAGTCGAGATCGCCGATCGGCGGGCCGCGCCGGGGGTCAGGCGGCGTGAAGCGCCCTTTGCGAGCGGCGGCGCAGCAGATGGCGTAATGGTCGAAATGTTTGACCGCGCCTTTCTCGCGCATCTTCAGCCAGAACTGGTGCGTATGCAGCCACAGCCGGTCAATGCCGATCTTGCCGAAGCCATGGATATAGCTGTCGGTCAGGTCGCGCGGGCCATCGCGCCAGCCGACGAACTCAATACCCAGCTTGAAGGTGCCCTGCGTCGCCTTAAGGAACTCGGCTTCATTGACCTCCAGCATCTCGTTGAAGACCTTGATGGCCGGGATAGTCGCCTCCCCCACCCCTATCGTGCCGATTTCCTCGGATTCGATCAGGGTGATGTCATAGCGGCCCATCAGCAGCTTGGAGAGCAAGGCGGCCGTCATCCAGCCGGCCGTGCCGCCGCCAACAATGGTTATGCTTTTGATCGGTGTATAAGTCATTTTACGCTGTCAGATCGAACGAGGCCGGCGTGCCGCCGGTGGAAGACGGCGCAACCCACACATCGAACCGCCCGGCTTCGGCCGACGCTTTCAGGTTGGGATGAACAAAGGCGAGATCGGCGGCCGTCAGGGTAAATTCGACCGTCGTGCTCTGGCCTGGCTCCAGATCGATATGCTGGAAGCCTTTCAGCGCCCGGATCGGCTGGGTCATCGAGGCCACCTTGTCGTGGATATAGAGTTGCACCACCTCATGCAGCTTGCGGGCGCCGGTATTGCTGATCGTCGCCGTCACCTTGATGGTTCCGTTCATCGCCAGGCTCGCAGCGCTGACCGTCGTGGCACCGTAGGAAACCGTCGAATAGCTCAGGCCATGACCGAAAGGATAGAGCGCGTCATTGGTCACTTCGCGGTAACGTGCCTTGAAGTTCTTGTCGTCACTGATTTGCGGACGGCCGGTGATGCGGTGGTTATAATAGAAGGGCTCTTGCCCCGACGCCTGCGGGAAGCTGACCGGCAAACGGCCTTGCGGCGCGTAATCGCCGAAGACGATATCGGCGATGGCGTTGCCTTCTTCCGAGCCTAGGAACCAGGTGGCCAGGATCGCCGACGCATCCTTCACTGCCCCGGTCAGGGCCAGGGCGCGGCCGTGCTTCAGAATGACCACCACCGGTTTACCGGTCGCCGCCACGGCCTCGGCCAAGGCCAGTTGCGGCGCGGGGATCGAGATATCGACGCGCGATTGCGCCTCGCCCGACATATTCGCCGCCTCGCCGATGGCCAGCACGACGATATCCGCCGACTTGGCCGCTTTGACCGCCGCGTCGATACCGCCCTGTATCGGCGCCTCGACATCCGAGCCCTTCACCACCGTCAGTGCATCGCCGATCACGGCGCGGAAACCGGCCTCCCAGGTGACACAGCTTTCCACATCCGGGAAGACCGCCCAGGGACCGGGACAATTGGCCTTGTCATTGCCGAACGGGCCGATCAGAGCGATTTTCTTGCCTGATTTCGGCAGGGGCAGCAGGTTGCCCTCGTTCTTCAGTAGCACGCACGATTTGCGTCCGGCTTCGCGGGCCAGCGCTACGGTTTCGGGCCGGCGGATATCCGTCTGTTCGCGTTTGAGATCGAGGGAGCGATAGGGATTGTCGAACAGGCCCAACGCCTTCTTGACGTAAAGCACCCGGCGCACCGCCTCATCCAGCACGGCCAACTTGACCTTGCCCGACCGCACCAGGTCCGGGAGGTATTTCATATAGAGGCCCGACTGCATCCCCATGTCGCAGCCAGCATTGATCGCCTTGGCCGTGGCATCGGCGCCATCGGCAGCGAAACCGTGCAGGATCAGTTCTTCTTCAGAGGTGTAATCGGAAACAACCAGCCCCTTGAAGCCCCACTCGCCGCGCAGGATATCGGTCAGCAGGTAATGATTGCCGGTGGAGGGCACCCCGGCGATATCGTTGAACGACGACATGGTGGTCAATGCGCCGGCGTCGAAGGCGGCCTTGAACGGCGGCAGATGGACCTCGCGCAGAGTCGTTTCGGGGATATCGGCGGTATTGTACTCCATCCCGCCCTGGACGGCACCGTAGGCCGCGAAGTGCTTCGGACAGGCCACCAACGAGGTTTCCGCCTTCAGGCTGTCGCCCTGGAAACCCTTGACGCGCGCCTTAGCCAACTGGATACCGAGATAGGTGTCCTCGCCCGCCCCTTCGGCGACACGGCCCCAGCGCTGGTCGCGCGCCACATCGACCATCGGCGCGAAGGTCCAGTGCAGCCCTTTGGCCGTGGCTTCCAGGGCGGCGGCACGCGCTGTGCGCATGGCCAGGTCGGTATCCCAGCTTGCGGATTCGCCAAGCGGAATCGGGAAGGTCGTCTTCACGCCGTGGATGATATCGCCGGCGAAAATCAGCGGAATCTTATGCGGCGATTGCTCTATGGCCACCTGCTGCAACTCTCGCCCGCCGGCCACGCCGATGCCGTTGAATAGCCCGGTAATCTTACCGGCAGCGATATCGGCCTTGACCTTTTCCTTGCCCTGCGCCTGTTCCGAGGTCGGATTGATCGGCGGGCCGTCGAAGCGGGTGGTATCGCCATAGATCGAGAGTTGCCCGGCCTTTTCCTCGATGCTCATGCTTTTGATGAGCTTTTCGATGAACGGATCGGCGGCGGGCGTCACCCTGGCGAAACCGGGCGCGGCCACCGGCACGAGGGCGGCCGTGGCCGCGGCGCCTTTCAGGAAAAACCGGCGGGAGGGGGTAAAAGCGGTCATGAGCGTTACTCCTTTTTATGTTCCAGAAACCAGGCGTAGAGGTCCGGATTGGCGTAGGTGGCGTCCCAGGCATTGTGATTACCGCCGGGATAGATGGTGTATTTGATATCTATGCCGCAGGCTTTGGCCGCGCTGACCAGCACTTCCTCGTCGCGGATCGGCACCACATCGTCGACCTCGCCGTGGAAGGCCCAGATGTGGTTGCCGGTCAGCTTGCAGGGGGTTTTCAGGTTCGAATAGCCGGAGACCGGCGCGATGGCGGCAAAGCGTCTGGGCTGCGTCATGCCCCAGTCCCAGGCGCCGCCGCCGCCCAGCGACAGGCCGGTGAGGTAAATGCGTTTGCGGTCCGCCGGGATGTGCGCTTCGACATCATCCAGCCATTCTTTCAGCTTTTTAGGTTCCCATTCCTCATCGCGCCATTGCTGCGGCGCCAGGATGATAAAGGGGAAATCGGCATGGTCGCGGGCATATTCCCACGGCCCCGGCCCCATGACCCGCGTAACATCGCTGCCAGCCTCGCCGGAGCCATGCAGGAAGACAATGACCGGCGCCTTGCCCCCATGATAGCTGGCAGGCACATACTGCATGTACTGGATGGTCGAACCATCTTTCAGCACGACCTTTTCGGCGGTCGCGCCTTTCGCCAGCATATCCGGTCGAGATCGTGGCGCAGCCGGTCAGGGCCAGGACCGCTAATACCAAAATGAAGGTTCTCATCCTTTGATACTCCCCGCGAGCAAACCGCGCACATAATGCCTCTGGAGCGCCAGAAACAATAATATGACCGGTGCGATGGTGACGGTGGCGCAGGCCATGACCATGCCGGAATCCTGGATATGTTCCTGCGACAGCGAGGCGATGGCCAAAGGCAGGGTGTAGTTGTGATCGTCGGACAGCACGATCAGCGGCCACAGGAAATCATTCCAGGCGGCCAGAAAGGTGAAAACACCGAGCGTCACAATGATCGGCGACAGGTTGGGCAGGACGATCTTGCGAAAGATCATCCATTCCGAGGCGCCATCGACCCTTGCCGCCTGGAGCATCTCATCGGGCAGGCCCAGCGCGTATTGACGCACCAGAAAGATACCAAACAGAGAGGTTATGAAAGGCACCACCACGCCGGCATAGGAATTGAGCAGGCCCAGGGTCTTGAGCTGGAAGAACAGCGGCAGCATGGTCAACTGGCCAGGAATGACCACCACCGCCAGCAGGAAGCGGAACAGCTTTTCCCGTCCCCTGAAATGCAGCTTGGCGAAGGCATAACCAGCGGTCACGTTGAAGCCCAGGGACAGAACCGTCGCCAGTGAGGCCACCAGCAGGCTGTTGAACAGGAAGCGCCCCATGCGCTGATGGGCGAACAGGTCGGCGTAATTGGCCAGGGTCGGATCGTGCGGAAACAGCCGCGCCGGAAAGGCATTGGCCTCGGCCTCCGGCATGAAGGACATCGACACCATCCACAGCAGCGGAAAGATGGCGATGAACGAGGCGGCGATCAACAGGCCCGTGGTCGATATCTTCTGGAGGGCATTCCTCATGCGAACACCTCTTCCGATTTTGGGCGCAGGAAGGACAGGCCCATCAGCACAGCGAACAGGATAAAGGCCGTGGCCGAGGCATGGCCGAGGTTCCACCACTTGAAGCCGTCCTCGTACATGAAATAGAGCAAGGATACGGTCGATTGCGCCGGACCGCCCTGGGTCATGACATAGGGTTCGGCGAAAAGCTGGAAATAGCCAGCCACGGTCAGCAGGGCCACCATCCACAGGCTGGGCGCCACGCCCGGCAGGGTGACATGAATGAAGCGTTCCCAGGGCCCTGCCCCATCAACGCGTGCGGCTTCGTAAAGATCATCCGGAATGCGCTGCAGGGCAGCCAGCAGGATCAGCATGTTGTAACCGAAGTTCTTCCACACCGAGAACAGGATGATGGCTGGCATGGAAAAGTGCGGGTTGCCCAGCCAGTCAATCGGTTGCAGGCCCAGCACGATCAGGAACTGGTTCAGCCAGCCATATTGCGCATCCAGCATATAGCGCCAGATCACCGCCGCCGCCGCCAGCGTGGCCACATAGGGGGCGAACAGCGCCGTGCGGTAAAGCGCCTTCAGACCCACCCCCGGCACATTCAACAGCATGGCCATGGCCAGTGACACGCCAATGGACAGGGGCGCGCCGACCAGGGCGAAATAGCAGGTATTGCCGAACGCCTTCCAGAACAGCGGCGTCTGCATCAGGTTGATATAGTTGCCAAGCCAGATGAAGCGCAGGTTCTTCAGGTCGGCCAGGGCATAGAGGTCGAAATCGGTGAAGCTCATCACCAGCGCGCCCAACACCGGCATGAGGAAAAAGACACTGAGCACGATCATGGCCGGCGCCACGAAGACATGGCCCGGCGATATCTCCCGCATAAAGGTGCGCAAGGTCGTCATGCCACACCCTTCAGTTCGAGCATGGCGCGACGTTTGGCCAGCAGGGTCCAGGCAAATTCATCGAGGCCCTTCAGCGCCGCGTCCAGGGTGATGATGCCGCGCACCACGCGCTCCAGCGCCGCCACCATCTCATTGGCGATGCGTTCCCACTCCGGCACCTGCGGCGGCGGGCGCGTGCGGTTAAGCTGGTCGAAGAAGGTCAGAGACCGCCGGTCGTGCATCAGGCTGGTGCGCAGCCAGGCGCTCCGGTCGGCCGGCAGATCGCTGGTGGTCTTGTAAAAATCGGCCTGGCGCTGCGGATCGCACAGATATTCGATGAAACGGAAGGCGCTGTCCTTGCGCCGGGACGCGCGCGGAATGCACAGCGACACCCCGCCGGCCGAGGAGTCGCCCGGCCCGTGGGGCCCCGGCAGCGCCGCGGTCGCCCATTGGTTCTGCAATTCGGCGGGCAGACGTTTGGCGAACTCCGCCAGGTTCCACGGGCCGGTGATGATGAAGGCGAAATCGCCGCGCGCGAAGGATGAATAGACATCCGTCACCTCGGAATGGGTCAGGCGCGCGGCATAGCCCCGCTGATACAGCGATGCCGCATAGGCGAAACTGTCGCGGATGCCGGGCTGGCGGAAGCCGCCGCGCGTATCGCTGTCGATCAGGATCGGTGCGTCGGCCTGAAGACAAAAAGCCACCAGGGGCTCATATTCGGCAAAGGGCATCAGCAGACCATATTTGCCGCCCCGGCGCGCGCCGGAAAGCGCCGCCAGTTGCGCGTCCCAGCCGGCCCATGTGTCTGCCGGTGCGTTAAATCCGGCCTTTTGCAGCAGATCGGTGCGATAGAACAGCAGCCGCGTATCGACGTACCACGGCACGCCCAGAACCTGATTATCGAGGGTGACCGATTTTCGCGCGCCATCGAACCAGCGGTCAGGGATTATGCCGCTGCGTGACAAGCGGCTGTTCAACGGTTCCAGCGCGCCAAGGGCGGCAAATTCCGATACCCAGGTGTTTCCCAGCGCGATGACATCGGGAAGATTATCGGCGGCGAAGGCGGTCAGCAGCTTCTCGTGCGCCGCGCCCCAGGGCAGGGCCTGCACGCGCAGCGGAATGGCGGGATTTGCAGTCTCGAAATCCTGAGCGATGCCACCCAGCGCTTCGCCTTCCAGCCCCATGGCCCAGATGCGCAGCGGCTCATGCTTTTTGGCGCAGGCCACAGGCGTGACGGCCGCTAGCGACGCCAATGCCAGTCCAAACCTGCGCCGGTCGGTATTCATCAGGCTTTCAACCAGTTCCCCGCCTCGGCCACGGGCTGGAAACCCGCCGCCACAAATGCCTTTTTCACCAGCGGACCGGTGACGGCGCTTCTGTTGAACATATCCCAGACAAAGCCGGAGCGATAGTTTTCCAGTCCGATCAGGATCGGGCCCTGATCGATACCGAGATATTCCCTCGATACCCAGCCGGCCCTATCGGTATGAATGCCGGTCTTCGTTGGCTGATCCGCTGGAAAGCTGGGATTGAAGGCATCCATGAAGCCGTACTGGCCATACAGATCGGCACCATAGCGGTCGCGCAACGCATGGATCGCCGGCACGCAGATATCGGGCGCAAACATCACCGATCCGGCGGCGGCGGTCGGTGCGATCGTGCCGTCGTCCAGCCCTTCCTTGTCGGGCGTCTGCGGGCCGCGCGCGCCATATTCCTGGAACTGGACCTCGCGGCCATTCACTTTCGCCGTGACATAGCCCGGCCCCCGACAGGCGGTCAGCCCCCAGATATCGGCACTATAGTCTTTGAAACCTCCGGGGTTCTGGATGGCATAATTGCGCTGCGCCGCCGTGGCGCGCTGGGAGTTGATGAAATAATCGATGCCCTTGCCGCGCATAAAGCTGTCGGCGATGCCGCGATAATCGAACCAGGCATGACTGTACTGGTGGCCGAACATCGGCGCGAAACCGAGATGCGGTTCGCCAAAATTATCGCCCCAGGTATCGAGCGTGGCCGTCCAGCTTTCCCAAGCCTTAGCCGGCAGGGGATGGGTCGGCGACGCCATGCCGAGATGATAGATCATCATGCCTTCATTATAGCGGTCCCAGTTCCGATTGATCAGACCATTGATGTCATGATCCTTCATGCCGGGTTCGGGGTGCCACCCCATGCTGACCAGGCCATTTTCGCGCGCCATGAAGGTCCAGTCGACCCTCTCATAGAGCTTTATGGCCAGATCACGGATCTCGGTTTCGATGGCATTCTTGCCGTCGAAAAAGGCCGCTGCCGTCAGGGCCCCGCACAGGAACAGGGCCGTGTCGATGCTCGACAGCTCGACCCTATTGTAACGCAGGCCAGTATCCATATGCAGGAAGTGATAAAAGAACCCCTTGTGGCCCATCATCCCTTCCGGGGCTGGTCCCTGCGGACCGTTCCAGAAGGTGCGCAAGGTGGTGCGCACCCGCTCGGCGGCATCAAACCGGCTGATATAGCCGCTCCGGCAGCCGATGACGAAGGCGGTCAAGGCAAAACCGGTGGCGGCGATCGAGCAGAAATCGGGACCAGGCCAGTTATCCGGCGCCAGGCCGGTTCTGGCGTCGGTCGTCTCCCAGAAATAGGTGAAGGTCCGACGGTGCAGGTCCGCCAGGCCGTCATCGAACGCCACCCCCTCGCGCACAGCCTCTGGCCGGGCGCAGGCCGACAGCAGGCCGACCGCGCCTAAGCCCAGCATGAAATGACGACGACTGACCCGGTTACGCGAAACCATTGTTTTCCCTGCACTGACGGCTGCTTTATGACCCTTCAAGGTCCGCTTGACCTCCGGCTGTAAACGCTTACAAATTTGTTGTCAACGCCGACATATGTGCTACCAAGGCCGCATAAGAACTTTGAAACACGGAGGATGTGGGAGCCATGTCGCGGCGCTTTCCGAAAGGCTTTCTGTGGGGCTGCGCCACCGCCGCCTACCAGATCGAAGGCGCGCCCAAGGCCGATGGCAAGGGTCCCAGCATCTGGGATCGTTACGCCCACACCCCCGGTATGATGGCGAACGGCGACCATGGTGATATCGCCTGCGATCATTATCATCGTTTCCGCGAAGATATCGCCCTGATGGCCCACCTGGGGATGCGGGCCTATCGCTTCAGCCTGTCCTGGGCGCGTATTCTCCCCGAAGGGATTGGCCGGATCAATGCCGCCGGCGTGCAATTCTATTCCGATCTGATCGATGAATTGCTAAAACACAATATCGAGCCGATGGTCACCCTGTTTCACTGGGATCTGCCCGCCGCGCTCGATGACCGGGGCGGCTGGCTCAACCGCGACTCGGCCGACTGGTTCGCCGAATATGCCCGCGTGGCGTTCGGGGCTTACGATGGCCGGGTGAGAAAGTGGATCACCCTCAACGAACCCTGGGTGGTCAACGACGGCGGTTATCTGCGCGGCACCATAGCCCCCGGACACCGCAACCGTTTCGAGGCGCCGATCGCCTCGCACAACCTGATGCGGGCGCATGGCGCGGCGGTCAAAGCCTATCGGGAAACCGGCCGGCATGAGATCGGCCTGGCGGTCAATATCGAGCCGAAATATACTGCCAGCGCCACGCCGGAAGACATGGCGGCCACCCATCGCGCCTCGGCCTATATGAACGAACAGTATCTCGATCCAGCCCTGCTCGGCCGCTACCCGCACCCCTTGCGCGAGATTTACGGCCCCGCTTGGCCGGACTGGCCGGAAACGGATTTCAACCTGATCCGCCAGCCACTCGATTTCCTCGGCATCAACTACTATACCCGCGCCGTGGTCCGTCATGACGCGGGGGATGACCTGCTGAAGGCCGCTGCCGTCCGGCAGCCGGATGCCATATATACCGAGACGAATTGGGAGGTTTTTCCGCAAGGGTTTACCGATACGCTGCTGTGGGTGCGGCAACGCTATGGCGACATCCCGATCTACATCACCGAAAACGGCGCCGCCTTCCCTGATCCGCCCGCAGCCGCCGACGGCGAGGTTCATGATCCCCAGCGTGTCGATTACCTGCGCACGCACCTGCTGGCCCTGGACAAGGCCATCCGTCAGGGAGTCGATGTGCGCGGCTACATGGCCCGGTCCTTCATGGACAATCTTGAATGGTCGCTGGGCTATGCCAAGCGCTTCGGCCTTGTCCACGTCAATTTCGAGACACAGGCGCGGACACCCAAGACCAGTGCACGCTTCTATTCACAGGTGATCGCCTGTCATGGCCTGCCCTGACCGCGCTTGAACGCCTGCCCGTCAGCATCGAACAGATAGGCGTCACCGGCGGCAAAGCACAGGCGCAGCGCGTCATCATTCCTGACCGGATAGCTGCCGGGCAAAAGCGCGCAGACCGGTTGGCCTGCTCCCGCCATCAGGCCATAGACCGCCTGCATCCCGCCCAGGGTCTCGACCACATCAACCGTGGCAGCAATCCCATTCCCCGCCTTTCCGATGGCCAGGGCATCAGGCCGCACGCCGAGCGTTACCCGGCCGCCGATATGGGCCCGGCCGGCTTCGACCGCCGCCGACACCACATCGCCCGACACCAGCCGGACCTTGACGGTCGACTTCGTTATGGCGGCAATCTCGCCCGCCAGCAGGTTCATGCGCGGCGAACCGAGAAAGGATGCCACGAACAGGTTGCGCGGCGCGTTATAGACCTCCATCGGCGTGCCGACCTGCTCGATTGCGCCGCCATTGAGTACCACCAGCCGCGACGCCAGGGTCATGGCCTCGACCTGATCATGCGTGACATAGATCATGGTCGTTTGCAGGTCACGGTGCAGCCGGGCAAATTCGTGGCGCATATGGACGCGCAGGCCGGCATCGAGATTGGACAGGGGCTCATCGAGCAGGAACAGGCGCGGCTGACGGACAATGGCGCGGCCGATAGCCACGCGCTGCCTCTGGCCGCCGGAAAGCTCTTTTGGCCGCCGGTCGAGCAGGTCTTCGATACCGAGCAGTGTCGCCGCCTGGCCCACGGCCACCGCAATTTCGGTCTCCGGTCTTTTGGCCATGCGCAGGCCGAAAGCCATGTTGTCGCGCACATTGAGGTGCGGATAGAGGGCATAGGACTGGAAAACCATGGCGACCCCGCGTTGGGCGGGCGACAGCGACAACGCGCTTTGCCCCTCGATCCGCACATCGCCTTCGGTCGGCGCCTCA
This sequence comes from Asticcacaulis sp., assembly GCA_024707255.1. Classification (NCBI taxonomy): domain Bacteria; kingdom Pseudomonadati; phylum Pseudomonadota; class Alphaproteobacteria; order Caulobacterales; family Caulobacteraceae; genus Asticcacaulis; species Asticcacaulis sp. Next base: position 682,252 of record JANQAC010000002.1, on the reverse strand, counting down.
AGCCCGGCGATGACGCGCAAAAGCGTGGACTTTCCGCAGCCCGAAGGTCCGACAATGACCAGGAATTCGCCATCGGCGATGGCAAGGTCGATTCCCTTCAGGGCGGCCTGCGCCCCGAAGCGTTTCTCCAGCCCTATTAACGCGACATTCGCCACTCTGTATATTCCCGCCTTTTTGGCCAGACTACGCGGCGCATCGATTAATCACAAGATCATCACGTCATGTAAACGATGTAAATCAAACTGTTACCAGAACAGCCCCAGGCGGCAGCAAACAGCCTTGCCAAGTTTATTTTGCAGGCGCTAACATTTTGGCGAATGGCCAAGACCGTCAATGTGCTTATCATCGATCCCGACGAAGCCCGCGCCGAACAGGTGGCGGAAGGCGTCCGCGCGGATAATGGCGCCCAGGAGACCGTCATCCGCCAGGAGCGGCATTTCGAACTGCGGATGCTGCGCGATTTCGACCCCGACATGGTCATCATCGCCTGCGAAAGCCCGGACCGCGATATGCTGGAAGCCCTGCAGGTGGCCAATGAACAGGTTCCGCGTCCGGTGGTGATGTTTGTCGACCGCTCCGATGACAACGCCACGGCAAAGGCGCTGGAGGCCGGCGTGGCCGGCTATATCGTCGATGGCTTCAATCCGAAGCGGATTTCCTCGATCCTGACCGTAGCCGCGCAGCGCTTCGCCGTAACACAGGGGCTGCGCAAGGATCTCGACAAGGCCAAGGCCGACCTCGCCGCCCGCAAGACCATCGACCGCGCCAAGGGCGTGCTGATGGCCTCGCGCAATCTCTCCGAAGACGATGCCTACAAGGCCCTGCGCAAACATGCCATGGATACCGGCCGGCCCATCCAGGCCGTGGCCGCCGACATCCTGGCGGTGAGCGATCTGCTGAAACCGGGTGACAGCCAATGACCGAACTCAAAATCGCCTACAGCCCACTGAATGACGCCGCCTTGATCCTGGTGGCCGAAGCGCTGGGGTTTTACGACAGCGAGGGCCTGAACGTCACCCTGATCCGTGAGGCCAACTGGTCGAATATCCGCGACAAGCTGGCCTATGGCATGATAGATGCCGCCCACATCCTGGCGCCCATGCCATTTGCGGCCGCGCTGGGGCTGGGGCCTTCGATGGGCCGGATCATCGCGCCCATGGCGCTCGGCGCCAACGGCAATTCGGTGCTGGTCTCGGCCAAGCTCAAGGCGCGTCTGGAAGATGGCGGCCAGCTTGACAGCACACTGATGGGCAGCGCCCGTCTGCTGGCGCGCGAAGTTGAGCGGCGGCGGCGTGAAGGCCTGGGCCGGCTGGTCTTCGCCGTGCCCTTTACCTGGTCGCCGCACCATTTCGTCCTGCGTCACTGGGCCGCTTCGGGCGGCCTTGATCCCGAACGCCAGATCCAGTGGATCGTGGTGCCGCCCTCGCGCATGGCTGACATGGTCAAGGACGGCGTGATCGATGGCTTCTGCTCCGGTTCGCCCTGGCCGCAGGCGGCGCAACTGAACGGCCACGGCGAAATTCTCTTCTCCGATCCGGATTACTGGACGCTCAAGCCGGAAAAGGTGCTGGGCGTCCGCGCCGCCTGGGCCGAGGCCAATCCGGAGGCGACCATAGCCCTTACCCGCGCCCTGCTGCGTGCCGGGCAATGGGCCAGCGCGCCAGCGCACCGCGAAGACCTGATCCGCATTCTGGCCCGCACGGCTTCGGTCAATGCGCCGTGGAAGGCTATCGAACTGGCGCTGGACGGCAGCGGACTGACCTTTGATCCGCAGACCGCCACCTTCCCGTGGATCAGCCACGCCAAGTGGTTCATGGGCCAGATGGTGCGCTGGGGGATGCTGTCACCGGACCATGATTTCGACCAACTGGCGCGCCACGTCTACCGGCCGGACCTGTGGCGCGAGGCCGCTGCGCCGATGGGACTGGATTGCCCCGTGGCCGATGAAAAGACCGAGGGCGGCCAGACGACCGGCTGGGAAATTCCCGCAAAGCCTCACAATATCATCATGCCTGCCAACCAGTTATTCGATGGCGGCATCTTTCGTTGCGCTTGAAATCACGAATTTGTGATTTCAAATGAAACCAAATACCCTTCGCAATCGCAATATGTGCCTTTGCTTTGCAGGCCGCCTGAAAGACAGTATTTGTGATATTTTTAACGCAAGAACTTTTTGCGGCGCAATATATTTCGAATAAGGATTGACGACGGCCCGCCGCCTGCCAATTCTGCACAGGCGATCAATGGAGATCGCCAGACTTCCGGCCCGGTGCGCCAATGGCGGCGCGCGGGGCCTGTATCAGACAATGACGTCTCAGACATGTTCACCGGCAACGGTGGTCACGGCTGGGACGTTTTTTTTGCTTTCAACCGGGGATATGGCGTGAAATTTTCACTTTACCAAACAACGGCCCTGACGGTTCTCATGGCCCTAACCGTGGCCGGAGCGGCGCAGGCGGAAGACAGCTTCAGCACGGCTCTGGCGGTCTCAAAGCCGATCATCGAGTCAAACCTGCGGTCCGAGCAGGTCGAGCAGCAGGGCCTTTCTGAAAAAGCCGACGCCCTGACCTGGCGCAACCGCATCGGTGTCCAGACCGGCGATTTCCACCATCTCAAGCTCCTGGTCGAATTCGAGAACATCACCGCCCTGATCAGCGATTACAACTCTACCACCAACGGAAAGACGGCCTATCCGGTTGTTCCAGATCCGGAAGTCACCGAACTGAACCGCGCCCAGATCGTCTGGACCCCGACGGCGACCACCACCCTCACGGCCGGCCGGCAGCGCATTATCCTTGATGACGCGCGCTTTATCGGCAATGTCGGCTGGCGCCAGGACGAGCAGACCATGGATGGCATCCGCCTGGACAGCGGCTTCGGCAAGCTGAAATACAGCCTGGCCTATCTCAGCAAGATCAACCGCGTCCTGGCCGAGAGCAAGGACTGGAATTCGGATAGCTGGGTGGTGAATGCCAGCTATGCCTTCAATGACCGCCTGAAACTGACCGCCTTCGACTACGCGCTCGATTTCGACAATGCCGCTGCGTCCTCCACAAATACCTGGGGCCTGCGTGCGACAGGCGGAACCAAGGCCGGCGCCCTGAAACTCAGCTATATCGGCCAGTATGCCCGCCAGGCCGACTACGGCAACAACCCCGCCGATTTCGAGCTGCAGGAATATATGGTCGAGGCCGGCGCCACCTATGGTCTCGCCACCTTCAAGGTCAATTACGAATCCCTTGGCGGCAATGGCACGGTCGGATTCGTTACACCACTCGGCACCAACCATGCCTTCCAGGGCTTTTCGGACGCCTTTTCCGGCACCGGCGGCAACAAGACGACCGTCAACGGCATAGACGACCTGAGCTACAGTCTGAGCCTGGCCCTGCCCGTCAAGCTGAAGCCGACTTTAAGCCTCGTCTATCACGACCTGACGACCGCGCGCCTCGATCAGAAACTGGGCCAGGAATGGGATGCCGTGGCCACCATCGCCCTCACCCCGTACCTCTCCGCCCTTGTCAAATATGCCGATTTCGATTCGGCCGGCGGTTCCGCGCCCGCATCACGGCGCAAGACATGGATCGCCTTGCAGTATAAACTCTAATCATCGTTGAAAGTAACCGCTATGATTTCCAAGGATTTCTTAAAATCGGGCCATACCCCGACCCTCTTCTCTTCCTTCCTGTACTTCGACATGAGCTTCATGGTCTGGGTGCTGCTGGGCGCGCTTGGCGTCCAGATCGCCAAGACGCTGGGCCTGACGCCCGCCGAAAAGGGCTTCATGGTCGCCGTGCCAATCCTCTCCGGCGCCGTCCTGCGCGTCGTCAACGGCGTGCTGGTCGATCGCATCGGCCCGAAGAAAACCGGCGCCCTGGCGCAACTTATCGTCATTGCCGGGCTTCTGGCGGCCTGGCTGATGCACATCAATAATTATGGCGGCGTGCTGGCGCTCGGCGTGGTGCTCGGCATGGCCGGGGCCTCCTTTGCCGTGGCCCTGCCATTGGCCTCGCGCTGGTATCCGCCGAAATATCAAGGGGTTGCGCTTGGCATCGCCGGCGCCGGCAATTCCGGCACGGTGCTGGCCTCCTTGTTTGCGCCGACCCTGGCCAAGATGTTCGGCTGGACGAGCGTATTCGGCCTGGTCGCCATTCCCCTGATCATCACCTTCGTCATCTACATGGTGATGGCCAAGGATGCGCCCGACCAGCCGCCGGCCAAGACCACCGCGCAATATCTCAACATCTTCAAGCAGCCCGATGCCTGGTGGTTCATGTTCTTTTATGGCGTCACCTTCGGCGGCTTTGTCGGCCTGTCCTCCTCGCTCAACATCTATTTCAACAGCGAATACGGCATCGATCCGATCCATGCCGGCTTTTTCACCGCCGCCTGCGTTTTCGTCGGCTCCCTCGTCCGTCCGATAGGCGGGGCGCTGGCCGATCGCATCGGCGGCATCCGGACCCTCAGCGTCATGTATACGGTGGCGGCCGCGGGCCTGGTTGTCCTCAGCTTCGGTATGCCGACCATCTGGACGGCCGTGGGCGTGCTGATCATCGGCATGGGCGCGCTCGGCATGGGCAATGGCGCGGTGTTCCAGCTTGTGCCGCAGCGTTTCCGCAACGAGATGGGCATCATGACCGGCCTGGTCGGCATGTGCGGTGGCATCGGCGGCTTCTATCTGGCGGCGTCTCTGGGCCTCGCCAAACAGGCCACCGGTTCCTACCAGATCGGCCTTCTTGGCTTTGCCGGCCTGGCACTGGTGGCGCTCGCGGGCCTCAGCTATGTCAAGAAGCGCTGGCGCACCACCTGGCACGTCTTCGGCGCGGCGGATGCGAAGATATAGCTTTTTATCCTCCCCTGCGAAACGGGGCAGGATAAAACTTCGCAACGCACAAAATCGGACAAGCGCATTTTCCATGTTGACAATCGACGGAAACCGCATAACCTCATAGATCTGATCACTGTCGATCAACCACATTCGCGCTTCTGAAACCAACGGCGGTTTCTGCGGCGCACCATCAGGACAATGGAGTCCCGAACCAGCTACTCAGCAATGAGTGGCGTGGTTCGGGGCTCTTTTTTTTGCTCAAAGGGTTCGAGTAATGACCACACAGAAAGAGCGTATCGTCATTATCGGCGCCGGCATGGCCGGGGGCCGTATTGTCGAGGAAATCCTCAAGCGCGACGACACGCGATTTGAAATTTCGATCATCGGTGCCGAACCTTGCGCCACCTATGACCGCATCCAGCTATCGCCGGTATTGGCGGGGGAAAAGACCTTCGACCAGATCGTCACCCACAGCCAGGACTGGTACGACAGCAACAGCGTGAAGACGCACTTCGGCTACTGGGTGCAATCGATCGAGACGGCGACGAAACATGTCGTCCTGCACGACGGCCAGACCATCGCCTATGACAAGCTGATCCTGGCTATGGGCTCCGATCCGATCCGCCTGCCCCTGCCCGGCTCGGACCTGCACGGCGTCGTCGCCTTCCGCGACCTGATGGATGTCGACCTGATGACCCAGGCGGCCAATAACGGCGGTGAAGCGGTTGTCATCGGTGGCGGCCTGCTCGGGCTCGAAGCGGCCTATGGCCTGGCCAAGCGCGGCATGAAATCGACCGTCATTCACCTTGTCGACGTGCTGATGGAACGCCAGCTCGATGAGGCCGCCGGCCGCCTGCTGGAAAAGGCTCTGCTCGATCGCGGCGTCATCTCGGTGCTCAACGCCCAGTCCGAAGCCATCCTCGGTGAAACCCATGTCGAAGGCCTGAAACTAAAGGACGGCCGCGTCATCCCGGCCTCGCTGCTGGTCATGGCCGTCGGTATTCGCCCGCATGTCGAGCCGGCGAAATCCTCCGGTCTGGTGGTCGAGCGCGGCATTGTGGTCGATGACCAGATGCGCACCTCTGATCCGGACATCTTTGCCATTGGTGAATGCGCCCAGCATCGCGGACAGTGCTATGGCCTGGTGGCGCCGATCTGGGACATGTGTCGGACGCTGGCTGATGTCCTGACCGAAAAGAACGCCGACTCATCATACGCCGGCTCGCAGATGGCCACGCGCCTGAAGGTCTCCGGCGTCGATCTCTATTCGGCCGGGCAATTCTCCGGCGGAGAGGCCTGCGAGGACATCGTCTTCCGCGATCCAGGCCGCGGCGTGTACAAGCGCATCGTCATCAAGGACGACAAGCTGGTGGGTACGGTCCTCTTCGGCGATGCGGCCGACGGCGGCTGGTATTTCGACCTGATGAAGAAGGGCGAGGACATCGCGCCGATCCGCGACACCCTGATCTTCGGCCAGGCCGTAACGAATGCCCTGGCCGGCCAGGACCCTTCTGACGCCATTGCGGCATGGCCCGACGACACGGAAGTGTGCGGCTGCAATGGCGTATCGAAGGGTCAGGTGGTCGCGTCGATCTCCGCCGGCAACGACACGCTCGACAAGGTGCGCGGCCACTGCAAGGCTTCGGCCAGTTGCGGCTCCTGCACCGGCATCGTCGAAAGCCTGCTGAAATGCACCCTGGGTGACAGCTTCAAGGCCCAGACCGGGCCGAAACCCGTCTGCAAATGCACCGAGCATGGCCATGCGCATGTCCGCAAGGCCATTATCGAACAGGCGCTGAAGACCCTGCCGGACGTGATGCAGGCGCTGAAATGGACCACGCCCGACGGCTGTTCCTCCTGCCGCCCGGCGCTGAACTATTACCTGCTGTGCGCCTGGCCGCGCGACTACAAGGACGATCCGCGCTCGCGCTTCGTCAATGAACGCAACCACGCCAACATCCAGAAGGACGGCACCTATTCGGTCGTGCCGCGCATGTGGGGCGGGCTGACCTCGGCCAAGGAACTGCGCGCCATCGCCGATGCGGTCGATAAGTTCAACGTGCCGATGGTAAAAGTGACAGGCGGCCAGCGCCTCGATCTTTTCGGTGTCAAAAAGCAGGACCTGCCCGCCGTCTGGGCTGATCTCAATGCCGCCGGCATGGTCTCCGGCCACGCCTACGCCAAGGCGCTGCGCACGGTGAAGACCTGCGTCGGTTCGGAATGGTGCCGCTTCGGTACGCAGGATTCGACCGGACTGGGTGTCAAGCTGGAGCAGGCGACCTGGGGCAGCTACATGCCGCACAAGTTCAAGATGGCCGTCTCCGGCTGCCCGCGTAACTGTGCGGAGGCCACGATCAAGGACTTCGGCGTGATCTGCGTCGACAGCGGCTATGAACTGCATGTCGGCGGCAATGCCGGCATCCATCTGCGAGGTACTGACCTGCTGACCAAGGTGGCGACCGAGGCCGAGGCGCTGGAATGGGGAAAAGCCTTTGTCCAGCTTTACCGTGAGGACGCCTGGTATCTCGAACGCACCGCGCCGTGGATCGAACGGATGGGGCTGCAATTCGTCAAGGATCGCCTGGCCGAACCCGAAATGCGCGCCGCCCTCGTGGCCCGCTTCCTGGAGTCACAAGCGGTTTATCAGGTCGATCCGTGGGCCGAACATGCCCCCTTTCCGCCCCTGCAAAGGTCTTCTCTCCCCTTGCCGATCTGCGTGACGGCGCTATCCAACCGGAGCCTGCAGAATGAATGCGCCAGTAAACTTCAATGTGACGATAAACTGGACCGATGTCGGTGCGGCCATCGAGGTCGCCCCGCAAAGCGCCCGCCGCGTCGAGACCGTCATGGGTGCCATCGCCGTCTTCCGCACGATGGCCGATGAATATTACGCCGTCTTCGACAAGTGCCCACACAAGGGCGGCCCTCTGTCGGAAGGCATAGTCCATGGCCGCGCCATCGCCTGCCCGCTGCACAACTGGTCGATTTCGCTGGAAAGCGGTGAAGCCCTCGGCGCCGACGCCGGCAAGGGCTGCACCCCAACCGTGCCGCTTCGCGTGGAGAATGGCCGGATTTTGCTGGGATTGAACTTCTAGATCTCCCCCTCTTGGAGGGGGAGCTTGGAAATGGCGCAAGCCATTTTCAAGAGGGGGTAAATTTCCGCCGGTTGTTACCCCCTCCGGCGCTACGCGCCACCTCCCCTCCAAGAGGGGAAGATATAAACAGCCACCGTTCGGATACTTCTCCATGTTCGAGTCCGCCCCCACCATCACGACAAAGACCACCTGCCCCTATTGCGGGGTCGGATGCGGCGTGAAGGCGGAACTGATCGGCGGCCGCCGCATGTCGGTCAAGGGCGATGAAACCCACCCCGCGAATTCGGGCCGCCTGTGTTCGAAGGGCACGGCGCTCGGCAATACCTTCAGTCTCGAAGGCCGGCTGCTTGAACCGAAAATGCGTAAAAACGGCACGTTAGAGGCCGCTACCTGGGATGAAGCGCTCGACGCCGTGGCGCATAAATTCAACGCCATCATCGCCGAACACGGCCCGGATGCGGTCGCCTTCTATGTGTCCGGCCAATTGCTGACCGAGGACTATTACGCTGTCAACAAGCTGGCCAAGGGCTATATCGGCACCGCCAATGTCGATACCAATTCGCGCCTGTGCATGTCCTCGGCGGTGGCGGCACACAAACAGGCTTTCGGCGCCGATCTCGTGCCCGGCACTTATGAAGACCTCGAGCTGGCCGATTTGCTGGTCTTTTCCGGTCATAACGCCGCCTGGACCCATCCGGTACTTTACCGACGGATTGAGGCCAGAGAAGGCCAAATGCGGGTCTGCATTGACCCCAAACGCACCGATACCGCCAAGGCCGCCGACCTTCACCTGATGATCCGGCCGCAGACCGATGTGCGGCTATGGAACGGCCTGTGCGCCCACCTGATCGCCCGTAACGCCGTCGATCACGACTTTATCGACCAGCATACGGAAGGCTATTCGCGCCTGATGGCGGCGCTTTGCGAGGACGACCAGAGCCTGGACGCCATCGCGAACGATTGCGGCATATCGCCGGCCGATCTCAAGACCTTCTATGACGCCTTCCTGCATACCGAAAAGACGGTCAGCCTGTTTTCCATGGGCTCCAACCAGTCGAGCCAGGGCGTCCACAAGGGGCTGGCCCTGATCAATGCCCACCTGCTCTCCGGCAAGATTGGCAAGCCGGGCGCCGCGCCCTTCTCGATTACCGGCCAGCCCAATGCCATGGGCGGCCGCGAGGTCGGTGGCCTGGCCAATATGCTGGCCGCGCACATGGATTTCGACGATGCCTCGAAGGCGCTGGTCCAGCGCTACTGGCAATCCCCAACCATCGCGCCGAAGCCGGGCCTGAAGGCGGTCGATATGTTCGAGGCCGTGCGCACTGGAAAGGTCAAGGCCATCTGGATCATGGCCACCAATCCGATGGTCTCCATGCCGGATGGCAACCGCATCCACGAGGCGCTATCCAATTGCGAACTGGTCGTGGTCTCAGATGTTATCGCCCGCACCGACACGATGGACATGGCGCATATCCAGCTTCCCGCCGCCGCCTGGGGCGAAAAGGACGGCACGGTCACCAATTCCGAGCGCGTGATCTCCCGCCAGCGTCGCATGACCGCCCTGCCCGGAGAGGTTCGCCCGGACTGGTCGATCATCGCCGATGTGGCCCGCCGCATGAACAGTTCATGGGATGCCGCCTTCTCTTGGAAAGGACCGCACGAGGTCTTCGCCGAACATGCCGGCCTGACCGCCTTTGAAAACAACGGCCAGCGCTTTCTCAATCTAGAAGGATTGACTGGTCTCGGCCGCGAGACCTACGACGCCCTGACGCCAACCCGCTGGCCCGTGACCAAGGCGGGTTCGACGCAGCGTTTGTTTGCCGATGGTCGCTTCGCCACGCCGAATGGCCGCGCCCGCCTGATCGTACCAAAGGCCACTAGTCCGGCCAACCTGCCGACACCGGAATTCCCCTTCAGCCTGAACAGCGCCCGCGTCCGCGATCACTGGCACACCCTGACCCGCACGGCCCTGGCGCCGGAACTGAACCGCCATATCACCGAGCCCCTGCTCGATATCCATCCGAAGGACGCCAAACGTCTCGGCATCAAGGAGGGACGCCTGGCCATCGTCACCACGGCCTTTGGCGAGGCGATCCTGAAGGCGCGCGTCACCGACGACGTGCGCGAAGGCAATTTGAGCGTGCCCATGCACTGGACGCGCCAGTTCGCGCCTTTCGGGCGGGCTAATACGATGGTCAATCCAGCGGTCGATCCTATGTCAGGCCAGCCCGAATTCAAGCATACGCCGGCGCGAGTAGCCGCTTATAACGAAGCCTGGCACGGCTTTATCATGACGCCGCGCAATTTCGACGGCGAACTGCCGGATTTCGCCAAAGAAACGAAAAATGGTGCGGTCTGGCGCCGCTCCAGCCATGCTTTTGCTGATTGCTTTGAGCTGGCCGGCATTACCCCGATGGATATATCCGCCATCGAGATCACCCAGAGCCTCGACGATGTGACGACCGGCCTGACCCGCCGCGTGCGCATCGAAGACGGCCGCCTGACCCGCGTCATTTTCATCGCCCCCATCACCAAGCGCCTGCCGCCGCGCGACTGGCTGCTGGAACGCTTCGGCGACCTGGTGCTGGATGCAAAGGACCGCGCCGCCCTGCTGATCGGCCGCCTGCCGGGCGTGCAGGACAAGGGCCGCATCATCTGCGCCTGCCGCAGCGTCGGCGAAAAGACCATCAATGCCGCCATTGCGGATGGCGCCCTGACGGTCGAGGCTATCGGCGAGGCCACCACCGCCGGCACGGCCTGCGGCTCGTGCAAGGGCGAACTGAAACAATGCCTGCTGAAACACGCAAAGGAGACCGCCCATGCTGCATGATGACACCTTCCTCCTCCCCTGCGTTAGCGGGGGAGGTGTCGAGCAAGCGAAGCGCGTCGAGACGGAGGGGGCAACGCCACCGTCTGATAGCCCCCTCCACCACTTCGTGGTCCCCCCTCCCCCGCTTCGCAAGGGAGGAGAAAAGAAATGGTTTCGTAAGTTTGGTGGGCGCCGGTCCCGGCGACGCCGATCACCTGACGCTGGGCGCGCTGAAGGCCCTGCAATCGGCGCAGGCGCTTCTCTACGACGCGCTGGTTTCAGAAGATGTCCTGGCGCTTGCCCCACAGAAGTGCGTCAAGATCTGCGTCGGCAAACGTGGGGACCGTTTGTCTGTCTCGCAGAACAAGACCAATGAACTGATGGTCCGGCTGGCGAAAAAGGGCCTGCATGTGGTGCGGCTGAAAGGCGGCGATCCGTCGGTCTTCGGCCGTGTCGAGGAAGAACGCCTTTATCTCGAACAGCATGGCATAGCTCATAAGACCCTGCCGGGCGTAACCGCCGCTTCGGCCGCCGCGGCGCAGTTTTCATTCCCGCTCACTCATCGCGGCGAAGCGCGCTCGGTCACCTTCCTGACCGGCCGCACGAAAGATGGTTCCATCGATCTGCGCAATGAGGCCATCAGCGATCCGATGGTCTCGCTCGTCTTCTATATGTCGTCGCATAACGCGGCCCATATCGAGGCCAGCTTGTTGAACGCCGGTCGCTCGTCGCAGACACCCGTGGTCATCATCGAAAACGCCGGCCGCCCGACGGCCCGTGCCCTTTCCGGCACACTCAGGGAAATGGCCGCACTGGTTGCCCAGGCGGCCTTTGAAGGTCCGGTACTGATGGGAGTCGGCATCGCTTTTGGCTACGCCCGCCTGGCCACGTCTGTTAAGGCGCGACTTCAAGCGTAAGGCTGTAGGACCAGTTGCGTGGATCGCTCTGGTCGCCGTCCTGCCAGTTGCGGTTCAGTTCGATGACATAGACGCCCGGCGCATCGAAGGTCACCTGCGCCTTGCCGTCGGCGCCCGTGGTGCCGGTATAGACATAGCTGGCGTCACGGTATTGGTCGCCACCACGCTCGATCTTGAAATCCGCCGCCGGCAAAGGCTTGCCGTCGAACATCACCGTGAAGTCGAACGTGCTGCCGCTGAACAAACGGCTGGGGTGGGTCAGCGGCGCGACTTCCAGGCCCTTGCCTTCGAGCGGCGGCAAAGCTTCCGACGGTTTTTTTTGCGAAATATAGCTGTCGGCACGGGTCATGGCTTTTACCGTAACCGTCCCGGCATCGGCCGGAATGGCCGGTTGTTGCGACATTTGCCCACCCGGAGCGCCAGGTCCACCGGGCCCACGTACCGGACGCCATTTGCCGTCGATCTCGACCATCTGCATTACGCGCATTTCCACATTGCCTGTCGTTAAGCGGAATGTGCCTTCGTGCGGCAGCGTCGTTTCAAACAGGGTCACTTCCTTGAACTGGGTGCCCTTGGCCGGCGTGGCGGCGCCCTTGTCGTCGATGATCTGGAAGCTGTCGATTTTCAGCGCGCCTTCCGGCGTGAAAACATTCTCCGACGTCGCGGCTTCTGCCGTCACATAGGCTTCGGTCGGGGCGAAATTATAGGGCACGATATAGCTGGTGCGCGCCTCGGCGGAAACCGTGGCGAACAGGGCGACCAGGGTAAGACTGGCGGCTAGGCCGGACAAGACAGGTTTGAACATACATTGCTCCCATAAACGCAAATAATTCAGTAAAGATCGCGTCGGTATCGACCGGACACCTTAGCGTCCTCGACCCAGGCCTGCCCCAAGGCCGCCGCCAGGGCGTGCTCGACCGCAAGCCCCATATCGCGGCCGCCACAGCACAGGACTACTCCATCCGCTTCCAGCCAGTTCCGGATATCGGCGGCCTGTGCGTTCACAACAGCCTGGACATACTGCCCCTCGCTATCATCGGGCCTTGAAAACACCAGATCGAGCCGCGCCAGACGGCCCTCTTCTCGCCAGGTTTTCATCTGATCCGCCAAGGTGCCGTCGCGCTCCGGATGACGTTCTCCGTAGATCAGCCAGACCTTGCGACCTTGCGCGTTCGCCTGAAGAATATGCGCCCCCAAACCAGCCAGACCCGACCCCGCCCCAATGAGCAGCAATGGCCCGTCGCCCTCCGGCATATGGAAGCCCTTGTGCGATTTAATCCGCAGCGGCAGGCTGTCACCCACCTGAATGCCTTCGATCAGCAGGCCAGAACCCTCACCGGGTTCGCCGTTTTCTTTGCATACTTCGCGCACATAAAGGTCCACATGCCCCTCTTCCGGCAGAGTGGCGATAGAATAGTCGCGGCGGTGACCGCGAGGCGTTGTGATCTCGACCAGATCACCCGCCTGCCAGTCGGCGGCCTGGCCTGTAAAGCTGAGATGATAGAGTGGATGACTACCCTGCGGATTGAGCCGTGTCCGGGCCTCCAGCCGCCAGGGCAATCCGGTATACGCATGGAGCGCTTCGCGTCCCCCCAGACTCGTCAGCAGGTCATGCCATTTCTTCAGCGCCGCCGCATCCAGGTCATCAACCTCGATAACCGGTACCACTGCCTCGGCCCCGCAGGACACCAGCCAGTTGAAAACACGATGGCCGAAGGCACAGAACTGGTCGTACTTGCGATCCCCCAGGGCCAGAACCGCCACTGACCGGCCCGCCAGATCGGGCGTTTCGCGCATCAAAGTCTTCTCGAAACGCAGGGCCTCGTCCGGCGCATCGCCCTCGCCGGTGGTCGACACCACGCACAGGATATGTTTCGCCACCTGCAACTGCGCCGCCGTCGCCGAGGCCATCGATACGGCCTGCGCGTCACGCCCGCCCGCCACAAGAGAGGCGGCACTGTCTTTGGCAATCTCCTCTGCCTGACCGGTTTGCGAGGCATAGAGCACCATATACTCGCTGGCGACTTCGGATTTACGCCGCCCCTTGAGCGCCGCCCACAGGCTGACCGCCACAAAACCCGCTGCCCAGGCACCGGCCGCAGCCCAGCACGCCGGATCATAGGTCAGGGTATCGAGCCATGCTGTCACAGCCAACCCTCCAGACGCGGGCTCAACCGTTCCCGGAGACCATCATCATCACGCAGCCAGATCAGGCAGGGAATATCATGCCTTACGACAAAATCCATGGCACTCGCCTCCCCCATCACCATCAGGGCCGTGGCGAGTGCATCGGCCCGCCAGCAATCGGCGTCGAAAATCGTCACGCTGACAATGCCTGAGCGCGTCGGCGCCTGGGTCTGGCTGTCGATGATATGCGAGTGGACCTGCCCGTTATGCACGAACGACCGCACCTGTTCACCGGAAGTGGCGACCGCCCAATCGCACAGGGCGGCAACCGTCGCCACCTTTGCCGGTGTCTCGATTTCCACCCAGAACGGCAGGCCATCCGGCTGTACGCCCCAGCCCTTCAGTTCACCCCCAACCTCGACCAGGCCCGAACAGACACCCGGCTCGGCTTTCAGAAGGTTCATCAGACAATCGACGGCATACCCCTTGGCGATGGCACACAGATCGATACGCACGCCCTCCGGCTTGATCATCCCGTCCCCCTGCCAGACCAGATCGCGCCAGCGGTTGGCCGGCAGGATCGAGATATCCGGCAGACCTGCCGGCACCGCCCTGGCGCCGAACCCCCACAGTTCCACCGCCGGGAGTATGGCCGGATCGAAGGCGCCATCGGTCAGTTCGGCTATATCCAGCGCATGGCGCATGACCGTCATCATCTGCGTCGGCAGGGCGACAAATGTGCCCGTCGGTGCCAGGTTGAAGCGCGTCAGATCAGAATCGATCCGATACGGACTCATTTCCCGGTCGATTCCATCCAGCACCGCCTGCAGGCGCGCTGGCAGTCCCATCAGGACCGCATCGGCTTCGACATAAAAACTGACCCGCCAGGTCGTGGCGAAGGCTGATCCTTCCAGATCGTGACGGACCGTTCCGGCAGGCGGATGCGGTTCCGCGACGAAGTCGGGGATCAGCACACGTCGGTCAAGGGCGGGCAGCGACAGGGGCATTTACGGCTTATAGCTGAGCTTGACCTGACCGAGTTCGGTGGTGCCTTTTGCGCTGGCGGTCGCCGCCCTGGCCGGGTTCCAGGTCAGCGGCAGTTTCACCTGATCGTGGCCGCCCTGCTCGCGCGAGGCTTCAACGACGAAGCTGTAGGCGCCGGGCTTCAGGCCCTTGAAGGCCGAAGCATTTGTATCGAGTGCCAGCGTATTGCGGCCGGGGGCGCGCGTAGCGCCGCTGAAACCATCAGTCGAGGTCAGGTCACGGCCGCTTTTGCGCCACCACGACCGCAGATCCTTCAGCCAGCGGGCGCCGCGGTTTTCCGGCTTCTTGACATCATACCACAGGAAAGCGTTGGCGACGTGATTGCCGGCGGCATCCTCGATCCAGCCCGCGACATAGGGCTTGTGGTATTCGGCAACCTTCTGGGCCGGGATTTCGATATCAAGCACAACCTGGCCGGCATTTGCCGTGGAAACGGTCAGGCCGGTGGCCGCAACGGCGGCGAAGGCAAGAAACTTGGCAGTCATGGTAAACCTCAGGCGTGAACAAACAGCAGAAAAAGGATGAAAGGGAGAACAAGGCCCAGAGCCACCAGGGGCCAGGTGACGCGGCGGCCACGGGCGTATAGCCACAGAAGGCCAAGACCGGTCACGGAAAACACCACGCAGGCAATGGCGATCAGGTCGATAAACAAGGCCCAGACCGGGCCGGAATGCCGGCCTTTGTGCAGGTCATTGAGCACGGCGATCAGGCCGCGATCGGTGCGTTCATAGATAGCATGGCCGTCGATGCGGCTGATTTCCAGAGTCAGATCGACACCTGGCGCCGACAGGGTGAGATAGATGCCGTCTTCGTCGGCATCGACCGTGGCGCCGCGCACATCGACGCCCGTGGCGCCCCGGATGGCCGTGGCCTGAACGGGCGTCAGGGGCACATTGGCCGTGACCGAAGCCAGGCTAGTCAAGGTAGCTTGCGGCACCGTGCGTTCAATCTTCGTCCCCTTGGGCTGGGCTTCAATCTGCGCCGCGTGATTGAGCGTAAAGCCGGTCACGGAAAACAGCAGCAGCCCCATCAGGGAGATTGCCGAACTGATCCAGTGCCACTGGCGCAACTGGTTCCGCCAGAAGCCGGACTTTACCGTTATTGAGCTGGGCATGAAGACAAAAATACCGCATAACTTTGATAATCATTCGCATTAGCAACAATTATCCGCCCTGACAAGGACGCCGTTCAAATTTTTGAATTGGGATCGACAGCCATCTGGCCTAGAAGCAGGACATGCAGGATATCGAACCGTTTCATGCCATTGCCATCAGCCGCCTGGCCCATCAACTGAAGGCCGAGGGCCGCTCCATCATCCACATGGAATTTGGCCAGCCCTCTACCGGCGCCCCAAAGAAAGCGATCGAGACCGCCCACTATGTGCTCGACACGGACGGCCTTGGCTACTGGGAAAGCCCGGACTTGCGCGCGCGTCTGGCCCGGCACTACCAGCAAACCTATGGTATCACCGTCGCACCTGAGCGCTTCATTCTGACCTGCGGCGCCTCACCCGCCCTGTTGCTGGCCCTGATTTCCAGCTTCGAGCCCGGCGCCCGCATCGCCATGGCCCGCCCCGGATATGTCGCCTACCGTAATACGGTCAAGGCGCTGCGCCAGATACCGGTGGAAATTCCTTGTGATGCGTCGGTCCGCTTCCAATTAACCGCCGCGGCTCTGGCAGCCGTCGAACCGGCGCCGGAAGGTGTCATCATCGCCAGTCCGGCCAACCCGACTGGTACGATCATCGAAGCTGCCGAGCTTGAGGCCATTGCCGCCGTCTGCCGCGAGCGTGGCATCCGCATCATTTCTGACGAAATCTATCACGGCCTGAGCTATGTCGAACCCACGCATTCCATGCTGGAATATGCGCCGGACGCTCTGGTGGTCAGCAGTTTCTCCAAATATTTCAGCATGGTCGGCTGGCTGCTGGTGCCGCAGGCACATCTGGAAAAAGGCCCGTGCCTATGTCGGCAATCTTTTCCTGACCGCGCCTTCTCTCAGCCAGCACGCCGGCCTGGTGGCGCTGGATTGCCGCGACGAGTTGGAGGCCCATGTCGCCACCTACGCCCGCAATCGCCAACTATTGCTCGATGCCTTGCCCGCACTGGGTCTGACCTCGATCGCCCCGCCCGACGGCGCCTTTTATATATATGCCTATATCGGCCACCTGACCGACAACAGCCTCGATTTTTGCCAGATGTTGTTGCGCGACACCGGCGTAGCTACGGCGCCTGGCCTCGACTTCGATCCAGTCGAGGGGCATCACTTTATCCGCTTCAGCTTCGCGGTCTCCACACCTGAGATCGAGGAAGCGATCCGGCGGCTAGCCACCTGGTTCGCGGCAAGAGCCTAACGCTCCAGCTTGGCCGCCAGAATAATCGAGGTGGTGGTGCGCTCCACGCCATCCAGCAGGCCGATGCGGTTGATCAGTTCGTTCATCTCTATGCTGTCGGCCGCCTCGACCATGACAATGATGTCGTATTCCCCGCTGATGGCATAGACGGCCGAGACTTCCGGGATTTCCGGCAGCTTGAGTTCGACCTCCTGACACAGGCGCGGCAGGGTCTTGATCATGACATGGGCGCGCAGGCGGGATTTCGAGTAGGCCTGGCCCAGCCGCACCGTATAGCCGTCGATAATGCCTTCGTTTTCAAGCCGTTCCAGCCGGGCATAGACCTGGGTGCGCGGAATATCGAGCATGGTCGCCAGTTGCGACACCGGCAGGCGGGAATTTTCGCGTAAGGACGCCATCAGCTTGCGGTCGATGGCGTCCAGTTCCGGGGCAGGCTTGCGCGTGGTCATTATTTCAGTGTCTCGTCGCCATAGATCGCCGTTCGGATAACGGGGGAATCGGATGATACCGCACCACGATACATGCCCACATCATTTATGGCAAAGGCCGGCTTGCCATTGGTGTCCATGGCGATCAGACCGCCATCGCCGCCGATCGATCCGATCGACATGATGGTGTCATGGGCCGCGGCCTCGATGTCCTGATGGTTCCAGCGCACGCGGTCACAAACCTGGCGGCCGGCGGAATCGCGGATGAAATATTCACCGGTGCCGGTGGCCGAAACGGCACAGTCGCCATCGCGCGCATAGGTGCCGGCGCCGATCAGCGGACTATCGCCAATACGGCCCCATTGCTTGCCGGTCAGGCCGCCGGTCGAGGTCGCCGCCGCCAGATGGCCATCGCTATCCAGCGCTACCGCCCCGACTGTGCCATACATATGGGTCGGGTTTATCATAGCCGTATTGTCTTTTTTCCAGTCCACCAGCATCTGCTCGCGCTCCGGTGTATGGAAATAGCTTGGGTCTTCCTGTTCAAGCCCCTGCGCCTTCGAGAAGGCGTCAGCGCCCTCACCGGCGAGCAGGACGTGGCGCGTCTTGTCCATAACGGCGCGCGCCGCCACGATCGGGTTCTTGGTGTGCGTCAGGGCCGCCACGGCGCCGGCCTTCATTGTGCCGCCGTCCATGATAGCCGCGTCGAGATAGATATTGCCATCCGCCGCGATCGCCGCGCCCTTACCGGCATTGAACAGAGGATTGTCCTCCAGCGGCTTCAGCGTGGCCTCGACGGCATCGAGTGACGAACCACCCTTGTCGAGTACCGCCTGCCCCGCCTTCAGGGCTTCGGCCAGACCGGCGCGATAGGCGGCATCGGTCTCCGGTGTCAGGTCGCCGCGGTCGATCACGCCGGCGCCGCCGTGGATGGCAAGCGACCAGTGCTTTTGCTGAGTGAGCACGCCATCGGTGACATCATAGGTGCGGGTGAAGGACGGCTGACCGACTTCCAGCGTCTTGATATTGAAGGTGCTGGTCTTGCCGATGCCCGTCACACTCACATTCTTGATATTGAGTGGCTTGCCCGGCGCCAGATCGTGAACCTCGCCGCCCTGAACCAGCCAGCCGTGACCATCGAGATTGGAATAAACCTTCGCCGTACCGTCGGCCTCTACCGTCATCGCGGCCTCTTCATCGATGCCCAGACCGACCAGCGGATGCGCATACCGCTTGCCATCGGCATCACGCAGACTTTCCGACTTGACCACAAAGGCGATCAGGCGGCCCAGGCGGTCACGCACGCCGAAATGGCTGTCGGTGACAATATTGGTCATCAGTTCCGAATGCAGGAAGTTGCTTTCCATGGTCACCGCCGAACCGAGCGGGTCTTTCATCGCCTCCGGCGAGGTAATGCTGCCGCCATCCATGGCCCCGTATAGCCAGTTCCCCTGCACCGCCAGCCCCGCCGAAGTGCCGCCGATCGGCTTGCCGGCCGCCACATGGGCATCGAGCGCTTCATTGAGCGGCGTGCCCCTCCACATGCGCACATAGTTGGACTGGTCGCCGCCCGCCAGGAAGATGCCATCGGCCTTCTTCACTGCTTCCAGCAGCTTCCGGTCATAAGAAGCCTTGCGATCGGTAAACAGAAAAGTCCGCACCGAGGCGACTCCCTTTACCTGGTTATAAAATTCATCCTGCGATTCCGTGGTACCAGACGCCCGCAGCACGACAATGTGACCATGACCGGCATGGGCGGTGAACCAGCGGAAGGCATCATAGGCCCAGTCACCGCCGCCGCTCAACAGGAAGCCACCTGTTACCGGATCGGTCGTCGGCTTCGTTTCGTCACCAATGACGAAGGTCCTGTAGCCCGACCCGCTTTTCCATACCTTCGCCTCGGCAATATTACTCATATTTAAGGTGACGAATGAGAGACTTAAGGCAAGAATCAGGTGACGCATGGCAGGCTCCGGGTGAATTAGTGCGCAAATGCAACATATCACCACAACTGTGATCGCAAATTGACCTTATGGCAACAATTTGATTGCCAAGTTTGACACAATGATGTCACTTTTCATCATGTTTCCGCAAAAATAGTGCACTTTGAAACTATATTTGCACATTTATCCCATTTGCATTTGCGAACACCGTTACTTCAAATCAGGAGCGCCCCATGAAGAAGACCAGGCCTTATATAACTCTTGGGCATCTCTGCAAGCTGACCCTGCTTGCCGGATGCAGCCTCTATGGCCTTCATGGCGTGGCCCAGGCACAGGACACCGCAACCGCTGCGCCGGCGGATGACGAACCTCAGACCGTCGTCGTTCTCGGGTCGCGCATTCCGCGCACCCAGAAGGAAGGCCCGGCGCCCGTCACTGTGATCACATCCGACCAGATCTGTGCCGGCGGTTATGCCAGCGTTCCGGACGTGCTGAAAACCGTGACGCAAAACGGCGGTGAAACCGAATCGATGCAATCGGGCAATGCCGCCGACTATTCGCCGGGCGCGCAACAGGTCGATCTGCGCGGCCTCGGCCCCAACCATACCCTAGTCATGGTCAATGGCCGCCGCATTTCCGATTTCCCGATGCCCTATGACGGCAATGGCAATTTCACCGATATTTCCAACATCCCTCTGGGCATGGTCGACCAGATTGAAATCCTGTCCGGCTCGGCCTCGGCCATCTATGGCTCGGACGCCCTGGCCGGCGTGGTCAATTTCAAGCTCAAGGAGCGCTATGACGGCTCGACGCTCGATTACCGCTACGGCTGGACCGAACAGGGCGGCGGACAGTCGCACCGCCTGAACTATTCATCAGGCTTCGATGCCGGCAAGTTCCACGGCGTCTTCGGCGGCGAAATCCTGTGGACCGATCCGATCTATGGCTACCAGCGCAAGCGCCAGAATTCGACGCTCGACGCGCCCGATCCCGCCTATCAGACCCCGGTCACCAACTGGCAGCGTCTGGATGACTATGATTATGCTATCGATGCCACAGAGGCTCAGTGCGCCCTTACGTCCGGCACAAATGGCGGCACTACCCATCTGGCGAACGATCCCTATTATAGTGGTGGTGATTATGATGTCGCTGGGGACTACTGCGGCAGCGAATCCGCCATCGGCTATAAGACCGTCCAGTCGCAGCGCCATGCTGGCAACCTCATCGGCTCCTTCACCTATGATGTCTCCGGCAACCTGCACCTCTTCGCCGACGTGCAGTTCGGTCTCAGCCGTCTTGAACTGCTGAAGCGCCCGACTTCCTGGGGTTTCCAAACTCCGGAGGGCGACGATTCCGGCTATTTCTATAATACGAACTCCAGCATGACCGGCGATGGTTATGACAATTGGTATCGTATCTTCACACCTGAAGAAATGGGCGGGCTGGACAAGGCCAAGCGCCAGGTCAATTCGACTACCTATACCTTTACGCCCGGCGTGCGCGGCACATTTGGCGCTGATGACAAGTGGAACTACGAGGTGGCGCTCAACTACAGCGCCTATACGGCCGAGGTCATCTTCCCGCTGATCAATGTCGAAAAAGCCAACGCCCTGTTCCTTGGCCGGTCTGAGGGCATTGATGGCGACGGCTATTATATCTTCAACGCCGACCCAACGCGCTTCTACACCCCGCTGACCCCGGAAGAATACGCCTCGATCGCTGAAAACGCCGTCTATCATCCGAAAAGCTCGGTTACCGAAGTCACCGCCCAGATCGGCACCCGCGACCTGTTCCAGATGCCGGCCGGCCCCGTCGGCTTCAACTTCCTCATCGAGGGCGGCCGTCAGGACTACGACCAGGGCACCGATCCGAAGGCCGCCTCGCCGCACTTCTTTAGCTGGACGGACTTCATTTCCAAGGGTCACCGCAACCACTACGCCACGGGCGTCGAGTTCAGCATTCCGTTGCTCTCCACCCTGTCCTCCAGCGCCGCGGCCCGTTACGATCATTATGATTATGCCGGTCACAGCGTCGGCCAGAGCACCTATAATCTCGGCCTGGAATACCGCCCGCTCAAGACCCTGCTGCTGCGCGCCGCGTGGGGCACCGGTTTCCGCGCGCCTGACCTGAACTATGTCTATCAGGGCATCGGTTACGAAGAAGGCCGCGCCACCGACTACTACACCTGCTACAATGATACGCCGGAAGACTATCCCGGCGATTGCGGCCGCGGTTCGCGCATCTCGGTCAAGACCGGCGGCAACCGCGACCTGGAACCGGAAACCAGCGAAAGCTTCAATACCGGCTTTGTCTGGGCGCCGTCACGTATGTTTGATGTCAGCGTCGATTACTTCAAGATCAAGATGGAAGGCGTGGTCGAGGACCTGGTCATCAACAACCTGACCCGCACCGAAGGCGAATGCCGCAACGGCCTGCAGGACATCAACACCCCGACCTGCCAGGACGCCATCGCCCGTGTCACGCGTGATTCCGGCGGCGACATCACCCAGGTCTTCGTCAGCCCGATCAATGTCGCCAAGGAAGAAACCTCGGGTTACGACTTCGCCGGCCACCTGCGCTTCGATACGCCGATCGGTGTGCTCGGCCTGTCCGGCAGCTATACCCACGTCATCGACCACGACTATACCCGCTATGTCGGCGACCCGGCCATCAACAAGCTGGCGGTCGATTCCGACTATTACATCCCGCGCGACAAGGCCTCGGCCAGCGTCAACCTGAAGACCGGCAAGTGGAAGTTCAACATCGACGGCAACTATACCAGCCGCCTGCCCAACTATGACGAGGACGCGTGGGTGAAAGCCTACATGCTCTATAACGCCTCGGCGCAATATGAGGTCAACGACAAGGTCACGGTGTCCCTGGCCATCGACAACCTGTTCGATACCAACCCGCCCTATGATTCCACCTGGACCAGCTACCCGTACTACAACAGCAATTGGTACGAAGGTCTCGGCCGCTCCGGCTTCCTGCAGATCACCTACAAATACTGATAAAGTCAGAGTGAAAACCTACCGGCCGGCGAATATTATCCCCCTCGCCGGCCTTTTTCTTTTGTGGAGAAAGCAAGAAGCCCCACCACCACGCCTCAAATGAGGGGGGGGGCTTCTTACTTAAGGCTCTCAGCCTTGTAGACCACCTTCCCGCCGACCATGGTCAGCAACACTTTCGTATCTCCGATCTCTTCCGGCTTGATCAGGAACAGGTTGCGATCGAGTACGATCAGGTCGGCGAACTTGCCTGCTTCAAGCGAGCCAGTGTCCTTGTCCTGCCGCAGGCTGTAGGCGGCATTGAGCGTGATCGCCCGCACCGCCTGCGCCACTGTCAGCCCCGGATCGATACCCAGCCGGTCGGGATATGTCACCGCGTCCTCACCAATCGCCTTGCGCGTGACAGCAATCTGCAGGGCCAGCCATTCATCGAGCGCATCCACCGGCCAGTCCGAGCCATAGACAATGCGCGCGCCATAGATTTCCAGCAGGCCGGCCGGTTCCATCAGCGCCGACCGCACCGGCCCCAGCGCCGACATCGACTGCATAATATCGATGGAAGGCCGCTCCCACTGGAAGGACAGCACTGGCAGGGCGCCGACCTCGGCATAGCGCCTGTAATCGGCCGGATCGACAATCTCATCATGGGCGATGGCCGGACGGATATCGTCTGCCGGATGCACTTTTCGCATCGCCTCGACCGCGTTCAGGCCCATCCGCACCGAGCCGTCGCCATCGGCGTGCATATGCGGATTGAGCCCCGCCGATGCCAGCTTGATCAGGGTGTCATCAAGCTGCGCTTGCGAGAAATAGGGCTTAGGTCCGTAATTGTGTCCCGGCTTGCCATTCTCGAAATAGGGCTCGACCATTACCGCCGAAAAGGCCGGCGCCGAATAAACCCCATCGAGGAACAGCTTGGCGGTATCGACGGTCATGATGGGCTTTGCGCCATCCGGTTTTTGCTCGAAGTCGGCCTTTTCCTTCAGAACCTCGGCGATCGCTTTGTCAGCATCGTAGTCCGCGGGGGAATCGATGAGTACGGCGAAATGCGCCCGCGCTGTCAGGCCGCCCCCTTTGGAGACCGTGCGGTAGGCGGTCATGGTCTCGATATCGGTATAGGCGTCGAGAAATGACGTAATCCCCTGCTCGCGCATGGCTTTCAGTGCCAGTTGCGTCGCCTGATAGTTCTTTTCGACCGAAGGGCCGGGCACCACCCTGTCCACCAAATCCTGTGCCGCGTCCTGCAAGAGCCCGGTCGGTTCACCGGCCGTATCGCGCACAATCACACCATCCTTAGGCTCAGAAGTATCACGGGTGATGCCTGCCAGTTGCAGGCCGCGTGTATTGGTCAGGTTGGAATGGCCGAAGGACGAATGGACCTTGATCGGCCGCGTGGTTTTCACGCCATCGAGCGCCGTGCGGGTCAGGATCGTGCCCTGCGGTTTAGCGCCCTGCTCAAACCAGTTGATGACCTCCAGCCAGTCATCCGGTCCGGCTGTTTTGTCGTCATCGACGCATTTTTGAATGCGCGCCTGAAATTCCGCAATCGTCAGGCTCGCATAGTCCAGATTACAGTTAAGCATCCGCAAGCCGCCCGATTGCGGGTGCATATGCCCGTCGATCAGGCCCGGCATGACCATCCGGCCCTTGAGATCGACCACCTGCGTCTTGCGGCCGGTAAAGGCTTTTGCCCCGACCTGATCCCCGACATAGACGATCCGGCCATCCTTTACCGCCAGCGCCTGGGCCACACTATCCTTTGCATCGACCGTGTAGACGTAAGCATTGCGGAAAAGAGTGTCCGCCAATGGCGTTTTCGCCTGGGCACCGAAAGCCACAAACGCCAGTCCGCACAGCAAAACTCTCTTCATCGGCGAATATCCCCTGTCGTTTTTTGGCGCATAACGGACTATATAGGTCACGCATTACCTCGCAAAGGAAAACAGATGGATTCGGTCATTTCGATCCGGCACCTCGACAAGACCTACAAGAGCGGCCACAAGGCGCTCAAATCCATCGATCTCGATATCCGGCGCGGTGAAATCTTCGCCCTGCTGGGCCCGAATGGCGCCGGCAAAACCACCCTGATCGGCGTGGTGTGCGGGCTGGTCAAGCTGACCGGTGGCACGGTCATCGCCGACGGCCATGACATCACGAAGGATTACCGCGCCGCCCGCGCCAAGATCGGCCTGGTGCCGCAGGAACTGGCGACCGACATGTTCGAGACCGTCTGGGCCACAGTCAGCTTTTCGCGCGGCCTCTTCGGCATGGCGCCCAATCCGGCCCATATCGAGAAGGTGCTGAAAGACCTTTCCTTGTGGGACAAGAAGGACAACAAGATCGCCACGCTTTCCGGCGGCATGAAGCGCCGGGTGCTGATCGCCAAGGCGCTGTCGCACGAGCCGAAAATCCTCTTCCTTGATGAGCCGACCGCCGGGGTCGATGTCGAATTGCGCCGCGATATGTGGAAGATGATCGGCCACCTGCGCGACGAGGGTGTCACCATTATCCTGACCACCCACTATATCGAGGAAGCCGAAGAGATGGCCGACCGCATCGGCGTCATCAATAAGGGCGAGATCATGCTCGTCGAGGAAAAGCACGCCCTGATGAAGAAACTGGGCCAGACCCGCGTCACCATCGGCCTGAAATCGAAACTGGATGCCCCGCCGGATATCCCGCAGAAACTCGACCTGTCCGAAGATGGCGAGACCCTGACCTTTGTCCTGACTGGTGAAGGCGATGCCGAGGATGCGGGTGTGGCTGACGTTCTCAAGGCGTTGATGGACAAGCAGATCGACTTCAAGTCAGTCAGCACCAAGCGGTCATCGCTCGAAGATATCTTTGTCGACCTGGTGGAGAAAAAATCATGAGCCTCAATTTCCACGCCGTCCGCGCCATCTATTTTTTCGAACTGCACCGCACCTGGCGCACCCTGTTCCAGAGCATCGCCGCACCGGTCATCTCGACCTCGCTCTATTTCATCGTCTTCGGCTCGGCCATCGGCAGCAAGATGACCCTGGTCGATGGTGTTTCGTATGGCGCCTTTATCGTGCCCGGCCTGACCCTGCTGTCAATCCTGACCGAAAGCACCTCAAATGCCTCGTTCGGCATCTACCTGCCGCGCTTTACCGGCACAATCTACGAACTGTTGTCCGCGCCTGTCTCGGTCGTCGAAGCGCTTTTAGGTTATGTCGGGGCCGCCGCCACCAAGTCTGTGATCCTGGGCACCATCATCCTGATTACCGCGCGGCTGTTCGTGCCTTATGAGGTCGTTCACCCGATCTGGGCGGCCGTATTCCTCGTCATGATCGCCCTCACCTTCTCGCTGTTCGGCTTCATCCTGGGCGTCTGGGCCGATGGCTTCGAGAAATTGCAGGTCGTCCCCCTGCTGATCATCACCCCCCTGACCTTCCTTGGCGGCACCTTCTATTCCATCAAAATGCTGCCGGACTTCTGGCAACACATCACTCTGTTCAACCCGATCGTCTATCTGGTCAACGGCTTCCGCTGGACCTTCTATGGCAAGGCCGATGTCAATGTGATGGTCAGTTTCGGCATGACCCTGGTGTTCACGACCGCCTGCGTCGCGCTGATCGCCTGGATATTCAAGACGGGTTATCGCTTGCGGAGCTAAAAGCTAAAAAGGTCCGGCCGGACCTGGGACCAGCAGATCCGGCGCGGAGTTTATGTGCGCGCCCGGAAGAGGGAGAAACAGTGCGCACGTGGGGCGCCAAACGATCTCAGGGGAAAACCGTGACGCAACCTTAAGTTACAATCAAGGCGTTTAAATTGCGTTAATTTGCAACCTATTCGTGCGCCACGTAGCCCCATAATCGCCGCAATAGCTTTGCATATCAAAGCCTCGCT